>NZ_AENN01000015.1:0-502470 GCF_000183205.1 Eremococcus coleocola ACS-139-V-Col8 | reverse complement strand
TAAGTCAGCATGGAGAGTTGTCCGAGCTGGCCGAAGGAGCACGATTGGAAATCGTGTAGGCGCCCAAAAGGTGTCTCAAGGGTTCGAATCCCTTACTCTCCGTTTTTATATAATTATGGTCCGTTGGTCAAGTGGTTAAGACACCGCCCTTTCACGGCGGTAACACGGGTTCGAATCCCGTACGGACTATTATAAGTGCAACAACTGGAGGTTTAGCTCAGCTGGGAGAGCATCTGCCTTACAAGCAGAGGGTCAGCGGTTCGATCCCGTTAACCTCCATTAATTTAATATTATGGTCCGGTGGTGTAGGGGTTAACATGCCTGCCTGTCACGCAGGAGATCGCGGGTTCAAATCCCGTCCGGACCGTTTTGGCTTTGTAGCTCAGTTGGTAGAGCACTTGATTGAAGCTCAAGGTGTCGGCAGTTCGATTCTGTCCAAAGCCATATGGAGGGATAGCGAAGAGGCTAAACGCGGCGGACTGTAAATCCGCTCCTTCGGGTTCAGAGGTTCGAATCCTCTTCCCTCCATTATTAATTTTTGATTGGGAAATTGATCGAATCGGTTCTCAACTCACGATAGGGACTTAGTTTAACGGTAGAACAACGGTCTCCAAAACCGTTAGTGTGGGTTCGATTCCTACAGTCCCTGTTAAATCATGGCGGTTGTGGCGAAGTGGTTAACGCATCGGTTTGTGGCACCGACATTCGTGGGTTCGATTCCCATCAATCGCCTATTTTATTATTGGGGTATAGCCAAGCGGTAAGGCAACGGACTTTGACTCCGTCACTCGTTGGTTCGAATCCAGCTACCCCAGTTTTTTTTATATAATCTATTCGGCGGTATAGCCAAGTGGTAAGGCATGGGTCTGCAAAACCTCGATCACCGGTTCAAATCCGGTTACCGCCTTTAACACTTCTCATGCCGGTGTGGCGGAATTGGCAGACGCGCTGGACTCAAAATCCAGTGCCCGCGAGGGCGTATCGGTTCGACCCCGATCACCGGTATATAGCCTTTGGCTTCTAGCATCTCATCTTAGGATGAGGTGTTTTTTTTAAAAATTTTCTTTTTGATTTTTAAGTATATTGAATAGGAGAGGTATTGGCTGCTGTTACAGAAACCTTTACTGGACCAGTTTTGACGCGTTTATCGGTTTCTGCCTATCATGAGTCTGGAAATTCACTGGCGGATTATCAAGAATTTGCTACTTGGTTAGAAAGTCAAGGGGTTGCAGCGCTTGATATTTCCACGGGTGGTTTGTTGCCAATTATGCCTAGTTTTGAAATTTGAGAAAACCATCAATTAGCCTTTACAAAAGCAATAAAGGAATTTGTTTCGATTGATGTCACAGGGGTGGGGTATTAGATAATCCTGGTTTATGTGAATATGCCTTGGCTAGTGGTCATGTCGATGCGATTATGCATGGACGTGTCTTAATAAGTAATAACAACTGGTTAGCCGACGCAGCCAAGCAACTCCATGACCATGATTTTCAGGTATATAATCATTTATATCAGCGGGGTCAAGTCAGATAGTTTACCATATTTTATTTTTTTTAGACTGTACTAAATTCTGGTACAGTCTTTTTTTATGTTAATACTTATTTCAAACCTTTGTGGTCCATACTTTTTTAAACTGTATATAATATAATTACCAAATTTAAAAATTTGGATACAAACTGCTTGCATTTTTCTTTTAAAAGGTTATAATAGTTCTCATGCTAACTAATATAGTTTTCTAGAGAACTATTTATAAAAAAGGAGAGATTAATATCCATAATCAATTTAAGATAATTGTCCAAAATTTGGATAATTTAGCCGGTCGACTGGCTAAGAATTTTGACTTGGAACACTTGGATGGTCCCCAAGGTCATGTTGTTTCTTATTTAGGTCAACACCAGGCTGAAGATGTTTTCCAAAAAGACATTGAAGCTGAGTTAGAAATTTCTAAGTCAGTAGCCAGTCAATTAGTCCAAAGGATGGAGCGGAATGGTTTTATTGAGGTTGTGCCTTATGACAAGGACCGACGTTATAAGTGTCTGAGACTCACAGGTTTGGGCCAGGAAAAACTACCCATTATCAAAGATTTCTCCTTTATGATTGAAAACTTTCTCTTTGAAGGAATATCAAAAGCTGAGTTAGATCAAGTGATAAAGGTATTCAACCAGTTATCCAAAAATATTGAAAAGGTCAATCATTTGCTTGACCAAAAGGAGGAAACACAAAATGATACGTCTCTTTAAACGACTGACAGCTAAAGAAGTGCTGATGATTGTGCTTGCAGTTATACTCATTGGTCTCGGTGTCGGGATTGAATTGAATATTCCAGATTATATGTCAGATATTACTAAGTTACTACAAACCCCAGGGGTGGCCGTAGAAGACCTATATGATCCAGGTTCCAAAATGATTGGCTTGTCGCTCTTATCTCTAGTTCTATCTATTGTAGTGGTTTACTTATCAGGACGGGTAGCAGCCTCGTTTGCTTCGGATTTACGGCGAGATGTCTTTGAACATGTGATGGATTTTTCTACCGCTGAGATCAAACATTTCTCAGTTCCATCGCTAATCACTCGAACTACCAATGATATTGTTCAATTACAAATGTTTATTGCGATGGGCTTGAATGTTATTGTGCGGGGACCAGTGATGGCGGTTTGGGCCATGACCAAAATAGCGGATAAAAATTTTGAGTGGCTTATGGTTACTGGTGCCGCCGTGGGTGTCATGTTGATTATCTTAATTGTACTGATGACCCTAGTTTTCCCCAAGCAAAAATTAGTTCAAGAACTGACCGATAAATTAAATGGAGTTATGCGGGAGTCCCTACTGGGAATGCGGGTCATTCGAGCATACAATGCCGAAGACTATCAAAACCATAAGTTTAGTCAAGCCAATGATCAATTAACTGGTTTGAATTTGTTTATTAACCGGATGATGGGCTTGATGCAACCCATGATGATGATTGTGTCCAATGGTTTAACCCTGTCTGTCTATTGGATTGGGGCCTACTTAATCTCAGCTGCTGCCTTGCAAGAAAAAGTTGGTATTTTCTCTGATATGATTGTATTTTCTTCTTATGCCATGCAAGTAGTCTTTGGTTTTATGATGATGACGGCGATTTTTATTATTTTACCCCGGACCTTAATTTCTACCGGCCGGATTAATGCCGTCTTAGATACAAAAGCGAGTCTGTTTTACCCGGAAAATCCTAAAGCATGTGACCCTAGTCAAGCGGGATCCATTGAATTTGATCATGTTTCCTTTACCTATCCTGGAGCCCCTAATCCAGTGATTGAAGATGTCAGCTTCCAAGCTAGTGCGGGCCAGACTGTTGCCTTTATTGGGTCAACTGGCTCAGGTAAGTCGACTTTGATTTCTTTAGTGCCCCGTTTTTATGATGCAAGTCAGGGATATATTTACTTAGATGGTCAGGATGTCCGTAACTATAGCCGTCAAGACTTAAATAATTTGATTGGTTATATTCCTCAAACAGCGGTTCTCTTTAATGGTGATATTGCCTCTAACCTAGACTTTGGTCAGTCCAAAGTCAGTCCTTTGGATGAAAACCAAATGTGGCAGGCCCTTGATATTGCTCAAGGAAAAGACTTCGTTCTTAATAAAGAGGACCAACTAAAAGCTCATGTGAGTCAGGGAGGGACTAACTTCTCTGGAGGTCAAAAACAACGGTTGGCGATTGCTCGTGCCATTGCCCGTAAACCAGAATTCTTAATTTTTGATGATTCCTTCTCTGCCCTGGATTATAAGACTGATAAGACTTTACGCCAGGCTTTGAATGATGAAACCAGTCAAACGACCAAGTTGATTGTTGCCCAACGAATTTCGACTATTATGGATGCAGACTTAATTCTAGTCTTAGACCAAGGTAAAGTGGTGGGACAAGGTACTCACCAAGAGTTACTGGCCCATAATCAGGTGTATCAAGAAATTGCCTATTCTCAATTAAGTAAGGAGGAACTCGCCCATGCCTAAGAATAAAGAAAACAAGCTTGGACTCAATACCTATGTCACCGGGCCCTTTAAAATATTAATCGGTGTGGCCGCTATTTTCTCTGTGATTGGTGCCTATATTTCTGTGATTGGGCCTGACCGTATCTCTGAAATTACTGATTTAATTGGTCAAGGCATCATGGGGAATATGAATTTAGACAAGATTTCTAAGATTGCCTATGGTTTAGCTGTGTTGTATGGAATTGGTGCCGTCCTTAATTATGGGTCCTCTTATATTATGGCAACGATTAGCCAACGGTTGACCCAAAACTTAAGGGATGATATTAGCCAAAAAGTTAACCGGATGCCCTTAAATTATTTTGATTCTCATTCTAAAGGGGATACCTTGTCTCGGGTCACCAATGACTTGGATACCTTGGGGGTATCACTTAACCAATCCTTAGCCTCTATTATTTCGTCTGTGGCCTTATTGGTGGGCTCTTTAATAATGATGTTCCGCACCAATGTAACCTTAACTTGGGTATCGATTGCCACGGTCGTGATTGGTTTTGGTGGAACAATTCTCTTGATGAAGAAATCTCGGTCCTTTTTTAAAGCCCAACAAAATGAACTTTCCCAGGTTAATGGCCATATCGAGGAAATGTATTCTGGTCATAATGTTGTTTTAGCTTATAATGGGGTCGAAAAGGCCAAAAATCAATTCAATGTCATTAATCAACGGTTAGAATCTGCCGTTTGGAAGACTCAATTCTTCTCAGGGATTGCTTTCCCAATCATGGGCTTTATTAGTAACTTCGGTTATGTCTTGGTCTGTGTGGTGGGGGCGAGTCTAGTGATTAATGGCGATGCTACCATGGGTGTGATTGTTGCATTCATGATGTATATTCGGATGTTTACCCAACCAGTTCAACAACTTGCCCAAGCGGGTCAATCAGTGGCCCAAGCTAATGCAGCCATGGGACGGGTCTTTGAATTCTTAAATGAAACTGAAATGACTGATGAAAGTCACAAGGAACGTCAATTAAGTGAAGTTCAAGGCTTGGTTGAATTTGATCATGTTAAGTTTGGCTATAATGAAGACCAAACCATTATTCATGACTTCTCGGCCTATGCCAAACCAGGGCGGAAGGTGGCGATTGTAGGTCCGACCGGAGCAGGAAAGACAACCTTGGTTAATTTATTGATGCGGTTCTACGAAGTGAATGGCGGCAAGATTTCGATTGATGGGGTAGATATTAAAGAGATGCCCCGGGCTGAAATTCATGATTATTTTGCTATGGTCTTGCAAGATACTTGGATCTTTGAGGGGACTATCCGACAAAACCTCAAGTTTAACCAAAGTGGGATTAGTGATGAAGCCATGATTAAAGCTTGTAAGGCAGTGGGAATTGATCATTTTATCAATACGTTACCCGAGGCCTATGATACGGTCTTAGATGATTCTGTTTCACTATCTGTCGGCCAAAAGCAATTATTGACCATTGCCCGTGCCCTCATTAAAGATGCACCGCTTTTAATCTTGGATGAAGCGACTTCTTCTGTGGATACCCGGACCGAGGAATTAATCCAACAAGCTATGGATAAGTTGATGCAAGGACGGACTTCCTTTGTGATTGCCCACCGACTTTCAACCATTCGCAATGCTGATTTGATTCTGGTCCTAAATGAAGGTAATATCATTGAGCAGGGTAACCATGAAGAACTGATGGCCGTAGATGGTTTCTATGCTGACTTATATAATAGTCAGTTTGAAGAAACAGAAGATGACGTAGCTTAATTTAATAGAAAAAATAACAGATTATTCGATTTGTAGATGCTTTGAGAAAAGTTATACAAAAAGAATCATCTGTTTTTTATTTAAATTTAATTAGAAATACAATCTAGAAAAGTGATTTTATAGTTTCCTCAATACTTTTACAGTAGAGGAATTGATTGATGTTAAAGTTACAGTACCTAACTATACTGCCTCAAATGGAGAGTATAACGGAAAGAAGTTAAATCAGAAATATACCGCGGTGGTTATATTCTAATGTAACTGATATTGAGAGTTGTCCAACAATCAGTTGAGCTTTTCCAAAATTTGGAAAAATAATAATTTCAGATAGTAACGGGCTAGTCAAATCTTAATTGCTAGGTGATGTTGTCCAATGATTGGACAAATAGAACACATTCATAAGATTACATAAAGGATAATGATATGACAGAAGAACTGAATAGAAAGTTATCAGAATTGGAGCATAGGTTACTAGTGTTAGAACGAAAATATCGAACATTAGAACAAATGCAGAAACTGAATAGATACACTGTAAAGCCAATGAATACATTGAAGAATATGGAGGTAGCTAATGGAAAATAAAGTAGAAATCTTAATCAATGGTAAACCTGTAGAAGTGAAATGCCCTAAATATGGAGAAGTGGTTTTAAAGTTTAATAACGGGAAACCTAATTTACTTGAGACTAAGGAAACATATAAGTTAGGAAACTAGAAACGGTCAATCAATTTAATTAATCATATCCGAATGGAAAAACCATAGGACAGATAGGCGTCATGCTTATTTGTCCTTTTCTCATTTTATGGGGGTGGTGGTTATGTAATGAATCAAGAAACAGAAGAGATAAAATTAGCTATTAAATCTTATTTAGATCTACCGTATAGAATCAGATGACTAAGTTATGAATTGGATAATTGTAGTAAGAAATTCTATCAAGAAAGAACCTTTTACCCTATCCACATTGCTGATGTGGTAGACGATACAGCTACACATGCAGTTTATCCAGAAACTGCAACGTTAATTATTTGTTTCAATGAATCACTATTAAAGCGACAAATACATAAGTATCAACAGAAATTAGACATGTTTCTAGAAGAAGTTGGCTATGATTTGAAAGTGCTCAGGAAACTGAATAAACGGAATCATCTTTCAAGTAAAGAGATTGAAGTATATCAAGTGATTGAATACATAGAAGATGAATACGAATTCTATTTGCAGAATCATGTTGTAGATATACCAGATGAAAATAACCCATTGATTGAACTGGAAAATGAATTAAAAGACTTGTTCAACTGAAAGGAGACACATAGTTGAGAAGTGTGTTTATTGAAGATTTAAATCTTATTGTAAATGTCAATCTTCATTCTTTGCTTACGTTGGGAATCATAAGCCGACACCAAAAGGAGGCTACAGATGAAGAAATAACTTATTACAAACAATCTTTAAATGCAATAAAGTCTATGCCTAAAGATCTAGGAAAGATTATTTATTTAAAGTATATCCAGCTGGCTAAGGTAACACCCAAGAGGAAATTACCTACTGATAAATCAGGTTTAACGATAAGAGATTACTATTCAGCTACTGTACCCAAACAAAGAGATTTATGTAGATTATTAAAGATGTCTACAGGTAGGTTAAGCAAATTAGAATTTCAAGCAATGGAAGAAATGGCTATTAAATTAATGGAATACAAGAAAGAGGGTAAAGAGGTCAAAGAACTGTACCATAAATTTACTTACCCATTACTTGTTACACCTCAAGAGTACATACACCACTTTGCTGATAACTATCTTAAAGCTTTTGATTACGATAGGTATGAGGTGATAACGGAGACAGAACATCATTATGATCATATTAATATTCACCACTTAACATTTTATAGGAGCATTTATATTGATACGGACGATAATAGAAAGGAAATTAATAATGAAACAGACAAACGATTTTCAGATAGATATAGACTTACAAGAATTAATGGGTAGCGAGGCTTACAATCTAATTGTAGATAAAGCTAAGAAATATAACGCTATGCTAGAGAAAGTCAATGATAATACCAGTATGTTAGAGGCTAAGCAGAAAGAGCTTAATTCAATGAAGTATCAATTGACCATTGCAAAAGAAGAAGAAGACAGTCATAGAGTATTTGAATTAAGACAATCAATTAAATCTTTAGAGCAAGAATTATCTGAAGAAGAAGACCTATCTTATATTGACTTAGGTAAGTATCGTAACGATCTAGTAAACACTGATGAAGTGAGAGAGGTCATGAGTAAGGCACAACAAGAACACGCTGATAATATAATCAAAGCTCAATCAATCGAGCAACAACTCAATGCTGAATTGAAACGCTTAAAAGAAATTAAGAATAAGATTGACTTGTATCTTGGACGGCTTGGATATATTTATGATAGTGGCTCAGACTTTAAAGTAACTCAGTATATGTACAACGAGATGAAAGAAGACCCTAGACATTCAAAAATGAGAAGAGTAGCTATTTTACCAAAACAACAGTAACCCCCCACCTGTTAAATAAAAATAGACCTACGGGGACACCGAGGTGAGGGGATTCTTTCCCTCTCCAGCGTAATTTCATAATATTTTTTATCAATTTATTTATATTTATAGAAAGAGGTATTTTATATGGGAACATATTTAAGCAAGTTATTGAGAGATGTCACATTTAACACTAAACAACCAGATAGCAATTTGTATTTTGAGAATGGTCTTGTTGTATCAGACGAATTGAATTCAGCACTGGAGCAATCAGACAAGTTACGTTTATTCAATTATATCAGTCACTATAATAGTCTAAGTCCATTGGGAGACCTTAAAGTATTACCATTATCCAATGAACCACTTAAAGAAGTTACTCCATTAGATCCAACTCCTAAATTGGATATTGAGTTTAATACGGTAGCTTACAAAATCAAAAACTATCGTGGATACTTGCCAATTTCGCAAGAAGATGTAGATGATACTGATAACGCTATTGAAGATGTTGTACTTTCCATGATGACTGATAAGACTATTGATACTGAGAACTACTACATTGCTGAACAACTTAAGAAAGCCCCACAAGAGAGCCTATCAAGGTTAGAAGATATTAAAGATATTATTAATACGAAAATGGGGCAAAAGACAACAGATATTCAAGTTGTTATGTCAACTACCTTATATAACGAATATGACCAGAATAATCTATTAGATAATGTTCTTGGGACTTTATCAAGTCGTGAAGTAATTGTTTTACCAGATGAAGTGATTGGTAATGCGGTAGGGGATAAAGTTGCCTTTGTAGGAGACCTACACGCTTACGCTAGCTTTATTGATAGACAACGAGACACTTTACGCTGGGTAGATAATTCCCTATACGGAATCAATCTAATGCTTATGCTACGGTTTGATGATGTGATTAATGACACTAATGCTGGTTACTATGTAACTTTAGATTAAACATAAACTCTTAATTCTATGTGCCTCTCAAACGATACAATCACAAGGCAATATCTTGTATTGTGTCATTGGGTAGTTTCTTTCGTTTCATTATCTCAAAGTTGAGTTAGTTTAGTGAATTAGTGGTTTTATCCTCAATATGAAGAAGGTGAAGAGGACAGTAGCAAAATTCCAAATATAAGCCATTGTTTCTAGGTTATTGAGAACCAGGAAAAAGCCCAAAATTGCTAAGAGGTAATAAGTTATTGAGAACATAATGATGATTCGAGGGGATTCTAAACCAAGGACTTGGCTGACAGAGTCCTTATATAAGAGCAAATAACTTCCCAGTATTAAGATAGACTAATAAACCATTAGTATAACTAATATAATTCATCGTATTTTCTAAAGGAAAATCGGAAGGCTTTGATTTGTCCCTGGCACTTCCTGGTGGTATACTGTTATAAAAGAAATATCAATTATTTAGATTAAAAGAGTTTTGCTTGTAGGAGTTTCTGACACTTTAAAACTTTTGGAGGAGGTATTTTAAATTATGTCAATTGTCTATCTTATCGCGTTTTTGGTGATTTTGATCATGTGCTTTGTTGGGGCACCTATACTCATTGCAGTTACCATTAGTAAATTATTAAAAAAGAATAGATAAACATTTTTAAGTTTTATTTTGTATATTAAAGCACATCCCCCTCATCGAGTTTAAAACGCTTAGAGGGGGATGGATTTTTATTTTTTATGATTTAAGTTTTGACTATATACCATATAGAAGACAAAGACCATGATGTTATAACTTCTCATTCTAGTGCTTTTAGACTTTGGTTTGATTGTTAAGGACGCAAACTTTAAGACAAGAAATTGGAATAAAATTATTAAGTTTGTTAGAATCACTTCTAAAAAAGGGGAGAATATTATGTTTGAAAACGAAAAATTATATTTAAAAAAAGTGGAAGAAAGTGATATTGATTTATATCATTCTTGGAGAAATAATATTGATGTAATGAAAACGACTAGTCCATTTCTAGATATTTATACTCTCGAGGATACAAAAAATTTTTTTAAAAATGTGATTTTAAATTCTCAAAATAGTCATGGTTATATCATTGTAGATAAGTCTAGGGAAATTAGTATTGGGATTATCTCTTTAGTTAATATAGATTTTAAAAACAGAAATTGTGAGATGATTATTGATATTGGGAATAAAGATTATTGGGGTGGAGGATACGGAAAATCTTCTACGAGTTTGATATTAAGTTACGCTTTTAATGAATTGAATATGCATAAAGTTTATTTAAAAGTATTTTCATTTAATGATAAGGCTATTAATTTATATAAAAAACTAGGGTTTAAAGAAGAAGGACGTAATAGAGAGGCTATTTATAGAAATGGTTTGTATCAGGATATTATAAATATGGGTCTCTTAGAAAATGAGTATAAAGAAATGAATTGATTTAATGGTTTAGGTTTTAGGGCTAACTTCACGAAGTGATCTGTTAGCCCTGTTTTTGTATTTTGGTTTAGAATTTATCAAATTTAGTTGGAAAAAGGGGGACTACTACGACCCCCATACTGTGCTGAGTTCCAAATTTATAAAAAATCGGGCCTTAGACTTAGAGCGACAAGGGTTACAAGCTACCGACGAAAGTCAAAAACGAAGTTTAAAAAATGAGTTATTAACGATAGTGAAAAGAGAACATATAGTTAATGTAATTGATTTGGTTTCATTTCTTGAAATGTACGGGGAAAGTTATGGCATTGATAATATGAACTATGTTCATTGACTGCATAGTGCTAGTTAAATCAACCAATGCTGCATAAATAGGGGGCAAAGACGTTATACCTTAATATGGAACAATCATATTGATTTAGTTTTTAAACGTCAAATACACCTCGATTTAACCGCTTACATTATGAAGTTAGATAGTTTTATAGGTTAGCCATTAAACAATTGCACAAAAATACCCCCAGAGTATGTTAATTCATACTGAGGGGGGTATTTCTATGTCTAACCCATTAAAGGAAACATAGTTACATGTATCTTTGCTAGAAAGGAGAAAGATAATGAAACAACCTTGTAGGGAGGAATTTCCTACAACCTTATTATACCATAGAAGATTAAGGAAAGAAACAAAATGTTAGTTTATAAACTAACAACGTTCAGATTTAAAAGCTAGCTATTGAATAATGTTATGGTTTCTTTCAAATTTGGCGATGTCGTCCAATTTGGAATTTATCGGTGTGATCTCTTCATTAAAAATTTTAAAAAATAAAAAGCCACTAGCTATTAAGTTATTGGCTAATTTTTTATGTTGAAGTTGTTGTTGTCTTATTCTAGGAGAGTGGCAATCAAGTATAGTGCTGATACCCCAAAATGGTGCAACGTTGCACTATCCGGAATTTCTTTTCATTTCCATTTGCCTAAGGGGGGGATTTAATTTCCTCTTGCGTGTCAAAGTGACATGTAAAGTGACTTGTTCCTGTTAGTTTTATATGGGTTTATCTGAAAATATTTTTCTTAAAAACCTTATATTATCAAGGGTTTTAAGTGGTTGTTGTTTTGTTAATAAAATCAAAATGGAATCTTATTTTTTTGATGCTTGTGTGGGCAAATAGATGACCAAGTAATTAGAGGAATATTGTTATAATAAAAATGATAATAAATTTGATCTCCAATCAACGATTTTGTCAAGATTCATGAATATTTTATGAGAAAATGCTTCGCTAATAATAGCTTTATTATGGTATTTATAGCAATTATGAATATTTTATGGAGAAATTATTAGCTTCTTCAAGAATCTGTGACTTCTTTGGTGATTTGGTCACAAAGAAAAAATTTATGGTATTCTAAGGTCAGAAAGAAAAAGGGGGAGATTTAGATGTTGAAAGTAAATAAAACCTTATTAACTTTATCCAGCTTTGCAATTTTAGCCGGCGTAACACCAATGATTAATGCTCAAGCAGCAGTGAATTTAGAACCTGAAGTTTATGTTCAAAAAGAGGGTCAAGCTCCGGAAGTTCAAGGAAACGTAGAATTCCAAATTTTAAATGCAGATACCCAAGAAGTAGTTTGGTCTCAAACCAAAGATAATAAATCTGAAGGTCAGTTAAGCTTGCCAGCTGGTAATTATATTTACCGTCTTTATAACATTGCTGATTTAGTCGGTAGTGATAAAGATGTAACCGCTGAAAAAGTTCAACAAACCATGGATCCAGAAGGGCAAGCTTCTGGTAATTATACGGATGCCAGTCAAAAGGGTGCCTTAAATACACTCGATGATGGTAGTGTGGTATATGACTTACCATTTACCCTTGAAGTCGCCCAAGATGCTGAAGATACTTCAGCTAAATTAGTCTCCGAGCTTGATGTATACTTTAACCAAGTTGCGAGCGGCGAGGCTGAATCAGCAGCTTCCAGTGAGAGTGAAACCGGAGATGCTGGTGCGGGGACAGCAAATGAAGCTGAGAATCCAGCAGCCAACTCTGAAGCGGCTGTAAGTGAAAGTATCGAAGCAGCACCTACTGAAAGCCAAACCGATGGGGAAACTTCAAGTAGTGAGGGTCAAGCTAATCCTGGTGTAGCTGCGGACCCAGCTCAAGCTAGTTCAGAAGTTGCTTCTGAAGCAGCTCCAGAACAAGTAGCGGCTGCTGAGACAGGTAAATTAACCTTCCAAATTTTAGATGACAAAGACCAACCTGTGGCAAATACCGTGGTTACCTTAGGTGAACAAGCGGTGACGACTGATGCAAGTGGTTTAGCTGTCTTTGAAGTACCCGCAGGTACTTATAACTATAATGTGACTGAAATTCCTGAAGGTTATACTTTAGATGTGACCGAACCTTCAATTGCAGTGGAAGCGGGTCAAGATATGACCTTCCCATTGAATTTGACTGCCACTGCGGAAGATGATCAATCGCAAGCACCTGGTGATGATGCGACAGCTCAAGAAGGTAAATGGACCTTCCAAATTTTAGATGAAAACGATAAGCCAGTTAAAGGTGTGACGGTAACTGTCGGTGACCAAAGTTTAACCACAGATGACCAAGGCTTAGCTGCTTTTACTTTACCAGTCGGTGATTACAAGTATTCTATCTCTAATCTACCAAAAGGTTATACGATTGAAGAGGCGGAATCTTCCTTTGCTATTGATCCAGGACAAGATATGACTTTCCCATTGAATTTAACTCCTGTGGAAAGTGGGGATGGCTCTTCTGACCAACCGACCCAAACAGGTAAATGGACCTTCCAAATTTTAGATGAAAAAGACCAACCGGTTAAAGGTGTAAGTGTCACTGTGGATGACCAAACAGTATCAACTGATGATAAAGGTAACGCTGCCTTTACCCTTGCAGTGGGTGAGCATACATACAAAATAGGCAATTTACCTCAAGGTTATACCATTGATCAAAGTGAATCTACGTTTGCAGTGGATCCAGACCAAGACATGACCTTCCCCTTGAATTTAAGCCGGGTTGGTGGCGATTCATCTGAGTCAGTTCCACCCGTTAAGGTAGCCAATGGTCGTTTAACTGTACAAGTTTTAGACGAAAATGATCATGGTGTTCAAGGGGTACAAGTTACTGTGGGTGACAAAGCGGTTCTCACTGATGCCCAAGGTAATGCAAGTTTTGAAATGCCAGCCGGTGAATATAAATTTGCGATTACCCAATTACCTCAAGGTTATGACCTTCCAAGTATGGAAGATACCATTGCCATTAAAGAAAATGGCAATATGACTTGGCCAGTGAACCTACTTAAAAAAGGTGGTTTCTTACCAAATACCGGTGAATCAACTGGTTTAGGAATTACCTTAGGCGCCTTAGTTCTTGCAGGTGGAGGTTTCTTCTTAATGAAAGGACGCCGCAACCATAGTAAATAACCTAAGTAAATAAATAGTTTTCCGAGAGTGGAAGGAGCTGGACTGTTGTTCAGCTTCTTCCGCTTTTTATTTTAGCCGATTTAGTTGCAACTTGGGGTCGATTTTTGACCACTTAGGCAAAAAAACGAGACGACAAAATAAATTTAGTCTACAATTTAAGTGTCAAGAGAAGGAAGGCAAGAAAAAGGAGGTGGCAGGAGATGCAAGTAAAGTTAGAACTTTCGCCCAAATATTCAGAGACTTTTGCAGTCATATATGCGGCGCAAATGGACTCGGAAATTGAATCTGCCTTAATCACTTTAGGTCAAGGGAAACCTAAGCCAATCTTGGGCCTCAAGGAAGACCGACAAGTAGTTCTGACTGCGGACCAGGTCTATATGGCCCGGGTTGAAGGAGGGAAAGTGATGATTTATAGCCAAGACCAAGTCTTTCAATCCCGTTATCGGCTGTATGAATTGTTAGAATTGTTAGGTCCCGACTTTCAGCAAATTTCTAAGCAGACCTTGGTTAATTTGGACCGAATTCGGGAAATTGAAGCTGGTTTTTCTGGATCCCTCTTTTTAAAATTGGATAATGGCCAAGGAGATTATGTTAGTCGTAAATTTTTACCAGAGTTGAAAAAATATTTCGGAATATAAACCATAAAGGAGGCAACATTATGACAGTAAAAGAAGTATTGAAAAGTAGTTTTGTTGGTCTTGGAGTCGCTTGTTTAATTTTTATATTGGTGGGCCTCGTCTTTGATTGGGTCAACCAAGGAGAACTAGTGTTTGCGAGCTATGCTTTTTCTAAGATGGCCTTGGGTAGTTTGGTGATTGGTCTAGGTTTTGGTTTACCCAGTGTCGTTTATGAAAATGACCGGTTAAGCATGGGCATGCAAAGTCTCATCCATATGGGGACGGGCTGTCTGGTGATGGTGGGCGTCTTCATCTGGGAAGGCTGGTTACCACAAGGACATGGTCTCTTAATGGGACTAGCTGTACTTGCTGGCGCAGTATTGATTGCTGGCTTGATTTGGTACGGTTTTTATAAGGAAAATCTAAAACAAGCCCAAGCCTTGAATAAAGGCATTCAAGCGAAAAGGATGGCAAAATAAGTCAGTTTAATCGAAGAAATTAGAGCTGGTGCAAAGTTGGACTTTGTGTCAGCTTTTTTCTGGCTTTAGGTGTTGTTATCTAAAAATCGTTGGAGTGGATGATGCGAGGCCACTATTTAAATTGAAGTAGTATGAATAATGCAGAAGTGGTGAGTGCATGATTTCGTTTATTTAAGACCAGGTCTAATATTCTTGAAAAAAAGAGCGGATAATCTTAAAGTTTAATGAGTAGTCTAATTAAGATATTTGTCACAAAGTACTGAGAATAGAAAGTTTAGGATAAGATTAAATCAATATTAGAAAGAGATGTCCCTGAAAATAGTATTGACAATTTTTCACAAAACGATAGAATAAAACCGTATTCTGAGCAAATTTATATAAGAAAGAAGGAGTAAGAATGAAAGTTAAATTTGTCAAAATCATTGCGGTTTTAGCAATGGTGTTGTCCGTATTTGTGGGCATCCCATCTGTCTTGGCGGCAGATACCTATGAAGGGGTCGGTGCCGGCAAACACGGAGATATCAAGGTGGAAGTCACAATCGATCAAGATACCATTACGGATATTCAAGTCAAGGAAAGTGGAGAAAATGAAGTCTTGGCTGAGCCGGTTTTTACCGAACTACGTGAAGCCATTATTGCGCAAAACTCTGCCGATGTGGATGTGGTCTCAGGGTCTTCCGCAACCTCTAAGGGTTACATCGAAGCCGTCCAAGATGCCATCGAAAAAGCAGGAGTGAGTCTGGCTGCGGTCTCTCAAAAGAAAGATGAAAGTAAAGACAAAGACCAAACTGCCTCTGAAGAAGAATTCGACGTGGTAGTCGTAGGTGCTGGTGGTGCCGGTCTTTCAGCTTCTATTGAAGCAGCCCAAGCAGGTAAAAAGGTTGTCCTAGTTGAAAAAATGCCAGCTGTTGGGGGTAACACCTTAATTTCTGGGGGCGAAATGAATGCGCCTGGTAACTGGGTTCAAGAAAAATTAGGCATCAAAGATGACAGTGTAGACCTTTACTATGAAGATACCATGAAGGGTGGCGACCAAAAAGGTGATCCAGAAATGGTGCGGATTTTGGCTGAAAATGCCTTGAAATCTGCGGAATGGCTTAAAGATGAAGTGGGTGTAGAATTCTTAGAAGACCAACTCTTCCAATTTGGCGGCCACTCTGTAAAACGGGCCTTGATTCCTAAAGGTCATACTGGTGCTGAGTTAGTGACTAAATTAAAAGCCAAAGCCGATGAAGTCGGTGTTCGGACTGACTTAAATACGACAGTTAATGAATTAATCCAAGACGAAAACGGCCGGGTCACAGGGGTTAAAGCAACGACTCAAGATGGCCAAGAAATAACTTATATGGCTAAAAACGCAGTGATCTTAACTGCTGGTGGTTTTGGTTCTAACGTGGAAATGCGGAAAGAAGCCAACCCAGAATACGATGAACGTTACTTATCTACGGATACTGTTGGAACAACCGGTGATGGCATTGCCATGGCTGAAAAAGTCGGCGCTGCGACAACCAATATGGATTCCATCCAAACCTATCCTGTAGCTAACCCTGAAACGGGTATGATTTCTTTACTAGCAGATACTCGTTTTGATGGTGCAATCCTGATTAACCAAGAAGGTAACCGGTTTGTGGAAGAATTGGAACGGCGTGACGTAATTTCTAAAGCCATTTTAGCCCAAACAGGCGGCTACGCTTACGAATTATGGAATGATGAATTGGACCAAATTTCTCATTCAAAAGAGACTCATAAGGCAGAATACGAAGAATTATTGAAAACCGGTCTTTTAGTTGAAGCTGATTCTTTAGAAGAAGTGGCTGACTTCTTTGAAATTGATGCGGATGCTTTGAAAGCCACCGTTGATAAAGTCAATGAATACGCCAAGTCAGGTGAGGATAAAGACTTCAACCACCGGGCTGGTCTCCATGACTTATCTAAAGGTAAATACTACTTAATGAAATGTAAACCATCTGTTCACCATACTATGGGTGGTTTGGTCATCGACAAGGATACGCACGTCTTAGACAAAGACGGCAAGGCCATCGAAGGTCTATATGCTGCCGGTGAAGTTACTGGGGTTATCCATGGTACCAACCGTTTAGGCGGTAACGCCATTGCTGACATTATCACCTTTGGTCGTATGGCTGGCCAAAATGCCGCTAAATAATTAATCTTTGAGGGAGCCCAAGCTGCGTGCTTGGGCTTCTTTTTTTCTATCAAAAATCATTGCCAATTTGTTTGGGTGCTGGCTAGCGTCTGGTAGCTTTGATTGGCGAGCTAGTTATACCCAGCTCGCTTCTACATTAGTCCAGCAAAAATGTTCGTTTAGCCACCC
This sequence comes from Eremococcus coleocola ACS-139-V-Col8, assembly GCF_000183205.1. NCBI lineage: Bacteria > Bacillati > Bacillota > Bacilli > Lactobacillales > Aerococcaceae > Eremococcus > Eremococcus coleocola. The sequence continues at coordinate 484,980 of NZ_AENN01000015.1, read as the reverse complement.
TCGGCTAGGGCAAAGATTCGAGTTTTGAAAAAGTGGAGTGGTGTATGGGAATAAGATTCGAGTTTCGGAAAACTAGAATCTTTATAGAATTTAATGTGCCAATCGAGATAGATTCACACACTTTTTAGACCAGAACAGTTGCCATCCCCCTGACGTATGCTAAAATAGTGGGCGAACGAAAAGGGGATGACTCATGCAAGCAAGTAAACAACAACTGGATTTAACTCAGGGACCGATTATTAAATCCCTGCTGATTTTTTCTTTACCAATTATAATTTCTAATCTCTTCCAACAATTGTATGGGGTCATGGATTCCGTGATTGTGGGGAACTTTTTGGGAGACCAAGCCTTGGCGTCCGTCGGTGCGACGACGGCAATCTTCGAATTGATTGTGGGCTTTGCCTTGGGGATTGGGGCAGGCCTGTCCATTATTGTGGCCCGGTATTATGGTGCCCGCAATTATCAAATGGTCAAGCGCGCCACGGCGGCCTCCCTAATTATCGGACTAATCATTTCTCTCATGGTCATGGTGATTGGTCACTTTGGCTTAAAGCCACTCCTAAAAGTCCTAAACACCCCTGCTGAAATTTTTGACCAGGCCTTTGACTATATCTATATTATTCTGATTTTTATCTTAGTCTCCTTTGCCTATAATTTAGGCGCCGGCCTCCTCCGATCGATTGGGAACTCCATGGTGCCGCTCCTTATTCTGGTGTTTACTTCCTTCTTGAATGTCGGTCTGGATATCTTTATGATTACCGTCCTTCAAATGGGAGTTAAAGGGGCCGCCTATGCAACCGTCATTTCCCAAGCTATCTCAGTGGTTATTACCTTTATTTATATTTATAAAATAGCTCCCGTCCTCGTGCCCACTAAGCAACAATTCAAAAACCAGCCCCAACTCTACCAAGAATTAATGAGCCAAGGCATGGCCATGGGTTTTATGTCTTCTATCGTTTCCATTGGATCAGTTATACTCCAAACTTCGGTCAACAGTTTTGGTGTGGCTGTCATTGGGGCTCATGTGACTGCTCGTCGGATTCTTTTCTTCTTTACTATGCCGACGGGGTCTATCTCTACTGCTTTAACCACCTTTGTCTCACAAAACTTTGGCGCTCGTCAATTTGAGCGGATTCGCCAGTCCCTTTTTAAATCCAATCTCATGTGTATCCTTTATTGTTTAGTTGGCAGCATCTTTATGATTTTTGTCACTAAGAACCTCATGCACCTGTTAACTGGATCGAATGATCCGGTCTTGTTGAATACCGGCTTCCAATATATTATGTGGGCCTTGCCCTTTACGCCTTTCCTTTCAGTCTTGATGAACTATCGCAATGGCCTTCAAGGTCTCGGTATCAAACGGGACCCGCTCATGTCATCGGTGATCGAAATGATTGGGAAAATTCTCTTCGTCATCTTCTTAATCCCGACCCTGGGTTATCTAGGGGTGATGATTACCGAGCCAATTCTATGGACGATTATGGCCATCCAATTAACCATTGCTTACTTTGTCAAAGCCAAACCAATTTTAACTCACCCTTCTAAGGAGGAATAGGAATGTATCCTACAATTTCAATCTCAGAATTCTTAAGCCGCGCAGAAAAATCAGCCCTAAATCTCTTAGATGTTCGTGGTCCGCAAGGCTTTGCAGCTAGCCACTTGCCCCAAGCCCAGTCTAAACCCTATGCCGACATTCTTACTTGGTCCAAAGATTTAGATTCCAACCAGGACTATTATGTTATTTGTGCTATCGGTCAAACTTCAGCCAAGGCGTGTGACTTTTTGGCTAGCCAAGGCTTTAAGGTGACCAATATTGAAGGCGGTATGGCTGCCTTAGACTCAAGTTCTGATCTGGGATAGGATGGTTCTTACATGCGGATAGACCGTCTACTCCAAGTCAATGATTTTGGTTCCAAGAGTGACCGCAAGCATCTTTTTCAACGAAAAATTGTCACCGTTGACCAAAGGGTGATTACCGACGGATCCATCAATGTGGATCCAGGCTTACAGATCATTAAAGTAGGGAACCACTTAATTACTGGTCCCCAAGAATACTATTGGATGATGAATAAACCCGCCGGCTATGTGACTGCCAATAAAGATATCACCAAGCCGGTGGTTTTTGACTTATTACAAGCCCAAGACCGCCATCCTGACCTCTATAGCTTGGGTCGGTTGGACCGGTTTACCGAGGGACTCTTGATTTTGACCACCAATGGACCTTTGAGCCGGCGTCTCTTACAGCCCCACCAACATGTTGCCAAAACCTATGCGGTGGAAGTGAATGGTTTTTTGGGGTATGACCAGGTTCAAGCCTTTGCTCAAGGGATTGTGATCGATCAAAGCTATCAATGTCAACCTGCTCAACTCCAGATTATTCAAGCAGGTTCAAGTGCCAGTCGCGCCCAGGTTACCCTCCATGAAGGCAAGTTCCACCAAGTCAAAAAAATGTTTCTTTCTCTTGGTGTCAAAGTCACCCAACTCAAACGTCTTAGCTTTGCTGGGATTGACTTAGACCCTGATCTCGCCCCTGGACAATACCGAGTTTTAAAAGCAGATGAACTAGCACTCATCAAGGCTTTTTTAGGGCCTCAAAAGCCTGTTGGAAAGTAAGCGCTTGCCTTATTAGTCGCTTTTAAAGGCAAAATAGAGTACAATGAGGAAAAGAACAGGTTTTAATAGATAAAGGAGAAACTATTATGAAATCAGACAATATGCGCGAAAGTAGTAATGTGGAGGACCGTCGTGGTCAATCCTCGGGCTCGTACGGGGGCCGGACTGGTATGGGCATGGGTTCTGGTGGCCTAGGCTTACTCCTACAATTATTATTATCCGGACGGGGTGGCTCAAAGTGGCTCATTCTTATTGTCCTAGCCTTTATGATTTTTGGTGGTGGCTTCTCGTTAACAGATATGTTCTCAGGATCCAAAACCACAACTGACTCTCAAATTATTCAACAAGAAGGAACGCAAACGGGTGATCTCACCGATGCGGAGGGAGAATTTCTGTCTAAAGTCTTAGCTTCAACTGAAGACTTCTGGACGAAGAAGTTCCAAGAAGAAGGTCGGACTTATACGCCGACGACCCTTGTCTTATATTCTGGCGCTACTGCGACCAATGGTTGTGGTGTGGGGCAAGCTCAAGCGGGACCTTTCTATTGTCCGGGGGATAAGAAAGTCTATATTGATACCTCTTTTATTCGGGAATTAGCCAACCGTTATGGGGCTAAGGGTGACTTTGCTATGGCCTATGTCTTAGCTCATGAAGTGGGGCACCACGTGCAAAATGAAGTGGGGCTCATGGATGAATATAACCAAGCCCGTCAAGGCATATCCGAAAGTCAAGCTAACCAATTAAATGTACGGTTGGAATTACAGGCTGACTATTTAGCTGGTGCTTGGGCTAATTATGTTCAAGGTGAAGGCCTTTTAGATCAAGGTGATATTGAAGAAGCCATTCAAGCGGCTTATTCAGTGGGGGATGATACCCTCCAAGAAAAAAACTATGGCCGGGTTATGCCGGATACCTTTACTCATGGTAGTTCTGAACAACGGACCAAGTGGTTCAAACGTGGTTTCCAATATGGCGACTTCGAACACGGCGACACCTTCTCCGGTTCGATTGATATTTAATAGGCTTTACCAAGGCTGAGACTGAATATAGTCTCGGCTTTTTGTTTTGTTTGGATTAGGGTGTGGGCTGGATTTTTGAATGGGATATAATTATGGAAAGGAGGAAGATGGATTCTTTACCTGGCTGATAAGTGTGGAAAAATTGGCGGTATTTTCTTTACTTTATGCAGGAGTCAGGAAAAATCTGGCTGTAATTCTTTACTTTTCCGAAAGTCAGGAAAAAACTAGCTGTAATTCTTTACTTTTCCGAAAGTTAGGAAAAGAGAGTAGATTTTTCTTTACTTGATGGATAAGTCAATAAAAAATTCCAGACTAGGACCTACAGTCATGAAAGCCATTTGTAGAATTCCATACCAGGACCTAAAGTTAGGAAAGACTGTTGTAAAAACCAAAGACTTAAGCATGACTTCAGCCGATTTTTGATGCGGATTTCTAACGATAAGCGGCGTAAAACACTGACCGAATAGGATCCGACTAAAGTGCAAGAAAATATTTTTGTCTCAACACCCCTTTTCTCTTGCAATTAAAAATAAAGAGAGTATAGTATAGGTATGGTAGTTAATTAGAATTTCTCTAAATAATACCAAGAAAAATATTTTAAATTTATAATAGGAGGAATTTATTATGGCAGACAAAAAAGCATATGAAGTTTCAAATGAAGTAGTGGCAACCCTTGGTACTTTATGGACTAAGCTCCACCAATATCATTTCTATGTACAAGGCCCTCACTTCTATTCATTACACGTTAAATTTGAAGAAATGTATGATGACATCGCAGAACAATATGATGATCTTGCTGAAATGTTATTAACTATGGGTCAAGAACCTGTGGCAACCCAAGCAGAAAACCAAGAATTATCCGTCGTTAAAGAAAACAAAGACGACAAAAATTTAGCTGCCGATGAAATGGTGGCTAACTTATTAGCAGACTACAAGGCGACTTCTGCAAAAATCCAAGAAGCCATGCATGCAGCTCAAGATGACGATGAATCTTGTCTAGAAGATTTACTAATTGAAATCAAAACTTCCGTAGATACTGCTGTATGGATGTTATCTGCTTACTTAGGAAAAAAAGTAGAAAAATAAGCAGCAGGCTAAAAGTCGAAAATCTTTGATTTTCGCAAAATGGGCCGATAAGTGACGTTTTTTTTAGTGGCCCAACAAGTGAGGGACAATCTAAAGTGCTGAGAATCTCTCTTTCAAATCAAGGGACTGGACATTTTGTTCAGTCCTTTTTTAGTGTAATCATGACTAAAAATAGTAACCGTGTGCATTAATCGGTCTAAATGCACAAAAATAGCCACGCGTGTGCATTGATTAGTCTCAATGCGCAAATAAAATAAAATACACCTGTGTATTGCGCCATTTCAATACACAAAAAATGTCACCCGTGCGCATTCAACCCTTACAATGCACAAAACAAGGAAACTTTTCCGTCTATCCCAAGTTTGCCCTGATTTTAATGCATAACTTTATTTACCCGTTTTAAGTCCATTTTAGTTTCACCCCCTATAATAAAACGATCAACAAAAGTAACTTTCTTCTTCTCTGTCTTTTTCCGACTTTTGTTGAAATAATCAATGAAAACTTGAGCCTTGCACTCCTAACAAGGGCTCAAGTTTTTTTGATCGTCTAAAATATAATAAGTGACAAATTGTCACTTTTGTGGTAAAGTAGTCCCATACTCAAAAAAAGGAGGCCGAAAAAATGGTTGAACAACGTTTTTTAAACTTAAGTCCTGAAACCCGGGACCGATATACAAACCAACTTTTAGATATTTTCCATAATAAAACCAATGCGGCCATCTCGGTGACTGATATTGTCAAAGGTCTAGAGATTGCACGCGGATCTTTTTACAAGTATTTCAAGGATATCGATGACGTTTCTGACTACCTGCTCAAGCAGGCTATTGTCCAAATCCATCAAGATATTCAAAAACACCTAGACCAGACTGGGGATATTTTTCAAGGGACTCAGGCATACTTACAGGCGGTCGCTGCCTTAGACCCTGAAAGTAAAACTTACAAACAACTTCGTTTGATTGGACTCCGTCGCCGCTTACATGCCCCTCATGGCCATCTCGCCATGCAATCTGCCCTAAGCCAGACTGTCCAAAAACTTGGCGACCAGGCTAATTGGGCTTTTGATACCAAAGACTACCAAGTCTTCCAAGGCCTTCTTGGCGATTGGGTCATGAATGCGGTTGATAAATTGGTGAGTCAAGCCTGGCCTTTGCCGGCAGTTTTGGACGAGTTAAGTCATCTCCATTTCTGGCTGACCCAATCGGTATATGCAAGACAAGATTCACAAACACAAGAAGGAGGTAGAAGATGAAATTAGCTTGGCAAGAGATTCGTTTTAATCTCAAAAAATATGCACTGGTTGAATTTTTACTTTTTATGATGATTTTTATGGTGGTCTTCTTATCCGGACTGACTAATGGACTGGGGCGGTGGGTTTCGGCTGGAATTGAAAACCAAACGGCCAACCAATATTTATTGTCATCGGATTCTGAAGGAGTGGTTACTTTTTCAGATTTGGAAAATCAAGCGGACTTAGAAAAGTATGACCTTGATTCGGGAGCTGGCCTAACCATTCAACGGTCAGGGGTCACCTTTAATGATGTCGCTGACAAGCAAGACATCACTTATTTCGTGGTAGATCCAGATAAGTTCTTGGCGCCCCAAACCATTGAAGGTCAAGATCTCAGCCAAGACGCCAAAGGGATTGTCCTGAATGAGTCCTTCAAGGCGGACGGCTTAAAAGTAGGGGATACCCTAAAAGATTCAAGTTCTGACCTAGAATTAAAAGTGATTGGTTTTGCTAAGGATGCTTATTACGGCCATAGCCCGGTCGGCTTCATTAGCCCTGAGATCTTTACTCAAATCCGTCAAAGCAAGCAAAAAGATTATACTTACAGTCCTCAGACCTATGCCTTTGAAGACAAAATCGAGGCTGAAGAAAGTCAAGACTTAGTCCTTATGGGCAAGGCTGACCTCATTGAAAAAATCCCTGGCTACTCGGCCGAACAATCTACTTTGAATATGATTCTCTGGGTTCTTTTAGGAGCTTCTGCTGCTATTCTCGGCGTTTTCTTCTATATCATGACCATCCAAAAGACCCGACAGTTTGGCGTTTTAAAAGCTATCGGTATGACCATGGCTGAGATTTCTCGGATTCAATTATGGCAAGTCTTTCTCTTAGCCTTAATTGGTGTAGTCTTAGGGGCTGGTCTGGCCATTGGTTTGGGACAACTCTTACCAGTGACCATGCCTTTCCACTTGAATTACCTCCAAGTGGCCCTAGAATGTTTAGCCTTTATTGCCATTACCTTGTTAACCAGCTTGGCTTCCATTCGCCGCATTAGCCAGATTGATCCAGCAAGTATTATTGGAGGGAGTGAAGATTAATGAATGTCTTAGAATTAAAACATATTTCCAAAGCCTATCCTGACGGTCAAAATCAACACACCGTCTTAGATGATATAAACTTAGAGGTGGAAGCTGGTCAGTTTATTGCCATAGTCGGCCCATCAGGGTCAGGTAAATCAACCTTCCTATCCATCGCCGGCATGCTTTTATCAGCCGATGAAGGTCAAGTTATTCTAGGCGGCCAAGATTATGGAAAAGCTAAGCAAGCTGAATGGACCCAAGTCCGCCGCAATCAAATCGGATTTATCTTCCAATCCCATGAACTGATTCCTTATCTGAAAGTTATGGACCAATTGGAGTTAGTAGCCCAAATGAAAGAAGCTAGTCCGAATAAAAAACAAATCAAGGCCGATATCCAAGATCTTTTGAAAGACTTGGGTATGGAAGGGGAAGCAAAAAAATATCCCCACCAATTATCAGGCGGCCAAAAGCAAAGGGTAGCCATTGCCCGAGCCTTTCTAGGCCAACCCCAATTAATTCTAGCAGACGAACCGACTGCCAGCCTCGACGGTGATCGGGGGCATCAAATTGCAGAATTAATTCGTAAAGAAGTCAAAAGTCGGGGCACTGCCGCAGTCATGGTGACCCATGATGAACGGATTCTCCATCTAGTTGACCGGGTCTATCATTTAGAAGGGGGTCAATTAGTGGCCTTAAGAGACCAAGCTCAAGCACAACCCAGTAATTAAGCATAGATGATTTTTTTCGAAACCTCAGCCTAAGCTAGAAATTTCCTAAAAAAAATTAGTCAGCCTGTCTCAGTCTGTTATAATAGGAAAAGTAACTATGATTGAAAGAAGGTCTAGATAGGTGCACGATTCAGAAAAATCGCATTTTAATTATCAAATTATCTTGGATTCCATCCTCGTCGGTCTGGTCGCAGGTTGTGGTGCCGTGGGTTATCGTTATCTCCTAGGATATGCCAGCCAAGCCTCTGGCTGGATGTACAGCCATCTTGATATCTACGGGATTCTAGCAGTGATTGCCTTCCTCTTGCTGTCAGCCTGGATTACCTATAAGCTCTTGGTTTGGGCGCCTTATTCTGGTGGGTCTGGAATCCCCCAAGTGATGGGTGAATTCTCAGGACTCATGAACATGCAGGCCGGTAAAATTGTGGTCTCCAAGTATGTAGGTGGGCTTTTGTCCATGCTCGCTGGCATGTCTTTAGGAAGGGAAGGCCCATCTATCCAAATTGGTTCAGCCTTAGGAAAAATGACTTCCAGTTACCTGAAACGGGATTTAACCAAGGAGCGGATTTTAATTACGGCGGGTGCAGCAGCCGGGTTGGCCTCTGCATTTAATGCCCCGATTGCGGCGACTTTATTCGTCATGGAAGAAGTCCATAAGAATATCGGCACGCGGATTCTGTTGCCAGCGCTCTTGGCTTCCTTGACCTCTGACTTTATTTCTAAATTGGTCTTTGGTATGGATCCGTCCTTCCATATCCGGGTGCAAGAAGCTATGCCGTGGCAAGATTATGGCTATCTGATTGGCCTTGGTCTGGTAACAGCTGTAGTAGGATATTGTTTCTCTCAATTGCTCTTGTCCTTACAGACTTTGAATAAACGTTTTATTCCCAATATCTGGCTCCGGGTTACCCTGGGTTTCTTGGTGGCCGGGTTGACAGGCTATTTCTTATTTAATTTGACGGGATCTGGCCATGATAAGGTGGTTGAACTCTTAAACCAACCGGCTGGGCTCCAATTTCTCGTTTTATTCTTAGCCGGCAAACTAATTTATACCTGTATTTGTTATGATTCCGGTGTGCCAGGCGGCATTTTCTTACCTGTCCTTGTCCTTGGTGCCTTATCAGGTATGGTTTATTTTCAAGGACTGACATCTCTAGGCCTTGATGTGGACCCCTTTATGAGACACTTTGTTATTTTCGGGATGGCAGGGATTCTGACCGCTGTGGTTCGGTCACCGATTACTTCGATTCTTTTGGTGTCTGAAATGACGGGTTCATTAAGTCATATCTTGTCGATTGCCATAGTGGCGGCGGTGGCTTACCTAGCTACTGAAGTCGTGGAACTTAAACCAATTTATGATTCACTTTATGAACGGATGTTTGATAATGTTAAGGCCATTAATTTATCTCCAGAAAAAGTAACCCTCCAATATGTGGTGCCTGCTTTTTCTGACCTGGTCGGCATGGAAATTAAAGACATGGCCCTACCAGAAGATGCCTTAATTATCGACCTTGTCCGGTCTGAAGTCTCCTTGATTCCGAGAGGACGAACCCGACTCGCTGGTTTAGACCAATTAACAATCATGTGTAATTTGGCCTCAGCTGGTCAAGTGCGGGACTATTTCCGTCGTCTAGGCGACGATGTCGGTCCGGCTCAAAGTAGTCGAGAGGACTTGGAATAGGGGTTCATTAAAGGCAACGATTATATAGATCCTGATTAAGATAAAAAAGAGCTTGGACAAGAAACTTTTGCCCGAGCTCTTTTTATAAGCCTTACTTGGCTGTAGAAAGGGTCCCAAATACTCTGACAGCCGCCTATAAGACTTCTATTAGAAGAAGTCTCTGGTATCTATGGCATTGCAAAAAATAAAAAAACGACGAGTCCAAACTCGTCGTTTTTTATGTGTGCTTTATTGAGTCTCAGCTTGTGTCTTACTTGAACTTACAGGGAGGACTTTTTATACTAAATGAAGAGACCTCAAGAGAGAAAGGAAGATTTTATGACTGATTATCAAATTCCTCAAGTTTGGGAGTGGGACCAAGCTAATGATGACCTAGCTGGCAACCGTCCAACCGCGGGCGCTCGGTTTGACCAAAGCTTGCCTGTCGGTCAAGGCGATTTACAAATTTATTCGTTGGGAACACCCAACGGCATCAAGGTGGCTATTATGGTCCAAGAACTACTTGCCCTAGGTAAAATAAGTGACCAAGATTATGACTTGTTTAAAATCAAAATAGGTGAGGGCGACCAATTTGGGTCTGACTTTGTGGCCATCAATCCTAATTCTAAAATTCCAGCCATGGTTGACCGTAGCCAGACACCCGCTTTGCCTATTTTTGAATCGGGATCAATTTTGCTATATTTAGCAGAAAAATATCAAGCCTTATTGCCTGATGACCTAACTGGACGGACGCAGACCTTAAATTGGGTCTTCTGGCAAACAGGAACGGGTCCTTATGTGGGCGGTGGCTTTGGTCATTTCTTCCATTACGCACCGACACCACAGAAATATCCGATTGACCGTTTTACTATGGAAACCAAACGCCAATTGGATTTATTAGACCAATGGCTTGGCGATCATGCCTATATGGTAGGGGAAAACTATACCATTGCGGATATTATGATTTGGTCTTGGTATGGCCAATTAATCAAGGATGATTTATACGAAGGTGCGGCCCAATTTCTTGCAGCCGACACTTATAAAAATCTAGGGACTTGGGCGGATAAAATTGCGGCCCGGCCCGCTGTTCAAGCCGCTTTAGAGATGGAATATCAGGAAATCTAAGATGGCACAATTAAACGAAGACCTAGACTTTGAAGTGCTGGCAGTAGTTAGTGAAATACCACGGGGTAAGGTGGCCACCTATGGTCAGATTGCTCGCTTAATCGGCCAGCCCAACCAGGCCCGCCTCGTTGGCAAAATTCTGAGTCGGGCTGAATATTTCGGTGACTATCCCTGTCATCGGGTCGTCAACCAGGCCGGTCGCTTAGTACCCGGTTGGGCCGACCAAGCTTGGCTTTTGCAGGCAGAAGGGATCCCATTTAAGAAAAAAGGCTACGTTGATATGGCTGCTGCCCAATGGGAAGACTAATTATGTGATAGGTGGGTGTCGGACGTGGTCCGACACTTCAATTTAATTTGATAATGAGGAAAGCCCTAGCCGTATCGGCCAGGGCTTTATTAAATCAATCCCCACTCTCGGTAAAGCTGGTCGACGCGGTGAGTGCAGTTTAAAGTTCGTTCAGCAGACATAATCGGACTTTCAATCAAGCCTTGGTCTAAGCAAGTATTAAAGTAGTCAATTTCATAGACGAAATCATTGGTCGTCGCATAGTGATAGTCCCCATAGGCGGTTTGGATTCCTAAGTTTTGGACCATCGCTTGAGCCCGAAGTAAAGACCGAGAGGAGAGGGCTTGTCCTGACCGGACTTAGACGCCAAAAGCCTTTGATAAAAGCGGGGCAAAATCGAAGCGGTTGAAACCATTTCGTATTGGTACATATACTGTCTTCCTTTCAAATTGGGGCATTAATAGGAGCGTCTAGTCGTCAATTCTTAAAAATTAGCCTCAACGAGTAAACATACCTAGTTCTCTAAAGAAAATTTATTAAGCTAGCTTGGTAAATTTCAGGGACTTAGCCCTAAGGAGTGCCTATCCCAAAAGTCCAAAAATTAATCTTATTAAGTCCATTTGACCATGATTTTTTGCTGGGTAATAAGCTTCCCTTACTCTCTGTAACAATCGTAATATTAATGTAACATTCTATTTGTGAAGCTAAAAAATGATAACCTATAAAACATTGTTAAATAAAGGTTTTAGAAGTGATAAATTGACAAATTAACACTTTACATTGTGTAGTCTGAGCATATCATTTAGAAATGTTACAAAACCATGTTATGATGTAATTAAGAATTCTTAATAAATAAAAAAACAAAGGAGGACAAGCAACGATGAAAAAAGCAATAAAAATTTTACTTTTCATTCTATTTTTATTTGCCTTAAGTATTTTGTGGCCCAATATTGTAACCTATCAAGCAGTTGCTGGCCTTAAGGGCTTAGAAATGCCCCAAACTTATCCCTTGATTGGGCAATACATGCCACACTATTTATTCTGGGGAAGTATCGCCTTAGCAGCGATCTTACTCATTGCTTATTTAATTTTTCTATTCTCACCTTCTGCTAAAGCAGGAGTGGAACTCACTGATAACCAAGAAAAAGGACAATTGGTGGTCAAACCCTCTGCCATTGAAGGCTTAGTCCAAAGTATTCTTGCATCGGAAAGAGCGGTTGAACAAGCTTCAACTAAGGCAACCATATATGATAAACGGATTGATGTGGATATCAAAGGTCAAATCGCACGTACCTCTGGTCTTTATGGTCAAGGACAAGAAATTGCCCGCCGGATTCAAAGCGAAATTAATGATTTATTAGGCCAAGATTATCCTGCTCGAATCAATGTTACTTTTAAGGACATTGCCCGTAACGATCGCGGTAATGTTAAGTCAAGCCAAGCACGGGTCATTTAAGGAGGATTTTATGAAGGATTTAAAATATTTATATCAAGCCCATAAATTTCTAGTGATCTTTGCGCTAGTGGGCTTTATTACGGCATTACTCTTTGTCACAGTCGGATTTTTCAGAACTATTTTTGTATTTGCTTTTGCGGCCCTATGTGGCTTCATTGGCCATTACCTGGAAAAAAACGGCTACTTCCGTTAACCGAGTCAATTATTAAAAGGAGCAATCTGAATCATGGAAAATAATAATCTAAACCCTCAAGTTGCTGGTGACTTAAATTTTGCAGACCAAGTCATCCAGAAAATTATCACACGTGCCTTAGAATCAGTGCCAGGTGTCTTAGCTGCTAAAGGTGGCTTTGCTTCCGGTCTAGCTGATAAACTGGTCAACCGCGCCAATAAAACCGACGGCGTGAGTGTCGAAGTGGGACAAGAAGAAGTGGCAGCTGACCTTGATATCGTAGTTGAATACGACCAAGATTTGCCTCGAATTCAAGCAGATATTAAGCAGTTAGCTTACGATGAAATTAAATTACAAACCGGTTTAGAAGTCATTGAAGTCAATGTGAATGTGACCGATATTATGACCCGGCAAGAATTTGAACAAAGTCAAGTCAGCCTACAAGACAAACTAGCTGAAAATAAACCAGCCCCCAAGCTTAATTTTATATAGAGAAAGTTGAACTGTTACCCAAACCATAGGAGGAAAAATTATGAATAACCAAGAAAATAACTATACAAACCAAGATATCAATGCTGTTGAAACCGTTGAAAACCATACTGGAATCCGCGGAGAGTTAACTTATGAAGATAAGGTTATCCAGAAAATTGTAGGGATTGCCTTAGAAGATATCCCAGGCTTATTAGGGGTTTCTGGAGGCTTCTTTTCAAATGTGGCCGGTAAGATAGTCAATACCGATGACAAAACTTCCGGTGTGGGCGTTGAAGTCGGTAAAGAACAAGTAGCGGTCGATTTAGATATAGTAGCCGAATACGGTGAAAATGTTGCGACCATCTACGACAAAATCAAAGAAGTCGTCTCTGCTGAAATCAATAAAATGACAGACTTAGAAGTTGTTGAAGTCAATGTCAATGTCGTTGATGTGAAGACCCATCAACAATACGAAGCAGAACAAGTCACTGTTCAAGACCGTCTCTCTAATGCAGCTGAATCAACTAGCAACTATATTTCTGAACAATCCGATAAGGCAGAACGCTACTATAATAAACAAGAAGCCAAATACAAAGCCAACAACCAACCGCGCGTAAAATAGTGAGGTTACCCATATAAACATACTTATCAAAGGGCCAGTGAATTTTCTAATCATATAAACCAGCCCTTGTTAAGAAAAACCAACTCCTAAAAGGGTTGGTTTTTGTTTTTTAGTTAAACTAGGGAGAATTAGGAGGAGCTTCTCAAATAAACTTGTAGGTTCTTTAATTTTATGCTAATATAATTTTAATTTTTCAGACCCAAGTGCTATCATTTAACCAAAGGAGCCATATTAATGAAAACTAAACTTAGCTCTAAAGAAATCCTCCTCTTAGCCTCCACCTTATTCGGCCTCTTTTTTGGTGCCGGTAACCTAATTTTCCCGGTCCAACTCGGCCAATTAGCTGGCGCTAACCTCATCCCGGCCATCATTGGCTTTCTGATTACTGGAATTGGCTTGCCTCTTTTAGCAGTGGCAGCTATGGGCTTGACCAATAGCCGGGACGTGCTGGAAATGGCTCGCCCAGTTTCCAAGACCTACGCCAAAATCTTTACCATCCTGCTTTATCTTTGTATTGGGCCATTTTTTGCCATTCCGCGTTTAGCCATGACCTCCTACGAAATTGGCATTGTGCCCTTTATCCAAGCTGACCAATACGACCTTTTCCTGGCTATTTTCTCCGTCCTCTTTTTCATCGGTGTCTGGTGGTTCTCGCAAAATCCTTCCAAAATCCTCGACTATGTCGGCAAGTTTTTGAACCCCGCCTTTTTACTGCTCTTATCAATTCTATTTATCCTATCCATTCTGAATCCTATGGGGGATCCCATGGCTACCGCGGTGGACACCCAATACCAATCACCTTTAACCAAGGGCTTTCTTGAAGGCTATAATACTCTGGACGCCTTGGCAGGTTTGGCTTTCGGTATCCTCGTCATTGCGGCCGTTAAACAGTTCGGCGTGACCCAACCCAAGCATATTTCCCGAGAAGTCTTCAAGGCGGGTGTCCTAGCCACCCTGATGATGGGAATCATTTATAGCCTTTTGGCTTATACTGGAGCTTCTTCAGTGGCGACCATCGGCCTCCAAGAAAATGGTGGTCTCGGCCTGGGTTTAATTTCCCAGCATTATTTTGGCCATTACGGGTCTATTCTAGTCTCCTTGATTATTTTCCTGGCTTGTTTTAAGACCAGTATCGGCTTGGTGATGGCTTGTTCCGAGAGCTTCCATGAATTGTTTCCGGCGGTGTCCTATAAGGCTTTAACCGTGATCATTTCAGTGATTCCAACGATTCTGGCTAACATTGGACTTAGTCGGTTTATCCAATATACCTTGCCGATTTTGATGTTTATCTATCCTTTAACTATGACCCTGATCTTGCTCCAATTCTTGAAAGTCTTACTTGACCGTCATTTTCCTCAGATTGCTTTTTACTGGGTGACCGGCTTGACCCTGGTGGCTGCCACCATTGATGCGGTCAATGCCTTGCCTGACCCTTTCAAAAAACAGCCCTGGGCCCAAACCTTAATTCAGCTGGGTAAAGATTACCTACCTTTCTTTAAGTTTGGCATGGGCTGGATCTTACCGGCCATGATTGGTTTAATTATTGCCTATATAATTGCGGCCTTCCGTCCTAAATCAGGTCGGACCGCCTAAAGCAAATCTAATTAGCTAAATTTTAAAGTATGGAACTGTACCAAAAACAATAGTTGGTACAGTTTTTTTATGTAGCCAGGACGGGAGCTCTGCGCGTTTTGTGCATTGCCGGGTTTCAATGCACAAGCTCAAAAAAATCCTCATTAAAATAAAAAACTTTCCAAATACCACATAAGCCACAAGCAATTTTTACTTCCAAATCCATAGCACCCCCTTGAAAAATAGAGTAAAATAGATATTAAGTATAAAAAATGCTGGCTAGGCAAGGGAGGGGGGACTGACAATCCAACACTTCCCTCCAACTACTAGCCGAGCAGTTAGAAAGTAGGAAGATGCATGACCTTTCAATTAATCGAAACGCATTCCCTTGAAGACATCCAGTCTCAAGGTCAACTCTACCTCCATCCCGAAACCGGTGCCCAAGTCCTTTGGCTAAAAAATGATGATACCAACCGGGCCTTCACCATTTCCTTTAATACCCCGCCATATTCTGATAACGGGATTACCCATATCATCGAACACTCCGTCCTCAACGGCTCTAAAAAATACCCCACTAAAGAACCTTTTGTAGAACTGCTCAAAGGCTCCCTTAATACCTTTGTTAATGCCATGACCTTCTCAGATAAAACCATTTATCCAGTGGCTTCCACCAACCAAAAAGACTTCTCCAATTTGATGGGAGTTTATCTGGATGCGGTTTTCCAACCCAACTTCTATGACAATGATTTGATCCTAGCCCAAGAAGGCTGGCACTATCACTTAGAAAAAGCCGAAGACGATCTAATCTATAAAGGGGTTGTCTTCAATGAAATGAAGGGGGCCACTGCTTCACCGGAACAACAACTTTACAACCATATGATGCGGATGCTTTATCCAGATACCTTCTACCAATATGAATCCGGTGGGCTACCTTCAGCCATTACGGATCTGACTCAAGCGGAATTTATCGACTACCACCGCAAGCACTACCATCCATCTAACTCCTTAACGATTATATACGGCGACTTGGATATCGACCAAGCCTTAGCTCAATTAGGCGAATATTTTGACGGTAAGGGCAAGGGCCAAGTAGTCGACCTACAAATCCCCATCCAAAAACCTGCCGTCCGCGACCTTAAAGACAGCTATTCCTTAGCACAGGGTGATGACCCAACCAATAAAGATTACCTCGCCTTGGTTTGGCATACCGGCCTAACTACCAATAGCCTGGAAGGAACTGCCCTGGAAGTTATTAATAAACTCTTGATGGGTCATAATGAAGCTCCGCTGAAGAAAGCTTTACTCGAAGCAGATATCGCCGCCGATGTTTGGGGCGAAGTCAACGATTTTGGCTATCCAACCGGTTATGCTATCGTAGCTAAACACACGGATGCGGAAAAGCAAGCTCAATTCAAGCAAATTGTTTTTGATAGCTTGCAAGAAGTCTTAGTCCAAGGCCTTGATAAAGATCAAATTGAAGCAGCCCTTAACCGTTTGACCTTTGTCCTTAAAGAAGAAGCCATTTCTGAATCCTCACCGCGGGGCGTGATTGCCGGAATGAAGGTCTTGTCAAGCTGGCAATATCAAGGTAACCCATACCAAAACTTAGAATTTACCCCTATCCTAGATGAATTACGGACCAAGGCAGCCAATGGCTACTTGGAAGACCTCATCCGGGAAAAATTAGTCAACAATGATTACCTGGCCCAAATCACGCTTGTTGCTGAACCGGGTAAATCTGATAAGCATGAGGAAAAAGTTTTGGCAGACCTTCAAGCCTACAAGGCTCAATTAGATTCAGACCAAGTCCAAGCCATGGTGGATAAGACCCAAGCCTTGATTGAACGGCAAGAAGCGTCTGATACACCAGAAGACTTGGCAACCATTCCAATGCTCACCCGGCAAGATTTGAAGGCTGATCTAGACTTAGAAGCAGTCAAGGTGTCAGCTTTTGGTATAAAAGGCAAGGCCTATAATGCTGACCTCTTTACGTCTGGCATTGACTACCTTCAATTATTTATTGATATTTCTGATCTCCCAAATTCAGCCTACCCACACTTAGGCTTATTAGCTGCCTTAATGGGCCGGATTCCGACCCAGTCTCATTCCGAGACTGATTTACAAACCCTTATGGACCTGCATACGGGTGGTTTAGCTGCTGGTATCAATATTTATGAAGTGCCGGGCCAAGAACCAAAAACCTACTTTGTCATTAAAGGCAAGGCCTTAGAAGCCTCACTGGACCAAATGGTTGATTTAATGAAGGAAATCTTCTTGGAAAGCCAATGGACGGCACAAAAAGATATTCTGCAACGGATTCAAGCCATGATTTCCTCCTTCCAAAACCGGATTAATTATGGCGCCAATGCGCTGGTCATGAATCGTGCGCTTGCCCAATATAAAGCTTCGATGTTCTTGAACGAACAAGTTTCAGGAATTGACTTCTATAACTTCTTAAAAGCTAGCCGGGATGCT
Organism: Eremococcus coleocola ACS-139-V-Col8; assembly: GCF_000183205.1. Taxonomy (NCBI): domain Bacteria; kingdom Bacillati; phylum Bacillota; class Bacilli; order Lactobacillales; family Aerococcaceae; genus Eremococcus; species Eremococcus coleocola. The sequence goes on along the minus strand of NZ_AENN01000015.1, from coordinate 467,389 downwards.
TTAAAGGCTGATCAAGGCGAATCTTTAACGAGTGAACTCCAAGCCTTAGCGGACCAATTGGCCAACCCTGACCGGCTCTCTCTCTTCTATGTTGGCCAAGCTGACCGTTTGGATACGATCAAAGCCAAAGTCGCAACTAGCTTTAAAGATTTAGCCAGTCAAGCCATGGGGCCAGCTGTGACCCATCCGACCGGTCAAGTTCAAAACGAAGCCTTCGTCACCGCCCAAGATGTCAATTATGTGGGGCTTTCAACCCCAGCCTTGGCTGACTTGACTTATGCTGGTAAGGTTTATGTCTTAGGCACCATTCTCCGCTTAGACTATCTATGGAATAATGTCCGGGTCAAGGGGGGCGCTTATGGCGCTGGCTTCCGTCATGTGCGGACCGGGAATATTGAGTTTGCTTCCTACCGCGATCCAAATATTGATAAGACTCTGGCCACTTACTTGAATACGCCAGCTTATATTGATAACTTGGCCTTGACCGACCAAGACCTCTTGAAATATATTATCGGAACCTTGTCTAGTATGGACCAACCCTTATCTGCCTATGATAAAGGAGTGAAGGCCTTGTCGCTTTACTTAACTGGTCAAGGTGTGGATAGTCTCAAGACTTATAAAGAGGAAGTGCTGGCGGTCCAAGAAGCTGACTTGAAAGGCCTAGCTGATAGCTTCCGTCAAGCCTTGGCAAGCTATTCTAAGGTGGTTATTGGGAATAAGACCCAGATTCAAGCTGAAGCGGACCAATTCGACCAAATCTATGATTTATTCTAATTAAGTCAAAAGTAAAAGGACCCTGATGGGGTCCTTTTTGCGTGCAAAAATCAGCAAGTACTCGCAAGGAGAGTTGAGAGAAATAAATGGGCAGGGTGCGGGGAAAATTGTTGTGTATTTTAAGGCGGCTGCAAAAGCTTGGACCGTACAGTGGTGGCACGTCTTCTGCTTGATTGTCGTCGAGCTCCAGACTTGTCTGGCTGTGGAGGGCTGGGAAAAACCAATCCCTCTTATATTAATAAAATATAAATTAATTATCGCAGTGGTTGACTGGATGGAAACGGTGTCGCAAAGCGACTTGTTCCATCGAGTCAACTGTACGGGTCGGGCAGACGAAGCGAAAATAATAGATTTTCTACTTCTTGCCCGCTCCCTCATGTGCCAGCCATCCTGAGACCACTATCGGCCAAGCTTTTACTCACCGCCTAAAAAAATAAAATGAACAGTTTAATATAACTGAACAATTTCTCTTAGATTTTATCTCTAAGAATGATGAATTATCTGCTTTATTACATGGATATAGAGGATACTGAATGAATAAGTTGATAAAGTTATATAATAATGAAGAAAAGAGCAGCCGAGGCTGCTCTTTTCTTCATTATATTCTATTTCTCTTTATCTGCGACCAACCCTTGGTAGAAGTCCAACCACAAGCCAGCTATACGATCTTCACTATAGAAGTTAGAAGCAGCAATGGCTTTGTCGACATAGACTTCTAATCGTTTAGGATTTTCTTTGAATTCGATGAGCCATTTGTCCATATCTTCTCGGTCAACTGCCGGAATATAATCGTCTTCAATAATAGCATGGTACAGGTCTAAGTCCCGCAACATGACCGGAGTTTGGGCTGAGAAAGACTCTAGAATAGCCATAGGGAAGAGTTCATTATAGGAAGGAAGTAAGAAAATATCAGCCATATTATATAAGGCATTCATTTTATCTCGGTCGACAATTCCAGCAAAAGTTAAGTTGGCAGGGGGATTATCATAGACTGCCTTGTATGTCTCATAGCCATCCGTAATCTTACCAAAGGAGAAGCCACCGGCCCACACAAATTTTATGTCTGGATGGTCAAGGGCCAATTGAATGAAATCATCAATGCCTTTACGTTTTTGAATTTGACCGACCCCTAAGATGACAAAATCGTCTGCGGCGAGACCATTTTCTTGGCGTGCCGCCAAACGGTGAGGTTCAGACATTTTATAAAAAGAAGACTTGGCCACAAAGTTAGGGATATAGGTAATCTTATCGGCGTCAAAGCCATAGCGTTTGACTAACTCATCCTTGAAGACAGGATTCACGACCACTAGATGGTCCATAGCCCGGTAGAAATTTAACAAATAATGTTTAAAGCCCCATTGGACGGGTGAGGCCAATTTAATCGACCCATCCAAGGTGTGGGGAAGGAAATGGACATAGCCCACCTTAACACCACGCCGCCTCCAATTTAAGGCAGCTAAATAATAGGGAAAATTAATGGTATGAAAATGGGTAATATCAGCCGGTTGGAATTCATTGTAACGAATATCCAATTGGTCAGGATAGTACTTAGTTAGCAGATTAACGAGTTCACGGTAGGCTGATCCTACCCCTTGTCCGGCCACGGATTCGGCTTGGGACATCATATTAATGGTAAGCATGAAGCAAGGCTCCTTCCTATTTCTTGCTCAAGTATACCATAAGGACTAGCACTGTCCATAGACTAGAGACGGATATAAGTCAATAAATCAGCAATTTATTTCAGATTAAGCGCCTTAGTTCACTAGAGCATATTCTTGTTCTTTAAGAGGACATGGGCTACAATGAAAACACAAAGGAGCGAGCCTATGCAAAAGAACCCTCAAAATAATTCCTTAAATCATCCACAAGATTATAAGCAACAAGTTAACCACCTCGCCCATCTAGTTGAGCAAGCTAAAACAGTGTGTGTCTTTACCGGAGCTGGCGCTTCCACTGAATCTGGCATTCCTGATTACCGGTCCCGCTTCGGTATTTGGACCAAGATGGAAGAAGAGGGGAAAGACCCTCAATACTTCGCCCACTATAAACGCCTCGTTGAAGATCCAGCAGAATTCTTTGGCCGCCGCATTGGCAACGGTCCAGGTCCTAAACCCAATCCAGGCCACTATGCCCTGGCCCAGATGGAGGGTGCTGGTAAAGATATCCGAATTGTGACCCAGAATGTAGATGGTCTCCACCAAGAAGCGGGCCACCGGTCCGTAGTTGAACTTCACGGTAGTCACCACCGTTGGTATTGTATGGGTTGTGACCGGCCTTATAAATTTCAAGAACTCCGCTATGACCACCAACACGTCCCACGGTGTTATATCTGTAATGGGGTGGTCCGTCCGGATGTGGTGTACTTTGGTGAGAATATTGATCCTAAAATTGTGGCCCAGGCAGAACGGGCGGTCGCTGCCGCCGACTTACTCTTAATTGTCGGCACCACCCTAGCCACTGGACGGGCCAAACGTCTAGCTCGTTCCTATACGGGCGGCCCAGTAGTGGTCATTAATTGCGATGAGATTTCAATTCAGCCGATTAAGGTAGATTTATTTATTCAAGCTGGCTTTGCCCAAGTGATGCAAGACTTGAAGACCCGCCTTGACCATATTTAAGTCGGTCTTCTCATCAGAAAATAACTTGTAATTATTTCATAATTTGTTTAAACTGAAGATTAGTAAATTTAAAGGAGTCTTTTTATGATACCTAAAGTAAAAAAAGCGATTATTCCAGCTGCCGGCTATGGGACTCGGTTCTTACCAGCTACCAAGGCCATGCCTAAAGAAATGTTACCAATTATTGACAAGCCAACCATTCAATACATTGTGGAAGAAGCTGTTGAAGCAGGAATTGAAGATATTATTATCATCACCGGTAAATCAAAACGAGCCATTGAAGACCATTTTGACCGAAATATTGAATTAGAAAATGACTTAGAAAGTAAAGGCAAGCTGGAAATGTTGGAATCCGTCCAACATGCCTCTAACTTAGCTAATATTTACTTCATCCGTCAGAAACAAATGAAGGGCTTGGGGGATGCTATCTATACCGCCCGTACCTTCATTGGCGATGAACCCTTTGCTGTCCTATTAGGGGATGATATTGTAGTTCATGAAGAAGGGGACTTACCTGCCATCCAACAACTGATTGAAGAATATGAACAAACGGGATCTTCTGTGATTGGGGTTCAAACCGTACCTGAAGACCAAACCCATCGTTATGGGGTGATTGATCCTATTTCTAAGGATGGCCGGCTATACGAAGTGGCCAACTTTGTAGAAAAACCCGCTCCAGGGACAGCTCCATCCAACCAAGCGATTATGGGACGTTATGTCCTAACTCCACAAATCTTTGATTATCTAGCTAAGAAAAAAGTAGGTGCCGGCGGCGAAATTCAACTAACCGACGCTATCCAAATGTTAAACCAAGTCCAAGATGTTTATGCCTATGATTTTGTCGGCAAGCGATATGACGTGGGTGAGAAACTAGGCTTCATTAAGACTACAATAGACTTTGCTTTAGAACGTGAATTCGCCGATGAAATTATTCAATATATGGAAGAAAAGTTACGGGACCTTAATAAAGCGAACTAGCAAATTATTTAGAAGAAGAAAAATCAGCTTTCAATAACAATGATTTAACTGCGGCAAACACTCCAGATGAAATCCAAGCAGTTGTAGATGCGGCCAAAGCATTAGATGAGGATAATAAACATTCTGATGAACCAGTTACACAAGAATATTCTGTAACGTATGAATACCATAAATTAGATGGAACAATTGAAACACTTCAAGCTGAAAGTGGTTGGACCGATTGGGACGCAATGCAACAAACATCAGTTGCTGTAGCAGATTCATTGGTAGCTGAATACGGTGAATATAATGTGGTTGCAAATGCTGATGGTTTAGTTTATGCCTTCACTGAAAAAGAAGTAGCTGCAGAAGAACAGACTTATAAATTAGTTGTGAATTCCGAAGACGCTCAAATTACTTCAGAATATACTGCATCTTCTGTAGAATTAGCAGGACAATACTTCAGAGATTATGTAAATAATAATGGTTTAGGTGATTTAGAATGGTCCTATGACCCAGCAACTTATACCTTCACCGCAACGGATGGATTGTAATCAATTTAAGAAGATAAGAAACTTCAAAAAGTGATATGATATATTCGTAAACACATTTAGTGAGTTTAGTAGAATTTTTATCTTCATTCTTTAAATTAAAACCATTTGAAGAATACTATATAATTTTTCAGAAAGGACTTCGGTCCTTTCTTTTTTTAGATTATTAATAAGAGTCTAAGGTTTGATTAAATTAAAAAAATTCAATATTCATACCATATGAAATGATTCTAAATTTATTATAGAATTTATTTAGAATAGGAAATAACACTCAATCTTACTTTAGATTGAGTGTTATTTTTTAAGGTAAATGTAGGTGAGGTGTAGCTAGTCAAGATACAAAATTTGGCTCACTCTTAAAATAAAAAGCTCTGCTAGGCCTATCTTATTGGTAGGTTTGGGCAGAGCAGAAGATGATTTTTGTTAGTGCATCCATTCCAAGACAGATAAGATCACGGGAATGGTTACCACTGAAAGAGCGGTCGACATGCACATCAGTTGGACCGGGAATTGATTGTGGTGGTCATGAAGGACGGCAAAGATAACCACCATCCCGGCCACAGGACAACTCACGCCAAGGACCAAGGATTGAAAGGCCACAGGTGATAGTGGGAATAGTTGAAGGACAAAGATACTAATCAGAGGGATAATTAGGTTACTTAAGGCAAAGCCTTGCCAAATGTGTTTACGTTTAAAGGCCGATTGGATTTGGGCGGTGGCAATGTTTGAACCAATTAGGATCATTGATAATGGGGTATTTAGACTGGCCAGGTAAGAAACCGGCTGGCCAATCAGGGTTGGTAATTTGAAAGAGGCGAGCCAGAAACCAATACCGACCACGGTCGCAATCATATTAGGATTGAGCGAAAGTTTTTTCAATTGAGCTTTCCAAGGTTCAGGATTTTTGCGGTAGAGAGTGATGCCATAGGTCCATTGGAAGAGGGTATAACCAATCAAGTGGATGACCATGAAGAGGACGCCATCGTCGCCGAGGACCGCTTGGGCCAAGGGAATGCCCATGAAGGAGGCGTTTGTAAATATGGTCCCGAATTTCAAAGCGACTTGATGTTCGGGGTTAGCCACTTTGGAGTCTCTAAAGCAAATTTCAGCGATAAGAATGGAAAGAAGATAGATGCTTGCGCTAGCTAAGGCAGCCCAACCAATCATCCGGAGCGTATCATTATCAAAGGGACGTTGGAAGACATTAATAATAACTGAAGGCATGGCGATATAGACTAAGATATTGGAAAAATCCTTTTGCGTTTCAGGTTTAATGAAGTGCGACTTGTAAGCGATAAATCCAATTGCCATTAAGAGACCCATAATAATTAGCTGTTGTCCAGCAAGCATAAACATAATTGCAGCTCCTTTTTAGATTTTCATAGTTACAATCATACACCATATACTATGAAAGAAAAGAGGGAATGTTGATGTAAGCGGATAATTATGAAAATAATTGATAAAAAAACGAGTAGCTCTAGAAAGGCTACTCGAAAATTTTTATCTAAAGGTTGGGTTTAGGGTTTTGGAAATTTCAACATATTTATCGTAGATCTCTTAGTAAACTGCGACATTGTCTGGATTAGGATAATAAATGTCCTTGAAGCTGATAAACTGTTCTGTCGCTGCTTCAATGGATGGCCCAATACCATTAGCAACACCAGCCAAGATTGCCCCACCCATGCAAGCGATATTTTCACTATTTGAGATGACTTTTACCGGCATGTTTAATACATCCGCCTTTTTATTATTTATGTTTTGTCTATGGGGATTATACAATTGTTTTTAATCGTTTTAAAACCTTCATTTGCCTGCAATTACAAGATATGCATGATCGTAGTCTCTTGGTGAGAACTCATGGGCGCAGTGAAAGTTGATATGCCCCATAATATTACTCAGTCAAATCAAGATTTAAACAGTAGTATTCCTAATTTTGCAGCAAAGAATGAGGTGGCTGAGATTGCAGCTTCAATGGTTGAAGATGGTGATTTTATTGCAATTGGTAGTGGCTCAACGGCTTTTTTACTAGCAAGTAAACTCCATGGCAAACGGGATTTAACGGTTGCAACGAATTCGGTTTATGTCGCTTATGAGTTAATGCAAGATAAAACGATTAATTTCAATATTTGTGGTGGGTCAATTCTTTCCCGGAATGGGGCTTGCAACGGCCCCTTTGCTGAATTGTATCTTAATGATATTCAAGTGGATAAGGCTTTTTGTGGTACTGATTCGGTGTCTTTGGAAAAGGGGTTTATTTCTATGGATGCTGATCCGCGGTCAGAAAGAGCCCAGTGTTTGGCCGGCAAACAACGCTATATGTTGGCTGATGCTAGTCAGTTCAAAAATCGGCCTTTTATTGAAAAAAATTTGTAATTTTAAGGATGTAGATGCATTTATTACGAATTCTAATTTGGATGATTCCTTAATGTCTAGTTTACGGGACCAGTAAGTAGACTTGATTATGGCAGTGAAGTCGCTCGATTAAGTTTGATGATTTTTGCTGAGAAAAGGATTTCTATTAAAAATGGCCTTAGAAAAAATTTCCTTATTAAAAGGAACTCAATAGCTGTACATTTGGGTTTGTTAATGCACAAAAAAACCACATCCATGCATCCAGTCTAGAACCAAAAGACCGTCCCTAGATCACTGAGCTAGGGGCGGTCTTAATGTTTTCCTGCTTTAAATTATTTTTGCTTTGGATGGGTAAAACGACGGATATCAATGATGGTCCAAATTAAGAGACCAATCATGGCTAGGATAATCCCAATAGAAATGACTTGGCTGAGGAGGAGGTCTTGACTTGAAGGATTGTCCCCAAAGAAGCCCGCTATCTGACTGGAGATTGAAATCAAGTTGAGGAGGGTAAGGATGATGACTGTTAGCCAACCCATGACTTTCACCCAGCGGGTATTTTTAAACTGATTGCCCATTTGGGCCGCTGAATCGGTCAACATTAAGAGGGGGACAATAGAAAAGGGTAAGGCCAAGGCCAGAAAGACTTGGGAATTGTTCATTAAATTGTTAAGGGCTTGGTGTTCGTCAAGGGACCCTTGGTGGGAAGTGATGGCGACACAGACAACTACCGGAATAATGGCAATTAACCGCGTGACCAACCGCCGTAACCATAAAGGCAAGCGAAGGTGGATAAAACCTTCCATGATCACTTGGCCGGTAATGGTACCAGTAATCGTTGAGTTTTGTCCGGAGGCAAGTAAGGCCACCGCGAAGAGGGTGGAAAGAACGCCAGACCGGGCGGCTTCCGCTAGGACAGGGTTACTTACCATGTCAGGATTAGACAAGGCTTGATAAAGACCAAAGAAGGAAGGGTCTTGGACAGCACCTGACTTAAAGACGGCCACCCCCATAATTAAGAGAAGGGCATTGACTACCATGGCTAAGCTTAATTGGATATTGGAATCCCAATTAGAAAAGCGGACGGCTTCAGCGACCTTGCTTGAATCAGTACGGTCAATCTTGCGACTTTGGGAAATGGCGGAATGAAGGAAAAGATTGTGGGGCATAATGGTTGCCCCAATAATCCCTAAGCTGGCAGATAGGGGTGTTTGGCCACCAATCTTAGGGCTGGTTTGGACACTGGCCCAGGAAGGGATGAGACCCTTAGCTACTTGATGCCAGGCTGGCTGAGAGAGAATAATTTGATAAAGGAAGACGAAGAGAATGACAAAAATTAGGCAGACGACTAGGGCTTCAATTTTACGGAAACCGATTCGGTTAAGAAGCAAGAGTAAGAAGACATCTAATACCGTAATCACAACGGCTAGGAAGATGGGAATCTTAAATAGGAGGTAAAGGGCAATGGCGGCTCCGATAACTTCGGCAATATCTGTCGCCATGATGGCTAATTCTGTGAGAATCCAAAAGATGAAGCCAAGACGGCGACTGGTCCGCGCCCGGATGGCTTGGGCCAAGTCCAATTGGCAGACAATCCCCAGTTTGGCGGCCATGTTTTGAAGAAGCATGGCTAAGAGACTAGAAATTACGATGATAGATAAGAGTAAGTATTGGAAGTTTTGGCCGCCCGTAATAGAGGTAGACCAGTTACCTGGATCCATATAGCCCACTGCGACAAGGGCACCCGGCCCAGAATAAGCCAGGAGAGTTTTCCAAAAGGAATGTCCTTCAGGGACTTCTACGGTACTGTTGATGTCGCTCAAGGAGAGATCTTGGGGTCTAGTCATAGTTTGGGATTGAGTTTCCACGATGGGTCCAGCTTTCTATTTTTTCTATATGCTGATTTTACTCTTTAGGCATACCTAAGTAAAGCAAAAAGTTAGCTATTCCTAAAAATATTTAGGTTGGGCTTATGTTTATAGGCTAAGCTTTTTGCTTGTCTGGTTTATTCATGATAAAATTAAAGTATATCAAAATATTTTAAATAAAATTATATAATAGGAGGAAGGGGCTGTGCTTTTATTCATAGTATCATTAGTTTTAATTTCAGCAATTGTGGCCATTAAGTTTTCTAACCGTTTTGGGGTGCCTTTTTTATTGCTCTTTTTCAGCTTGGGTATCTCCTTTAATTTTTTAGGCGTGGACTTTGAAGATTATGTCCTCGTGGATGAAGTGGCCCAATTGGCCTTATTAATCATTATGTTCTACGGTGGTTTTGGGACTAACTTGACCTTAGCCAAGCCTGTCATGAAGGCTAGTATACTCATGTCCACCTTGGGTGTTTTATTCACATCCTGTTTCACGGGGATTTTTGCCTTTTTTGTCTTAAGGGTTTCCTTACTTGAAGCCTTACTACTAGGATCTTTAATTGGATCGACTGACTTTGCTTCGGTTTATGCGATTCTTAAGTCGCAGAATCTAAATCTTAAATATGGGACCGCCTCGCTCTTAGAAGTAGAAAGTGGATCCAATGACCCCACCGCTTATACCATGACTATGGTTATTTTGGCCCTTTTAGCTGGGGGTGACCAGTCTATTCCTGGCTTAATCCTCAGTCAGCTGGTCTTTGGTTTGGGCTTAGGACTTGGGCTTGGCAAGCTCAGTCAATTGATTATTCAGAATATTTCTTTTGAGGAAGACGGACTTTTGAGCATTTTAATTTCAGCCATAGCAATTTTAACCTTTGCCTTGACCAGTCTCTTGGGTGGAAATGGTTTTTTGGCTGTTTATATCCTGGGGATTTATATGGGGCAAATTGAATATCAAAAGAAGCCAGAAGTGGTCTTCTTCTTTGAAGGGTTTTCTCGGATTATGCAAATTGGACTTTTCTTTCTTTTGGGACTTTTATCTAACCCTCAGCTAATTATTCAGGCCTTCCCTTATGCTTTAATTTTGATGCTTTTCCTGACCTTTATTGCTCGGCCCTTGGTGACGTTTGCTTTGTTAAAACCCTTAGGTCTGAAAAACAACCAAATTATCCTGATTGCCATGGCGGGTTTTAGGGGAGCGGCTTCGATTGCTTTTGCCATTATGGTGACTAACTATCCTATCCGATTAGAAAGTGATGTCTTTCATCTTGTCTTTGGGGTCTGTCTTTTGTCATCCCTTATCCAAGGCTCGCTAATGTCCTTCATCACCAAACGGGTCCAAATGCTTGACCCCAATGATACCGTCTATAATACCTTTAATTACTATAATGCCCGTAATCAAATCGGCTTTATTGAGATGAAAATTGAAGCCGATAATCCAATTGTCGGCCAATCTGTAGCAGAATTAAAGCTTGATCTAGCGGTCATTGTAGCCAAACTCATACGGGCGGGGAAGGTGATTGTACCCCGGGGGCATACCCGGATTCAAGCGGGAGATCGGTTAGTCCTAGGTGGCCAATCTTACTTTGATCCGAATGGGTCAGCCTTAACTGAAATTAAGGTGGCAGCCAACCATCCTTGGCTTGGCATGGCACTTCAAGATATTGAAATGGCTGATAATGAGCTGATAGTGATGATGAGGTCTGCTCAGGGTGAATCGATTGTACCGCAAGGGGATACCGAAATTCATGCAGGGGATAAGTTGATCATCTTACGGAATAAACGGACCTGAGCTAGGCTTTTCCAGGCTCAAATAGATGCGAAATTTAGCTTATCCTAACAAAATTTAGGCGAATAGAAAAATTTAATGAAATCGATTACTATTTATGGTATGCTAGGCTCATAAAAATTTGCTTGAACAAAAAGCCAGAGCTGTTAATTGAAAATAAATTTAGGAGGATGTGTGTGGCAAAGCACCTGTCTTTTCTGTTTTTTCAAAGCAGGTAACGAGCTTGTTTTGTTCAGGTAAAAAGGAGGAATTGTAATGAAAAAGATTTATCTTTTTTGTAGTGCCGGGATGTCAACATCCTTAGTGGCTGCGCGGATGCAGGCAGCAGCGGATGCCCATAAGTTACCCTTGGATATTCAAGCTTTTCCAATCGCTAGCATGGACACGACCGTAGCTGAAACTAATCCAGATATGATACTTTTAGGCCCTCAGGTTAAATTCAAATTTGATGAAACCAAGGACAAATATGCTGATCAAGGGATTCCAGTATCCGTGATTGATGCCAAGGATTATGGCAATGTCGATGCCGAACGGATTTTGAAACGGGCGCTCTTAGACCTCAAAGAAAGCCGAGGTAAGTAGGATGTTAGAAAAATTAGAAAAAATCTTAGCACCTCTTTCTGAGAAACTCTCCAATAACCGGGTCTTAACAGCCATTCGGGATGGTTTCCTTGTTACCACGCCACTCTTAATTGTGGCATCTGTCTTCTTGGTTATTACTAACTTTCCAATTCCTGGTTATTCAGAATTTATTGGTCAATTTTTAGGAACAGGTTGGGAAGATTTTTTAAATCCAGTGATTAACTCAACCTTCTCCATGATTGCTTTAATTTCAGTGATGGGGATAGGTTATGCTTATGGTAAACAATTAGAGGTTGACCCAATTGCTTCGGCAGCGGTTTCCTTAGTCGCTTTTTTGATTTTGACACCACAAAGCCATAGTGATTTTGTCAATGCGGATGGGGCTGCTTTTAATGGCTTGGCCCTATCCAATCTAGGGTCTGCTGGTCTTTTCTTAGCTATGATCACGGCCTTACTTGCGGTACAAATTTTTGCCTATGTGAAGAAAAAAGGCTGGGTTATTAAGTTACCAGATGGGGTACCACCCGCTGTAACCAATTCGTTCGCGGCTTTGATTCCATCTGCCTTGGTTATGTTAGTATTCTTAATTATTAACATTATCTTCACCTTTACCCCTTACCAATATGCTCATAATTTTATTTATAAGATTTTGCAAGCACCATTAATGGGCTTTGGTCAATCCTTTATTTTCGAACCTTTATATCAATTCTTGTCTACCCTCCTATGGTTCTTTGGTATCAATGGGCCAGCGGTAACCAATACGGTCTTCTCCCCAATCCACTTGGCCTTAACCACTGAGAACTTAGAAGCCTTTAAGGCGGGTCAAGCTTTACCAAATATCTATACCCAACCATTTGGAGATTTCTTCGCTAACTTTGGTGGGGGCGGTTCAACCCTAGCCTTAGTCTTATTAATGACCTTCATGGGTAAATCTCAACGGATGAAACAATTGGGTCGTTTATCTTTAGTCCCAGGTATCTTCGGTATTAATGAAATGGTTATCTTTGGTTTACCAGTGGTCTTAAATCCAATTATTTTAGTGCCATTTATTTTGACTCCATTGGTTAATATTATCTTAGCAACGTTTGCGACCATGTCAGGCTTAATTCCTTATACTACTGGGGCCTCCTTGCCATGGACGACACCGGCCTTCTTCTCAGGTTGGTTATCTACAGGGTCAGTTATTGCAGGTCTTTTACAAATCGTATTAATTGTGATTGATTGTCTTATTTATTATCCTTTCTTCAAGGTCCTCGACCATCAATATATGAAGGATGAAAATCAACCACTTGAAGACGAACTAGATGAATTAGATGAACTATCCTTAGATGATTTTTCAATGGAAGATTTATAGGATATAATAGTGTCACTTCGTATGGGACAGCTCAGACAATTAAACTTGTCCGACTGTCCTTTTTTGTCAAAAGAAAGAGGGATGAGTATGTGGGCAATGATTGCAACTTGGCGGATGGCCTTGGAAGGGGTCCAGGACGCCGAATTGATTCTCAAAAATGGGGGTACAGCGAGTGATGCGATTGAGACTGCCATCCAGGCGGTGGAAGATTTCCCCTACTTTAAGTCAGTCGGCTATGGCGGTCTGCCTAACCGGAAGATGGAAGTGGAGCTGGATGCGGCCTATATGGACGGTCAGACTTTAGGCTTTGGTGCAGTCTGCGGTATCCAGGATATTGCCAATCCCATTTCCGTGGCCCGACGCTTGAGTCGGCTGAAGGCTAACAACGTTTTAGTGGGGCAAGGAGCCCGAGACTATGCGATTGCGCAAGGGTTTGAAACCAAGGATATGTTGACCGACCGGGCGCAAATACATTATCATAATCGGCAAAAACAATTAGGTCTCGACGACAATTTGGTACCCTATTCCGGTCATGATACCGTGGGCATGGTAGCTCTTGATCAGGCTGGTCTTATGGTGGCCGGCACCTCGACTTCCGGCTTGTTTATGAAAGAACCGGGTCGGGTCGGTGACTCGCCTTTTATCGGGTCTGGCTTATATGTGGATGCTCAAATTGGCGGGGCTTCAGGGACTGGTATGGGGGAAGATATCATGAAAGGGATTCTTTCCTATGAGATTGTGCGGTTGATGAAGGCCGGCAAGTCAGCCCAAGAAGCTTGTCAAACGGCAGTCTTTGATTTTGAGCGAGACATGGCGAACCGGGGAACATCAGTTGGCGATATTTCCATGATTGCTTTGGCCGCTGATGGCAGCTGGGGTGTGGCTTCGAATATTGATAATTTTTCTTTTGTGGTGGCTCTACCTGACCAAGGGAGTCAAGTCTATGTCACCCGCCGTCAAGGGGATACCATGATCCATGAACTGGCCAGCCAAGCCTGGTTGGATAATTATATGGCAGAACGGACCAAGCCTTTAGAGCGGTTGTAATGGGTTAAGTTGGTGTTAGCTTGGGGACGCTGATTGGTTAGTGCATTGATTAGTTTCAATGCACAAATAATCGCGCTACAAAGAATCAAAGATAAGAGTAAAAGGGTGGACTCATCATCTTAAAGCTACCAATCTAAGACCAAAAGGTAAATTCGCAACGGTGAATTTTTATAGCCCCTTAAATCTAATCAAAAGGTAGTTTCGCCCAGATGAAGTTTCATAGACTAAAACCCCAACCTAACTAAAACCCCAACCTAACTAAAACCCAGAAAGAAAATGAAGTTTTATTAAAAGAAAGAAGGAAATAAGAATGCCAGAAAGTATTCGCCAGCAAATCCAAGCCCAGGTTAAAGCAAGCCAAGCAGCTCTGGTCGCGGCTTTGCGGGATTTAGTAGCCATTGAAAGTGTACGGGGAGAAGCAAGACCACAAGCACCCTATGGGCCGGGTCCCAAGGCTGCACTAGACAAGGCACTGGAAATCGCCCACACATTAGGCTTTCAGACCAAAAATATTGACAACAAGGTGGGTTATGCCCAATATGGTCAAGCAGACCCCAATGACCCTCAAGCATATTATGGGATTTTTGGCCATGTGGATGTGGTGCCTTTAGGAGAGGGCTGGAAGCATGGTCCTTTGGCAAGCGAAATTGAAGCTGGCCGGATTTATGGTCGGGGTGTGCTGGATAATAAGGGACCCATTTTGGCGAATCTTTTTGCCCTTAAAATATTAAAAGACCTTGGGGTTGAATTCCCGATTCCGGTACGGATTGTCTTCGGTTCTAATGAGGAGACTGGCTTTGATTGTATCAAACATTATTTGACTAAGGAACCAGCCCCACGTTTTGGTTGGACCCCAGATTGTAAATGGCCGGTGGTCTACGGCGAACGAGGTCGTCTGCAGGTCCGGATCCTGGCTGAATTAGAGGTTTTAGACAGTCTATTCAATTTTGTGAACAGTCATATCCTTCAAGCGCCCGCTTCGGGTCAAGCTCTAGGGGTAGATTTTAGCGATGATGATTTTGGTCAAATGATTATGCGGGGCTACCATTTTGGCATGACTGACCAAAAGCAAGCTTTTTTCCAATGGTCCTTATCCTATCCGGGTGTTACCAGTCAGGCGGAGATTGTTGCTGCTATCCAAGAAGGCTTGCCACAAAACCTATCCTTAGAAGTCATCCATAATTGGGATCCGATTTTATATGATAAAGATTCCCTTTATGTTCAAACCTTGCAAAAAGTATATTGTGAGGTGACTGATTTAGAAGCAGAACCAGTGACGACCACAGGTGGAACCTATGCCAAATTAGTACCGAATATTATTGCTTATGGACCATCGTTCCCAGGCCAAAGAGATATTGCCCATTTACCGGATGAATGGATGGACTTGCAGGACCTAGAGACCAATACCTTAATTTATTGTTTGGCCTTATATGATTTGGCCCAATTATAAATTCTGCTGCCTGATTCTAATCCACTCTTTAAGCTAAAGCTAAGTCACTTTTAATGTACTAAGCCTCTCCAAATGTATATAATAAGAACAGTAATAATTCGAATGAAAGCTATTTATAATTTTTGTTCGTATTGAAAATGATGCTTTTAGATATAAAGGAGAACGTTGATTCATGAAAATTACCGTTGCTGGTACTGGTTATGTGGGCTTGTCTTTGGCTGTCTTATTGGCCCAACACAATGAGGTCACTGCTTTGGATATTGTCCCTGAGAAAGTGGAAATGATTAATCAAGGGATTTCCCCGATTGAAGATAAGGAAATTTCTGATTTTTTAGCCAATAAGGACTTAAATTTAAAGGCAACCCTAGATGTTGAAGCGGCTCACCAAGCGGCTGAAGTCTTGGTCATCGCCGCGCCAACCAACTATGATGATGAGACACATACTTTCGATACCTCTGCGGTAGAATCTGTCATTGAAGATGCCTTACGTTTGAATCGGCAAGTGCTGATTGTGATTAAATCAACCATTCCGGTGGGCTATGTCAAGTCAGTTCGGGAAAAATATGGCGTTGAAAATATTATTTTTTCACCTGAATTCCTCCGTGAGGGTCGCGCTCTTTATGACAACTTACATCCGTCCCGGATTGTAGTGGGGGACACTGGTCAACGTGGCCAATTGTTTGCGGATCTCTTGAAAGAAGGGGCTGTGGACCAAGATGTTGAAGTGCTCTTGGTGGGACCAACTGAAGCAGAAGCCATTAAATTATTTGCCAATACCTACTTAGCTCTGCGGGTGTCTTATTTTAATGAATTGGATACTTATGCTGAAATGCATCACCTGAATGCTAAGGAAATTATTGAAGGTGTTGGCTTAGACCCTCGGATTGGTAACCATTATAATAACCCTTCTTATGGGTATGGTGGTTATTGCTTACCAAAAGATACTAAGCAATTGTTGGCAAATTACGGGAACGTGCCTCAAAATATGATTTCTGCGGTGGTCGAAGCCAATAAGACGCGGAAGGAACATATCGCCCACCAAGTCATGAAATTTAATCCTCAGACAGTGGGAATCTACCGCTTAACCATGAAGGCAGGCTCTGATAATTTCCGCCAATCAGCCATCCAAGATATTATCAAATTGTTGATGGGTGAAGGGATTGAAGTTATCATTTATGAACCAACCGTCAAGGAAGATATGGTCATCAATTGTCCAGTTATCCATGATTTTGATCAATTTAAGGCCCAATCAGATGTTATTTTGGCCAACCGTTATGACGCTAGCTTGGATGATGTCGAAGACAAGGTCTATACCCGCGACCTTTTCCATAATAATTAATTTGTTTATTTGGATAAAAATTGGTAAATAGTCAAATCGGTTTTGGTCTGTCCTTTTAAGGTGATTGAGTCAACATATTAATCTACCAATTTAAAGTTAGGCTGGGCTTGGGCCCAGCTTTTTTAGAAATGGAGGAAATATAATGTTAATTGAAGCCTGTGTGGGCTCTTATGAAGATGCTGTCATGGCAGCCGAGGGCGGGGCCGACCGGCTGGAGTTTAATTCGGCTTTAGCCTTAGGTGGTTTGACGCCTTCTTATGGGGCTTTTGTTTTGGCGCGGCAAGCAGTCACTATCCCCATCATAGCTATGGTTCGACCTCGTCCCGGTGGTTTTTCTTATTCTGAAGAAGAGAAAGCGGTCATGCTCGCTGATGCTCAGTTCTTGCTAGACCAAGGAGCAGATGGTTTGGTCTTCGGATGTCTCAAAGAAGATGGTTGTTTGGATGAAGACGCTAACCGAGCTTTGATTGACCTTTGCCATAAAGCCGGTAAAGAAGCTGTTTTTCACCGGGCCTTCGATGTGGCGGCCGACCCTTGGACGGCCGTGGCTGACTTAGCTGTTTGGGGTTGTGACCGGATTCTGACTTCCGGCCAAGCCGTGACTGCCCCTGAGGGCGCCGATTTATTAGCACGGTTAATTCAAACTTATGGCGACAAAATTGAATTCTGTCTAGGTTCTGGTGTTAATGCGAATAATGCTTTAGCACTGGCAAACCAAACTGGAGCCAACCAACTTCATGCCTCCTTTGGGAAGTGGCGTCAAGATAAGACTAGTCACGGCCAGGGCGGGGTAGACTTCGGCTCTGGAAGCCAAGGAGATTATCAAGCTTTAGATATCAGCAAATTAAAGGCAATGGTGGATTTATTTAAGTAGGTTAGAGATTATAAAAAAGGTTAGGATCAAAAATGAAATTTGATCCTAACCTTTTTTGTTTGATTAACTCATTTTGTGGTAGTGTGCATTAAACTTCTTCAATGCACATAATTCAGTATTCTTGTGCATTGAAGTCTCCCAAGGCACACAATCTAGCTTTTTAAAGTATCTAACCTACAAGCCCAATGATTTTTTGGCCAGACGGTCGACGACTTCGTTATATTCGACTCCGGTATGAGAGTCGACATGGCAGAAGTGTAAGTTGATGCGGCCTTGTCGCTCTTGAAGAAAGTTTACATAGAGTTGGGAAATCGGTTTTTTGGCGGACCAAGCACCAGTCGCCCAAGCTTCAATGCCTTGGTAATCGTAATAAATAAAAGCTGTCGTTACCGCTTGGTCTAACAAATAGTCAATAGCGGCCATAATCCCACGGATTTCCCCCGCCACATTGCGGGCGTCAATGTATTGGTCGGGGCTGAAGCCTTGGCAAAGTTGATGGGGGGCCTGCTGGGGCAAGAAAATCAGCCCACCATAACCATAGCGGGGGCGGCCATCATGATTGGTAAAGGATCCATCGACAAAAACCACTGCTTGCCCGGGTCTTAGTTGGTCGATTTGATTTTGAATTGACTGATTAAGTTTATTTTTATTTTTGCGGGCGGCAGAATGGGGCTGGGGGGCCACACTCGAAATCCCCCCTTGCAGAAAAGCTTCTGCCTCGGCTTGACTAGGGAATGATTTAAAGACCGCCCCAGGGAAACCTGAGGTTTGTTTTTGACAGTCGGCCCAGGTCCGGTAGATGCCGGGTTGCCGCCCCTTACGAACGGCATAGTATTTTTGTTTCGCCATGACCTTCCTCCTTTGATATCTGCCTTATCTTATCATATTTACATAGAATTTACAGACCTGACTATCTCTAACAAAAAATCCGTCAACTTTACATAGAATTGATAATTAATTTACAAAGCTTTTGTATACTATAAACAAGTAATTATGAAAGGGTTTTGTTATGCGTTTAAGACTATTTGGAGACCTACACTATTCTAAGAATTATTTACAGTTAGCAGATTTTGAAGCTAAGCGGGACATCTATTTTGCTAAATTTTTTGAGAAATTGTTTGAAGTTGAGGCGGATTATTATATTTCCTTGGGGGACTTGACCAATACCGGTGACCTATGTGAATGGCAGGGAGTATACGATCTCTTGCGAAAACACCAGGCAGTGGACCACTTTCTTTTAACTGTGGGCAACCACGATGCCTATAGTTTAACCAAGGCCCAGCTAGAAGAATTTCTGGCCCAGCCACTTTACCGGGCAATTGAAGTTGATGATTATTTATTAATTTTCTTAGACACCAGCCGGGAAAAAGACTTCTTTGATTGGTCGGGTTACCTTGACCAGGACCAATTGACTTGGTTAGAGAATTTATTAAACAATCATCGTGATAAGCATTTAATTGTCTTCGGCCACCATCCACTTTATAATACGACTCTGTTTTCCAATACCGAAAAAGCGTCGGTGGTTCCGCAAGTTGGGCTGAAGGAAATTTTGGACCAGCATCTTAAGCCGAGCTTGTATCTCTGTGGCCATGTGCATGCAGATTCGATTGTTCATGAAGGGCAGTGGACCTATATTCAATTAGCGGCCGTCTTAGACCAGCCTTGTGTCCGTGAATTGGAAATCAGTGATGGCCAGGTGTCGATTTCTTCATATAACTTAGATGAGACGGACCGTCAAAAAGGTACTTGGTTGGGTGCCAATATGGCTTACTTTAACTTAGTTGACCGCGGTTTCCAGGGACTGCATAACCGGAATCTTGAGTTTGACTGGGAGGATATAATTTATTGAGGAAAAAATACTCGGTGTAATCATTTATACCCTATAAAGTAGAAGGTCTAAGCTGAGCTCGCAATTGGGCTCAGCTTTTATCACTAAATAGAAATCAGCTATAATTTACCTTTACCCCGCTCATTTTTAGCAAGTCTATGCTTTTGTGCTTGCTTTTGGTATAATAAGGCAGAATTATTTGATGGAAGGGGGAAGACAATGATTTGGTATCTTATGTTGATGGTCGCTTCGGTATTTCTAGGGTCAAAAGTATTGGCCATTTCGACACCCTTAGCTCAACTGACTCTTTACCGGGTTCTCGCCCTAGGTATGATTCCCTTAACCCTCATCCATTTAAAGCGGGGTAGTCAAAAATTAAAAATAGTCTCGTCTTCAACTGCCACTTATGGTTTAGCCGTTTATAGTATTTGGTGGCTCTGGGCTTTGATGACGGTCTTTTGGATCATCAACTTTAAGACCTATATCCAGGCCATGTTCCTTTTGACCTTGGGGGTCATTGCAATTTGGTCCCTTTATATCTATGTCAATTCGATGCAGGATTGGTATCGCTTGGCCCGGGTCATTTGGATTATGTTGACTCTTCTCTTAGTTTGGGGCTTTTTTGAAATCCTCACCAACCATTATTTTCTAGCAAATATGGCTAAACTGGATAAGAACGGGACCTTTGCTAGTCAGCCTCTAACCCGGATGCCGATTACAACCTTTGAGAACCAGAATGATTTTGGAGTTCTTCTCTTAGCCTATTTCCCCTTAAACCTGATTTGGGCTGCCCGGTCCAAAAGCCAGTGGATTTCCTTGTTCTATCATGGCTTAAGCCTTTTGAATGTTTACCTAATTTACCGGACCCAGTCGCGGATGGCTTTAATTACCGTGGCTCTCTTCTTTATTGTATATGGTTTATCTTTCTTAAAATGGGATTTGAATGGCAAAAAATTGCTTAAAGTTTGCTTGGTTGGTCTAGTGCTAGGTATGATTACAATTTTTGCACTTCCCCCCCTGCGTGAAAAAGTGTCTGCCCTGATTTATCTAGGAGGGGTCGGCGACATCTCAGCGGACGGTGTCCGCATCAATTTATGGCGGAATGGTTTTATTTTCCTTGGCCAGACCCTGGGTCTGGGGGTGGGTGCAGGTCAAGTGGAGTCTTGGATGGTTGAGTTTGGATTTCTCAATACAGAAGTTATTGTGAATATGCATAATTGGTGGGTTGAAATCTTAGTGACCTATGGACCCCTGGTTTTTGCGGGCTATGTCAGCTTGTATCTTTTGATGATCCGGTCCTTATGGCAAACTCGAACTAAACAGTGGAATTCCCATAGGATTATCCACCATAGCCTCCTTGCCTTTCTTATTGCTTTTTCTGTAGCTCTGGTGACATCAGCCTCGAATATGTTGATTGAATGGCACTGGGTTTATTTTGCCTTTATCTTAGCCTATATCAAATTAAGTGAACAAGCGGGTGGCATCACCCCTATTGAAAGTGAGGAGTAATCAATGAGTATCACCACCTTATTAGCAGAATTGTGGCGTTTTTTAAAGGATAATCTATTTCGGATTATCTTGGGCGCTCTAGTCTTTGCCGGCCTAGCTGTTGGAGTACGGTTTGCCTTAGATCACTTGATTCTTAATAAAAACCAGGTAGCCTATAACTACCTAGAGCAAGTTTATCAGAGCGAACCGGCTGAATTTCAAGCCATTGTTACTATTGATGATGGGTCGGTTTTTAATAACTCTTATGTTTTTGACCAGTATTTTACCTCTGAAGCAGTGGTCAAGAAAATCGAAGCAAAGACCCAGGTTCCTATTTCTAAAATGCTGCAAGCAGAAAAAGACTTGGAATTACGGAAGTCTAGTGAGTTCCGGGGAGGTATTGCTGGAATCCGGGATACTTCATCTAGTGCCATAACTTTTCGTTTTGTCGTGTCACCAGACCCGAACGAAAATCTCAAAGTTGCTCAAGCCTATGCTGACTTATTAGAATCTGAAGATAAACCCTTTGGCGATAAACAGGCCATCACTATGATTACTGAGCCTCAAATTGGTGAATTATTGGATCCTAAATTAACGCCTGAAGTTGAAACAGCTACAGCCTTGAGCCCTTATGGTCATACCTCGCCGGTAATGTTTGGAGTTTATGGGGTGGCAGGCTTTGTGGTAGGGATTTTCTTAACGATTTTGATTCTTTTTATCCGGCAGTTGATGCGGAAGCAAATTGTTTATGCTTTTGACTATGCCTGGGACTTCCATGATCGTCAAATCCTTGTAGCCGCAAAAGATAAGGGACAAGCTAGTCCCTTAGTTGACCGTTTGTTAGGTATCTTAGCCATTCCTTATGGTCACCGTCATTTAGTTGTGACCCAGGGCGATAATAATTTGGAAACGGAAAAAATCCAAGTCCTTAACGAAACCACCCAAGTGGTGAATGACTTAGTGACCGATCAAGCTTCCTTAGAAGAGATTGATGAGATTGTCATTTTGATTTATTCTAATCAAACGTCTAAAGCTTGGTATAAAGCTCAAAAAGAATTAGCTGCCTTGTATCGTAAGCCATTAAGGATTATTCAAGTGGTATAAATTTTTCTTGTCAAAAAGGACTAGCCATTATTTAGGTTAATCCTTAATCTAGGAGCTAGTTTGACCTAGTCGGTACATTTAGTTGATGATAGGGAGCGGTTATATGAAGCGGAAATCATGCGATTCTGCTTCATACCTGCTCTCTTTTTATATATAGCCCTAGACCAGTATAGGAAAAACTAATAGGGTCCATAAATTAATTTTATTGGAAAAAAACAAAGAAAGCCTTTACAATAGGTGTGTCATGTCTTACCTATGCGAAATTGTCTTTCTTTTTAGCAAAGGAGAAGTATATGAATCAGAGTAAAGGAGGTCTTATCATGGATAAGGCATATTATAAAAGTATGTTCATTTCAATTATTACCCCTGTCTACAATGCTGAGGCCTTTTTGGATGAAACCATCCAATCCGTCCTGGGTCAGACTTACCCGCATTTTGAATATTTATTGGTTAATGACTGTAGTCAGGATCGGTCGCAAGAAATCATTGAATCATATCAATATGATTCCCGGATTCGCCTCATTAATTTGGAAGAAAATTCTGGCGCCGCAGTAGCACGTAACAGGGGACTTGAGGCTGCCCAAGGTCAATACATTGCTTTTATCGATTCAGACGATGTCTGGTCACCTAATAAATTAGCCGAGCAGTTGGCCTTTATGGAACATGAAAAATTGGCTTTTACTTATACGAATTTTGCCCAAATGAGTCAGGATGGTCAGATTACCAAGGAAAGGATCAAACTACCTAAACAATTATCCTATACGGATTTACTCAAAAATACAGCCATTGCTTGTTCAACCGTGATGATTGATCGAACCATCGTTGGGGATTTTCAGATGCCTTTGGTCCGTAAGGGACAAGATACCGCAACCTGGTTGATATTGATGCGGACACGGGGGATTAAGGCATATGGCCTAGATAGGGTCTTAAATCACTATCGTAAAGTCGAAGGGTCTATTTCTTCTAATAAGCTAGGGGCTCTAAAACGTACCTGGAATACTTATTATAATCTTGAAAAGCTACCCTTACCTAAAGCAATTTATTATTTTACCTGTTATGTCTTTAATGCGGTTGCCCGCCGTATCTAAGTTATCCTTCAACTTAAATGACAGCAAAATTACAGAAGTAGTCATTGTGAGGTAACTTTTATTTCATTATTACATCACTATTACAGTCTAATGCCGCTCTCTTTAAAAAGGTGGAATTAGACTATTTTTTAGGAAAAAATATGCTAAAGTATTTTCTATCAAGAAAAACAAGGGAGATATATATGAATTTAAAGAAAAAAATAATAATGGTTTCCTCACTTGCAATTTTGATGTCACCCATGGCACCAACTCTTGCCTTAGATTGGCAAGCACGTACAGTGGACCAAGTAGTTGCTGACTTAGTCAGCGATAATAATCATGGCTTAACTTATACCATTCAATATGGGGATACACTTTCTGTCATTGCTGAAGCGATGGACTTTGATGTAGCGGTCTTAGCTCAAGTAAATGATATTGTTGACGCTGACCTAATTTTTCCAGGGACTCAATTGGAGACATCTTATAATGCCGACCAAGAAGCTGAATCTGTGACGATTACGGCTCCACAAGAAGATGGAAGTGCCGATCAAGTTGCGGAAGTAAACCTGGAAGACCAAGAAGTGACGTTTAATGGTCAAAGCTATGACTTGGATGTCAATGAAAGCGACCAAGCGGGCGGCAACCTAATAGAGCCTGTCCAAGAATGGGTTGCTCCAGATGAAGCTAGCCAAGAAGTGGCAGAGACTCAAGCAATCGTCGACCCAGTTGATGAATGGGTGGCACCGACTGAAGCTGAAGCAAGTGCAGCTGAAAATGATCAAGCTGAACTTGATGTGGCGGAAGTTACTGAAGAGGGTGAAAATGCTGCTGCTGAGGTTGAAGCGGACGGGTCGGATCAAGCACTTGTTATTGACGAAGTCGTTGAACCGATTGAAGCAGAAACGAGCGAAGAAGCAACTACTCCTGACGAATCTCAAGCCATTGAAGATGCTCTTGTTCCCGCTGAGTCAGAAGTGAGTGAAGAAGAAGTTGCACCCGCTGAAACTGAAACTCCAGAAGAAGTGGTCCCAGCCGAAACTGAAACGACTGAACCAGAAACACCAGCAGAACCGGCCTATGATGCTAATCTTGATACATCTGGTTTACAACCACAAGCTGCTGCTTTTATGAATGAAGTCGCAAGTATTTATGGTATTACATCATTCTCAACCTACCGTCCAGGAGACCCCGGTGATCATGGTCAAGGTAAGGCCGTTGACTTTATGGTGCCTGAAAGTTCAGCTTTAGGTGACCAAGTGGCTCAGTATGCAATTAGCCGTGTTGGCCAAGATGTTTCTTATGTTATTTGGAAACAACAAATTTATGGTGATTGGACCGGAGGCGCTTGGGAACTAATGGAAGACCGTGGCTCAGTCACCGCCAACCATTATGACCATGTCCATGTGTCATTCTATTAGCAAAAATTATTAACCAGTAAATTTGAAGAGATTGGGCTTTGCCCAATCTCTTTTTTTATGCTGTCGGTTAGGTAGCGGCTGCCTCATGGTGACCGACCCCTTTAAAGATGGGGATTCATCCAATAATTCCCACCAAGCAGAAAATCCTCAAAACCCTAAAGGTCTTTCTTATGGGGGCGACTTTAAAGGGGTGACTGAGAATTTAGATTACTTGGCCGATTTAGGCGTTACAACTATTTGGTTAACCCCAATCGTACAAAATATTAACCAATCTATATCTTCACCAGCTGGGGATGAGTTCTATGCTTACCATGGCTATTGGGCCAGCGATTTTGAAAAAATCAGTCCAAACTTAGATACCGAAGCAGAACTCAAGACCCTTGATTGACGAAGCGGCTGACCGAGGCATTGCCATTATGGTGAATGTGGTCTTAAACCATGTTGGCTATGGTGTCGACGGGGTCGACGGTTCAATTACCGATCCAGAGATTTTAGACCGCTTCAAAGGGATGATATGGAAAGAACCTGTGGATGCCAATACGGATAAAATCCATTGACGGTAAGTATTATATATAGTTGCGAAGAATCAACTCTTGGCAAGTCAAAAACCAAATCTTTGCACCATCTCTCCAGCAGAAACACCCGCACAGTTACTCCATGATTTTTACAGAAATTCTCACCAAGCAATTGACATTTAAAACAGTAATTGTTACGATTTTAAAGATGAAGCACTCGCACAGCGAGTGCTAACTTTTAATAAAAGGAGCAGACTATGAAAAAAATAAATCGACTCGTACTAGCAGTCTTAATGACTCTCGCAACCATCCTACCTTTGAACCGAGTGCAATCCCAAGCGAAAGACTTAAATATTGTTACGTCTTTCTATCCTATGTATGCTATTACCTCTGAAATTGTGGGGGACTTGCATGAAGTGAAAATGATTAATTCAGGCAAGGGAATCCATGATTTTGAACCATCTGCCGCAGATATTAAAGCTATCTATAACGCCGACATTTTTATCTACAATTCTAAATCGCTAGAATCTTGGACCAAAAATTTGGAAGCCAACAAGGGTGACCATAAGGTGCAAATGATTCAAGCCACCGAAGACTTAGAACTCAAGAAGGTACCGGGCCTTGAAGATATGGAGGTCATGGAAGGTAAAGATGAATCTAATTTATATGATCCACATTCTTGGTTAGATCCAATTGAAGCAGGTCGAGAAGCCCAAGTGATTGCGGACCAATTAGCCAAAATTGACCCAGATAATGCCGACCATTACCAAACCAACGCTAAGGCCTTCCAAGATAAGGCTCAAGCCTTGGTGGACAAGTATACACCAATTTTTGACAAGGCTAAGTTAAAAACCTTCGTGACCCAACATACGGCCTTCTATTATTTAGCTGAACGCTTTGGCTTAAAACAATTGGGTATATCAGGTATTTCCTCAGACCAAGAACCCTCTGCCCGTCAATTAAATGAAGTTATTCAATTTGTTAAAGAAAACAATGTAAAAACGATTTTTGTAGAACCTAATATTTCCAATAAGGTGTCGCAAGTGGTCGCCCAAAATACAGGGGTCGATGTGGTTGAAATGAGCCCGCTCGAGTCTGACCCTCAAAATGACCTAACCTTCTTAGAAAATATGGAAGCCCAATTGAAAGTTCTATCAGATGTCTTAAGTAAATAGGAGGAATTTTTCCGATGAAAAAATCATTGACGACCTTGACCTTAGTTGGTTTTATCAGTTTGGGGCTATCCACCCCAGCAGTTCAGGCTGAGATTAACTATATCGATGAGTCCACGTCTGAGAGCCAAGATCAATCCAACGGAGAAGGCGATGAACAAGCACAGGTAGACCAAGCCGAAGGTCTAGCCCAAGAACAAGTGATTGTCCGGATCTCAGAAGAAGGCTATGTGACCTCTCATGGTGACCACTATCATACTTATGATGGTAAGCCGCCTTATGAAGGAATTTATGCTGATAGCTTGTTAGCACCGGAGGACTACCAATTCGACCAAGCCGATGTCTATACTGAAGTCGAAGGCGGCTATATCGTCACCATCGACGACAAGTGCTATCTCTACTATGAAGATCCAAGCCAAGCTAAAAACCTGCGGACCAAGGATGAAATTACCTTACAATCCTACGGACTTCATCCCCAAGATGCAACGGCTATTTATCAATTGAAGGCCGACTTAGGGCTTAAAGAAGATGCTAAAATCAGCTTTGAAAATAAACTCATGCCGGCTGACTATCTTAAAGAAAGTAACCTAGGCAAGGATTATACGGTGGTTTATTTATACCGGGATGGCTTTGCGACACTGATGGGGGACCAAGTGGTTGTCTTCCCGAAAGAAGCACCCAAAGATGCTAAGTTTGATAAACGTTTATTGTTAGAGGATGACCAGGCTGAATCCGTTTATGAAGTGGACGGGGGTTCGGTAGTCAAAGATGGTGATGACCATTATGGCCTCAGTCTAGAAGCTGGTCAGGATGCTGACAATCTGGTTGATTTAAATAAAAATTAGTATAAAGTCAAGACCTTTTAAATAAATAGTATTAATTACAATTTATTGCTTAAAAAGTCTTGACAATTTTTGAAATTTAAGTAGAATGTAATTATTACGTTTTAGGAGGAAATATATTTTATGAAGAAATCCCTAGTATCAGCACTATTACTTGGTTCCTTATTTACTGGTGCTTTATATAGTTTTGTACCCCAAACTGCTTTTGTCTTAGCGGAAGAATCTTCTGAAATGGAAGACCATGACCACGAAGGCGAAGAAGACCACGATCACGACCATGAAGGTGAAGAAGAACATCACCATCACCATGATCATGACCATGAATTCGAATTTGACGCTTCAAAAGTTGTCAAAAAAGAAGACGATATGTACATCATGGCCCATGGTGACCACTTCCATAAAATTAAAGCCGCTGACTTAACTGAAGAACAAGTGGCTGCCGCTGACAAAAATATTGAAGAACATCCTGAATTGGCTGAAGCATATGATAAACAAAAAGATATCTATGCAGGTTACTTTGATGATGCCGATGTTAAAGACCGTTCTTTAGAAGAATATGCAGGTGAATGGCAATCTGTTTTACCTTTCTTAGAAGACGGCACTTTAGATCCAGTCATGGATAAAAAAGCTTCTGCTGAAGGTGCTAAGATGACCGCTGAAGAATATAAAGAATATTACCAAGTGGGTTATGAAACTGATGTAGACCATATTAATATCGAAGGCGACCAAATAACTTTTGTCAAAGGTGATGAAGAAGCCACTGGTACATACAAATACGAAGGTTACAAGATTCTAGACTATGAAAAAGGTAACCGTGGTGTACGTTATTTATTCACTAAGACTGATGGCGACGAAGCCGCTCCAATGTCAGTACAATTCTCAGACCACAACATCGCGCCAAGTGACCATGTTGAACATTTCCATATCTTCTTCTCTAACGACGACCATGAAAAATTATTAGAAGAAATGGACAACTGGCCAACTTATTACCCAGCTGACTGGGATGGCGATGAAATCTTCGCTGACCAAATGAACCACTAATTTCTGGTTCTGCTTGTTTTCCAACAGGACAAGCCTTAAATAGTTTAACCGCAAGGGCTGGTTGGGAAAACTTGTGTTGCTTTGCGACGGAGTCTTTCTAATATCTTGTGCGGAGGCAGATTGATTATGCGAAAACTATAGATTAGCGCTGATGAGTCCCCACTCTCCTTTGAATTTGTTTAAAAGACAAACCAAAATAAAGCCACTTACTCCTAAGGTGGCTTTTTTTGTGTCTAGGATTATAAATTATGCTTTGACGTGAGACAGAGTAGAATAAGGGTAAGCTAATAAAAAAGGTGGGATTTTATGTCCGAGCATGTTGCTGAATATGAAAAAATATTAAATAAATCTCAAAGGGTTTTACAAGCATTGGAATCACCCCTAGACCAGTTTGAGGCTAATCGATCTGACTATGAAGCCTTACTAGCCTATTATGATAGTCTTGATTACTTAATAAGATGTGGAAGATTCCAACCATACGGACAAGTTTAAGGGTCAGGCTCACGGGGTTTTGGCAGAAGATAGTATTTATAACCTGATTGTTGTTCAAGCAGAACTAGATCAGCGCCTCTGCAATTTAGGCAATCGGATGATAGTGGATAAAAAATCTTATCGAAATTCTAATTCATATTAGAGCATTTTCCTTGTTGACATAACATAGCTTTGATATAAAATTGTGTTCATCTGAATATAAACGATAATCCTGACCATCTGACTCGGAAAAATCCATGACCTTGTGGCCATTAAAATCATAAATTGGCCCATGGTTAATGTCGAAGTGGTCAAAACGGTCGGCGTAATAGCTTAAAGCGGCATTATTAGAGACTCGTAAACCAATCCGAGAAATAGTATTGGTTCCTTTTCCTCCTGCCGGTACTCCAGGAAAGTCGAAGAAGGTCAGGTCCGTGCCAGGCTGAGCTTCACATAGGCAAAGAAGGTATGGTAAGTTTGAATATCATCTTGGTTTACAGATTTTTTGACCAGCCGCATGCCTAAAAACTGGGTGATGAAGTCATAATTGCGTTTGGCCTAATTGGTAATAGCAGTCACGTGGTGGATTCCAAGTAAGGGTGACATAGGTATTCCTCTTTCTTTAGCTTAAAATTATTTCGTTTTCGAATTATCTCTAAAAAAGTAAACCTATTTGCTGACCAGCATAAGCGGGACAAGCAAATAGGCTGACTAGGTAAGATGATAGCCATTCATTTTTTTGAGTAAAAGTTTAAGAGTCTGGATTTCTTGATCACTTAAATGAGTGAACAGGTTGGTAATCATCTCTTGATGGCTGGGGAAAATTGATACAATTAGGTCATGGCCCTTGGGCGTAAGGTGGGTATAAATCACACGCTTATCCTGATCCCAAGCTTGGCGATAGGTAAGACCTTTTTCACACAGCTTATCTATAATATATGTGGTGGATGAATTAGCAACTAAGATTTTTTCTTTGATATCTTGGGTCACTTGGGGCCCTTTGTGGTAAAGCAACTCTAAAACTGCAAATTCATTGACCTTAAGTCCATGCTGCGCAACATCTTTACGAACTGCTTGATTAAGCATTTCATTGGTGCGTTTGATTCCAATGAAGGCATCCAAAGCATCGTGGGTACGAGACATCTCACCCCTCCTTATTTCGATTTCGAAATTAATTATAGCTAATTAACAACATTATTGCAAGCATTTGAATGATAATTATATGAAAAATATACTGATCTTCTGAATCAACTGGATTTGGACTTTAATCCTCGGTCAGGATTAACTATAATAATGGTGACATTTATTTAAATAATTTTTTTGCTTAAAGAATAGGAGTATAGTTATGATCCAGGCAAATGATGACTATCAGACGATTATTCATCCCCTCGATCCGGTTTATAATCATGAGTCAAAAGTTCTCATCTTAGGGTCTTTTCCCTCGGTTAAAACTCGGGAATATGGCTTTTTTTATGGCCATCCACAAAACCGGTTTTGGCCCTTAATGGAGGCTCTCTTTGAGGTTGACTTGAGCCGGGAAATTCCAGAGCGTAAAGCATTTCTCCTGGACCACCACTTGGCAGTCTATGATTCGATTTACCAATGTGACATCATTGGGTCAGCCGATGCCTCGATTCAAAATGTCGTCCCTTCAGATTTGAATAAAATAATTCAGGAATCGACCATTCAGGCAGTTTTTTGTAATGGAAGCCTGTCCTACAAAACTTATCAAAAATACCAGGCTAAGGAAACCGGCATCCCTGCTCAGCAAGTACCGTCGACCAGTCCTGCCAATGCCCGTTATCGCTTAGAAGACCTGGTGACTGCTTGGCAAAAGCTGCTTGATTACTTAGTTTAAAATAACTTCAAAAAATGGAGGAATATTATGGTGCGCCTTTGGAAATCTATCATGATCAGTATTGGGTTTTTTGGTGGTCTGGACTCTTATTATTTTTCCTCCAATAGCTAGCCTATATGGTCCTGCCAATGCTTTGCTTGTTTTCTAATTCAATTATGAAGATGGTGGAAGTAGCTCCCATTTTAAATATCTGCGAAAAAATCTTAGGTGTTATTTGTATTTTGTTAATGTTTTTTTCTTGTTCAAAAAGACCAAAGCTTGTGGCTCCAAGATAAGTCTGACTTACCTCTTGTTTATAGTGATTGTTTTGGGGTTTTACTATTGAATTATCTGGACTGGGGCTTTTATTTTTGCTGATAGCTCAGCCGCTGCAGAATTACAAGCTGCTTTGCCAGAAACTAAGGTGGTCAAAGCCTTCAATACAACCTTTGGTGGAACCCTTGCTTCAGGTAAGGTGGCGGACAGTCATCCAACCACAGTTTTAATGGCTTCAGATTATGAAGCCGCTAAGCAAACCTTAGCCGCAGCTCTAGAAAATTCTTAAGTTCAAAAAATATTAGTTTGCCATTGCAAAAATGATATAATGAATCTAATGAGCTTGGCGTAGACCTTGCTAAACCCAAAGAAATTAGGTGAAATCCATGGCTGAAACGATTGGCCTCTACGTACATATTCCTTTTTGCCAAAAGCTCTGTCATTATTGTGACTTCTTGACTTTTGAAGACCAAGATGATGTTATTCCCCAATATGTGGATTATTTAATTAAAGAAATGCAACTTTACCAAGACCGGGACTACATTTTGGATACTATTTATTTTGGCGGGGGGACTCCCTCCCACTTGGAGGCAGACTTGATGGCCAAAATTATGGACGGGATTTATGCCACATTCAAGGTAACCGATGATTGCGAAGTTTCAATCGAGATGAATCCTGAATCTGTCACTGAAGAAAAAATCAAGACCTACCAGGCCAAGGGTTTTAACCGCTTTTCCATGGGAGTCCAATCCTTTGACCCCAAGGTTTTGCAAATTATGGGTCGCCTCCATTCACGGCAAACGGCCATTGATAAATTCCATTTACTCCGCGACTTAGGTTGCGATAATGTCTCGATTGATCTTATGTTCAATAATCCCCGCCAAGATATGGATATCCTGAATAGGGATATTGACCAAGCTATCGAACTCAATCCCAACCATATTTCTTATTATTCACTGATGATTAAGGATAATACCAACTTCCAACGCTGGCTCAAGGCTGGTCGGATTAAACTCTTCGATGAAAAAACCGACCGCGACATGTACCACAATATTCAGGACCGCCTAAGTCAAGCTGGCTTTAACCAATATGAGATTTCTTCCTTTGCCCGGGATGGTAAAGAAAGCCGGCATAATAAAAAATATTGGCAACTTGAAAATTACTTGGGTGTCGGGATGGGGGCCTCGTCTAATATTGACTTACGCCGCTTTACCAATACCCGTCGTTTTAAAGATTATTTTGCCGCCATTGACCAAGGGCAGATGCCCGTTGAAAGTTCAGAAATGATGGACCTAGAAGAACGGGAAAAAGAATTTATCATGCTCAATATGCGCTTGCGTAAAGGTTTTGATATTTCGGTTATTAACCAACGGTTTGGCATTGATTTCAAGGAAAAATATAAGGATGCGCTGGAAAAACACTTGAAGTACAAGGTGATTCAAATCGAGGGGGATCATATTTACTTTACCGATTATGGTTTGGATGTCGGGAACCAGTTCTACCTAGATATTCTCTAACCGCGGCAGATAGAAAGGATCGTCATGATTAAAGAAATAGTGACCGATAATTTTTTCCTGAGTCAGAAGGCTAAGCCAGCGACCAAGGAAGACCAAGCCGTGATTCAAGACTTAAAAGACACCCTAAAGGCTCACCGCCATCATTGTGTGGGTATGGCTGCCAATATGATTGGGATCAACAAGGCTATCATCATTGTAGCCATGGGGCCGCTAGACCTAGTTATGGTTAATCCGGAAATTACGTCTCAAGCTAAACCTTATCAGACCCAGGAAGGGTGTTTGTCCCACACTGGTCAAAAACCTACCCAACGTTATCAAGAAATTCAAGTTCAATACTTAGATGAACACTTTCATCCCAAAAATCGTCGTTTCCAAGGACCCTTGGCCCAAGTTATCCAACATGAAATGGATCATTTAGCCGGAATCCTCATTTAAAATATAAAAGAGAAAACACATGTCAATTATCATTAAAATATTCGCTACGCTAGTAGCCTTAGAATTCTTTTATATTATGTACTTAGAAACGTTCGCCACTCAGTCAGACGCGACCAGTCGGGTGTTTAATATGGATCAAGCTGAATTAAGCCGTTCCTCTGTGACCACCTTATTTAAAAACCAAGGGGTTTACAATGGACTGTTAGCTGTCTTGATTTTAGTTGCCAGCTTTATCCACCCTGACTTATTCTGGCTACGGACTTTACTGGTCTATATTATTGCAGTTGCCGCCCATGGTGGCGCCACTAGCCAACCAGCTATCTTATTTAAACAAGGTGGTTTAGCTATTATTACTTTGATTTTATCTTTTATTTTTTAGCCCTATTGAGAAAGGAGTCAAGTCATGACCGAAAAATTGGTTTTATTACTCGTCCTAAGGACCAAACTCACCCATTTAGACCTGTATTTACAACATATTTTGGATCATTTTGACTTGGCAACCTATGTGGTGTCTGATTCCTCTGGGGACCAAGACCAGGCAGCTGCCATTCAAGGATTTTTTAAGGAAAAAGGATTGCCAGGCCACTACCACCAAGATGCCTGGGTTTCCTGGACCCACAACCAAAACCAAGCCTTGGCCTATGCCCAAGGCTTAGGCGATTATTTGATCCGCTTAGATGGACAACGTTGGTTAGTTGGTCAGGCTGATTTGGGCGAGTTGACGGCCGATTTTTATAAGGTATTAGTGACCGACCAAGATGGGCCTGAATATTTAGAACCCTTAATTTTCAAAAATGATGGTCGCTTCCAATGGCAGGGCATAGTTTTACAAACCACTGATGCCAATAAAGGCATATCCTGGAAAAAATTAGCCGGCGACTTAAAACTATATAAGCAGGTTGAAATTCCAAAAGAATTAGCTCAAAGACAAGATTGGGAAGACCTCAATCTATCCAGCCGGCCAAGTGAAACTAGAAATCATCAACATTCAGCGTCTGAATCTGACGGCGTTTTGGCTAATTTATTGGCATTTGATCAAAGCCCTGATCAGATCCAACACATTTATTATGCTGCCCACACCCTTAAAGAAGAAGGATACTGGGTTCTAGCCTATTATTTATTAAAGCCTATTATCGGGTTACCACGTCCTAGCCAGTTAGCTGATGGAGACCAGCCGGTTTTTGACTACTTATTGGACTTCGATGTGGCTGACTTAGCCTACCGGGCCGGCAATGACCAAGTGGGCTTTGACGCCCTGAGCCGAGTCTTAGCAAGAAATTTACCTGATTCAATCCGTTACCAAGCTCTAGTCTTATTAGAAAATTATCAAGCTTTGTTAAAGCAGTTACCCGGATATTTAATCAAGACTTACTTGAGCGACTTAGATGAATTAATCAGGAAAGACCAAGTGGATGAAAGGCTAGTTCAAGTAACCCAGTTATTATTAGCTGCCTATCAAAAATCATGATGGACTTGCTTTTTAAATTACTTCAGCTGCCTAATTTTATAGGTGGCTGTTTAATTTTTAGGATTAGAATGGAGTTTTATGAAAAATTTTTTGGTAAATTATTTTTTGTCGCCTTGATCACCATATTTTTGTTTGGATTAATTACGTTTGGCCAAATCGCGGCCGAGGAAGAAGGAAAGTCCTTGAATTTATGGTTAGTTACAGATATTCATCATCTATCGCCGACCCTTTATGAGGTAGGTGACAAGATTCAATATATGCAAGATACTGCAGCTGGTTTAGAGATTTATCATTCAGCTGACCGTTTAGAAGCCCTCGTTTATGCTATTGACCAGGCTGAGCCTAAGCCCGATGGTCTCATTGTTTCAGGTGACTTAACTTTTAATGGGGAATTAGCTTCCATAAAAGATTTGGCGGTAGTTTTTAAACGGATTGAGGATTTAGGGGTGCCGGTTTATACCATGCCAGGTAATCATGATCTAGCCAATGGTTGGGCGCGTGGATTTACTAAAGATGACCTGTTTAAAACTGCTCAAATAATGCCAGAGGATTTCGAAAGTTTAATGGCTGATTTTGGCTATAAGACAGCTCTAAGTAAGGATCCACAGTCTCGTTCCTATACGGTAGACTTAGACCAGAAAAATAGACTTTTTATGGTAGATTCGAATATTTATGAAGGTCAAGAAAATACCAATCCTCCCCAAGCCGGCGGGCGAATTAGTGAAACAACTATGGCTTGGCTTGACCAAGAATTAGCGCAAGCCCAAGCCGATGGTCGGCATGTGATTTTTGTCCTCCACCATAATGCTTTTAACCATTTTAAAGGCTTTGAGGGGACCTTCGCAATTGATAATTGGGCCGATTTAGAACAATTATTAGACCGTTATCATATGGCGGTGACTTTTTGCGGTCATATTCATGCCCAGAATATCGGTCGCCGGACGACCGCTTCTGGACTTGATCGCTATGATGTTGCGACAGGATCTTTTGCGGTGTATCCTAATTCAGTAGGCCATATTGTCATGGATGATCAAGGCTTGACCTATGACAGTCAGGTCTTAGATGTGGCGGACTGGGCCCAAGCTAGCGGACAGACTGATAATGATTTGTTGAATTATCCGGTTTATATTGAACAAGTGTATCAAGCAGCTAACCGGGTTAAGTTGGCTGAGTCAGTTTATACTGACAATTATTTGTCGGACCAGGCGCCAAAGGATGAAATTGTGGCCTTTATCGGCCGCCTCAACCAATACTTTTTTGCTGGTACCGTGTCCGAACATAAAGATGAATTAGCGGCAGACTATGCTAAGTATGAACCCTACTTAGCGGAAACCAAGGCCTTCTTCTTAACCCAGTACCCACAGATGATTTTGAAGGAAGCGGATAAGGATAATAAGTATTTGCAGGTGGATTGGTAATTATAATTTTGATATTAAGAAGTGACGGGCTTGGCCCGTCGTTTTTCTTTATTATGAATTGGAGGGTGGTGCGAAGGATTGGGGTTTGGTACTGTTTTGTGGTTTGGTAGTGCGAAGGATTAAGGTTAGGCACCGTTTTTTGGTTTAGTGGTGTGAAAAAGCGAATCTTCGTAACTAAATTAGAGTAAGACTTGCCAAGAACTGATTCTTTGCACTAATTTTTGACTAGAGTTACCAAGAACAAGTTCTTCGCAACAAAGATGGCGTGGGACTTGCTAAAAATCAAATCTTTGCAAGTCCACATCCCAAATCAGCCCAATAAAGAAAAAACACCTCCAGCCATCTAAGGCTAGAAGTGTTTTCATATTCTTAAATAAGCAGAATCCCCGGGGCAAGTCACCCGGGGATTTCTAATAGAGCATTAATCTACTGATTTCAAAGCTTCTAACATATCCACCCGTTTTAAGATATGGTTGACCATGAATGCTAAGGCAATCAGTATTAGTATGATCAAGACCACTGGAAACAAATGGATAAAGGTCGAAACGTGTTGACTGAACATCATGTTGTCAGGCGCTACGGTTTCTAAAATAATCCGGTGGAGGACCTTCCCACCCAGCATACCGACCGCAATCCCGATTAAGGAAAGTACTATCGTTTCGCGGTAAATATATAGGGTGACTTCCTGGTTGAGGAAGCCCAAAACCTTGATGGTGGACAGTTCGCGAATCCGTTCGCTGACATTAATGTTGGTTAAGTTATAAAGGATAACAATGGCCAACAAGGAGGCGGCAATGGTTAAGACATTCATAACAGTATTCAAGGAATTTACAATTGAATTCACTAGGGAGATGGCCGAGGTGTTTTGTACCACAGCTTTGACTGCATCTAAGCGCATGAAATCTGCTGTTTCTTCTTGGACATTATCAGCAGAAGAATCGTTAAAAGTCATGAGGTAGGCATTTTGGGCAAAATCTTTTCCGAAGACCTTTTCATAGTAGCCTTTATTCATGTAAATGAAGTGACCGGCGTACATCTCGCTAATACCAGCAATCTTAATTTCATAAGAATTATTTAAATTATCTTCAATAGTAAATTTATCGCCAACTTTTAATTTCATGAGCTTGGCTAATTTTTCATTAATGATGGCACCGTCATCGGTCACTTTCAAGGCGGTGTCTGTCGCATCCTTGCGGTTAGCCAAGTGAATATATGGGGCGAAGGAATCATTATCGATGGCCATCAAAGTGATGCTTTGCTTGTCTTCAACCTCTTTAATTTCCTTGCTGAAGTTTTCGGTATAAATAGCCTCTTTTTGCTTGATGGTATCTGAAGCTAAGGCTTGGTCTAAATCAGCTTGGTCAGATTCATTAATATCATCTTGTAGGGCGACAATGGCATCGTATTTAATAATATCGCCAAATTGCCGTTGACCCATGGTGGAGAGGGAGGACTGCATACCAAGGCCTGAGAAGAGGAGGGCGACTGATCCCGCCACCCCAAAAATCGTCATCAAGCCTCTTTGTTTATAGCGGAAGAGGTTACGGGCCGTTACCTTATGGGTGAAGGAGAGCCGGTTCCAAATAAATGGAATTTTTTCTAAGAGGATTTTTGAGCCTTTAGAAGGTGGTTTAGGTAATAGTAATTGTGAAGCAGTTTCTTTCAGCTCCTTGTGGGCAATATATAGGGGTGGTAAAACTGATACTAGAATCGTGCAGACTAGAGCAAATAAGGTAATTGTCCAGTGGAAAGGCATGGATAAAGCGGGCAGGGTGGTGTCTGCCATTAAGGTTTTGTCCAAAAGATAAGGGAGTAAATACATCCCAGCAAAGACCCCAATAAGGGTTCCTAGCATACCAGCGGTAAAACCATAAACGGTAAATTTCTTATAAACATCCTTGTTTTGGTAGCCTAAGGCTTTAAGCACACCGGCATTGGTTCTTTCTTCGGTAACAAACCGGGTCATGGTCGTGACTGTAACTAAAGCAGCAACCAGGTAGAGGACAACTGGAAATAGATTACCCACTTGGGAAATCCCATGCGAAGCGGTGTAAACTTTGACATAGCCATCGGAACCAGGCAGGGTCCTGCGGGTATAAGAG
Organism: Eremococcus coleocola ACS-139-V-Col8; assembly: GCF_000183205.1. Taxonomy (NCBI): domain Bacteria; kingdom Bacillati; phylum Bacillota; class Bacilli; order Lactobacillales; family Aerococcaceae; genus Eremococcus; species Eremococcus coleocola. The sequence goes on along the minus strand of NZ_AENN01000015.1, from coordinate 429,835 downwards.
GTATAAGCGGGTTCGGCCAAATCCTCAATATTATCACGTGCTTGGGCTAAGTCGTCTTCGGCATTCTTGATATCCTTATTAGCTTTGGCTTTTTCGTCAGCAAAAGTCGCTTTATTTTCAGCCAATTCATCTTTGGCATCATCTAATTTCTTTTGGTTTGTAGCCAGCTCATCCTTAGCTGCTTGCAATTTAGCTTGACCTTCTTTGAATTTAGCTTCTTGACTTTGGAAGTCAGCTAAACCTTGGTTATACTTGGCTAAACCTGAATTATATTCAGCTAAGCTGGCATCTAACTTGGCCTTGGCGGCTTGGTATTGGGCCAAGCCCTCTTGATAAGGGGCACTTTCTTGGCCAAATAAAGCTTTTTGTTCTTGGTATTGGGCTAATCCAGCTTCATATTGGGCTTGACCAGCTGCCAATGTTTGTTTTTGAGAGTCTAGATTAGTTTGGCCAGCTTGATAATCTGGCGAAGTCGCTGGGTCAATCCCTTGCTCTTGGAGTTGGCTTGCTAGGGCATCCAACTGAGCCTGGCCTTCATCAATCTGAGCTTGGGCTTGGTCTAATTGTGACATACTAGAATCTAAATCAGCTTTGGCTTGATCTAACTGTGCTTGCGGACCGGCTAATTGAGCGGCGACCTCATCGAGTTTAGCCTTTTCTGGTTCTAATTGGGCATAGCCTTGGTTGATTTGGTCGGCAGCGGCATCAAGTTGACTTTTAGACGCAGCTAACTGACTGCGGCCATCTTCTAATTTCTGGCTAGCACTTTGGATTTCTTGGTCCTTGTCGGCAATTTCTTTTTGACCGTCATCGAGTTTCTTTTGGTTGTTGTTGATTTCTTTTTGACCATCTTTAAGTTTTTGCTCGGCTTCTTTTATATCTTCTTTAGCTTGATCAATATCGGCCTGGCCGTCATCGATTTTTTCCTGAGCATCGGCCTTAATATCTGCTAAGCGCGCTTGACCTGAGCCTTCGATTAATTTGTCTAGGTCAGTTTGATGTTGGGCTAAGCGGTCAGTGTAGTCATCGGAGTAAGCTTCTAGGTCACGGAGGTCATTATAAGCAATGCGAGCGATAGTGTAGACATCCATATCAAAAGTTTCTGGAGTTACCACGGCATAGCCGGCTAAAGTCCCGGATCCGGAATTAGAAGATCCCATGGCTCCGGTTGAAATAATTTCAGAAGAATTGACGAAGCCGGTAATGGTGAAGCGATGTTTTTTGAGGACTTGGTCTTTAGCTTCCGATTCTTTGTCTGCTTCATATTCGTCCTGATCAATCGACAAGTCTAGGTTTAGACCGCTTTGGTTTTCCTCTAATTCGATTTGGTCCCCCAGCTTGTATTGGTCTTGCCAGCTTGATCCTAAGGCAATCTCATCACTTGCGCTAGGAAAGTCGCCTTGGACCAATTCAAATTGGGAAATATCTTTAGTGTTTGAGAAAACCCGCATGGATTTAGGTGTGTCTTTAATGACCACATCAGCAAAGTAAGCAAACTCTACCTTGGCTTGGTCTTTGAGCTGGTTTAATTTATCTTGGTCACTTTGATCTAGGCCGTAATCGGACATGACTGCCAAATCAAAAGTATGGTATTTGTCATAGTAGCTGGAGGCTGAATGGTCGATATCGGGACCAGACACCTTTAAGCCAACCAGGGCAAAGGCACCCAGAGCCATTAAGAAAAGAATAGAGAAAAAACGGCCTAGGGAGCCCTTAAGAGATCGGAAGATTTCTTTATTAAGTTGTTTTTTGTTCACCATAACCACCTTCCTAGTATTCTAGACTGGCGATGTCTTGAGGATGAGGGTTGAGTTCAACCGATTTGATTTTGGCATCATGCATGCGGATGACCCGATCAGCGATGGGGGCTAAGGCTGAATTATGGGTTACGATTATGACGGTTGCATTATCCTGACGGGACATGGTTTGTAGGATTTGTAAGACTTGTTTACCCGTTTGGTAGTCTAGGGCACCGGTAGGCTCATCACATAATAAAAGCTTAGGTTTCTTGGCGATGGCCCGGGCAATGGAAACCCGTTGTTGTTCGCCCCCAGATAGTTGGGCCGGGAAATTATTGAGTCGGTGACCAAGACCCACAGATTCAAGAGCTTGAGTGGCATCTTGGGCATCTTTAACAATTTCAGAAGCCAATTCCACGTTTTCTTTGGCGGTTAGGTTTGGCACCAAGTTATAAAATTGGAAGACAAAGCCGACATCGTCGCGCCGGTAGTAGGTGAGTTCCTTATTGTTAAATTGGGCAATATTTTTGCCGTCAATAATGACGTCACCCTCATCATTGGAATCCATCCCACCTAAGATATTTAGGACGGTTGACTTGCCAGCCCCTGAAGCGCCTAAGATGATGACAAGTTCTCCTTGTTCAATTTCAAATGAAATATCATTATTGGCGATGATTTCAGATTCGCCTGATTGATAGCGTTTGTAGCTGTGTTTCATTTCTATATAAGCCATAATTTCTTGAACTCCTTTTCTTTAACGTCGTCAAATATTATTAAGTGGTCACCATGGTGACCCTGCTTAAAATTAACTAAATAGACAACGTGTTGATTTTTGTCTGCTAGTACTTTATAATAAACTGGAGAAAATTACAAGCGACAATTATCAACAATCTGTTGATTTAAGGAGGAAAACCCATGACCCAAGCAAGACAAACCTCGACCAAGGCTGATATAAAGGCAGCTTTGGTTAAATTGCTCCAAGAAAAGGATTTTGAAGCCATCACTATTTCCGATATTACGCGGACGGCTGGCATCAACCGGAGCACTTTCTATTTACATTATCTGGATAAACTGGATATGATTGATAAAATTATTGCCGATATCTTACAGGAAATTATGTCCAAGTTACCGATTGGCCAAGCCAAAGAGAAATGGCTACCATCGGTGGTAGCAGTTTTAGACTTAGTCGTAGCTGATTTTGATTTTGTCCAATCATTAATTTTGTCCCGCCCGGATTATATCTCTAATATTTTGCGGTCTTTTCTACTAGAATTGATTGACCGGGTGCCGGAGCTAGAACAAGCCTTGAACCATCGTCCCGCACTTAACCCTGAGTATGCCCGCGAGGTTTTTATTAATTCCAATATTGGGATTATCTTGCACTGGATCCGCAAGGGTTGCAAAGAATCGACTCAAGAAATCGCCCAGATGTTTTTTGCTTGGAATCAGTTGCCTAGTCAAATAGAAGGAGCTCAATCATGATTCGTTATGCCCAAGTCACCGATGCGGCTGCTATCCTAGCGATTTATAAACCTTATGTTGAAAATACTGCCATTACCTTTGAAACCGAGATTCCAACGGTGGCTGATTTTGAGGGCCGGATTGCAGCGACCCTTAAGCACTATCCTTATCTAGTTTTGGAAGAAGAAGGTCAGATTTTAGGCTATGCTTATGCTTCTCGTTACCGGACCCGGGCAGCCTATGACTGGGTGGTGGAACTATCAATTTATATGGACATGAATGCTAGGGACCAGGGCAAAGGCCGATTTTTGTATGAAGCCTTGGAGAAATTATTGCGGGTTCAAGGGGTCTTAACCGCCTATGCCTGTATCACTGGTGCCGACGAGCAAGAAGCTTATGTGACTGGGGCCAGCCCTAAATTCTATGAAGCCTTGGGTTACCAATATATCTGCCATTTTCCCAAAATCGGTTATAAGTTTGGCCAATGGTTTGATATTTTATGGATGTATAAAGAATTAGCGCCCCTGGCTAATCCACCCCAAACTTTGAAAAGTATGGACCAGTTACGGACTTACGGGCTAGCTAATTTGATTGAGGGGGACTAAGATGGATTATCATATTGAAGAAAAAGAAAGTTTTGCTGTGAGCGGGCCTTTTTATCCCGCCAATGCCCAGACTGATTATTTGGGTTTGTGGCAGGACTATTTGGAGGAAAATCCCGAGGCCGGTCTTACTTATGGCTATACTTATGAGATTAAAGAATATGGTGCGGTGATTTATCAGCTGGGTCAAGTCGTTGCGGTAGACCAAGCGGAAGCTAAAGTGGTGCCTGCTAGCAAATATGTGGTCATTGATTTAGAAGGGCCCGCCGGGTTTAGCTTAGCTATGGCTTATGGCTACTTCTTTGATGAAGTTTGTCCCCAAGAAGGTATAGCTGAGGATTACAAGTGGAGTGTGGAAGTGTATCCGGCCGGCGACCGTACCGCCATGGACTACCAAATGCAATTGTGGTTGGCGGTGGAGTGATTTTTGAATGATGATTCGAGTTTAGAAAAAGTAGAATGATTTGGCTGAAAAATATTCGAATTTTTACAAAGTGGCATGAATTTGCTGCAAAAGATTCGAGTTTAGAGCAAGTAGAATGATTTATCCAAAAAAGATTCAAGTTTTCAAAAAGTGGAAAGATTTATACTACAGTTAATAAGGACCCTGGATTCGCCCAAGCCAATCCACCCCTATCAACACATTAAAGGGGTCTTGGGAAAAAACAGTCTTGTGCTTTTCACTAAATACTAGATGTTTTTGAGCAGTGGTTGACTGGATGGAAACTGCGTCGCAAAACGACTTGTTCTATCCTAGTCAAGAGTGCGCTGGGCGGGGAATCAAGGCAGCTGATCTCACTTGTTCACTCAGCTACTGGATCACTATGTCGCTTTGCTCCGAGTGCTCCAGCAAGCGAAAATCGTAGATTTTCTACTTCTTGCCCGCTCCCTTTCTATATTAAATACAAAAAAGCGTCTAGCTAAAGACCAGACGCTGCATATAAATAAGATGGGCTACATGAAAGAAAGAACATTGGAAACAGGGTAGCGGACGAACGAATGGCTTCGCCACGTTTTTCCATATCTTCTTTACCGATGGCAATGGCCATACCTGGCACATAGCAATTAGGATCTAAGCCAAGAGTTTCGATAACCTTAGAGCTAGCATAACCTTGAATTGCATGGCGGCCAAGGATGAGTTAGTATGATAATATTGTGGATAATTATATATAAAGTTCTAAAAAGTAAAGTCTTTTTAAACGAATTTTTTTAATAAAAAATTTTAGATGGTATAATAATACAGATGAGGAGGGGCGCCAGGGATTTAATTAACAAATATATAGCCGACCAAAAGCCGGAACATCAGGAAGCGCTAGAGCAAGTGCGCCAAGCGATTGAGGCAGGCTTACCACAATTTACGACTACTTTAGCTTATCAAATGCCAACCTACCGGGACCGGAAGAATTTGATTCACTTTTCTGCCCAAAGTAAACATATCGGTATCTATCCGGCTGCTGCTGCCATCGAATATTTTAAAGACCAGCTCCAAGACTATGCTTTGTCCAAAGGTACGATTAAAATTCCTTATGACCAGCTGGTCCCCCGTCACTTATTGACCCAAATTGCCGCTTGGACTTATGACCATAACCAATAATGTTAAGCTCCGTTTTTAAGATGTCAGTCCACATAAGAAGAAAGGAAGATTTTTATGCCAGTTCATCCAATTCCAGCCTTATCTGATAACTATATTTGGGTCTATCAAAGTCCTGACCTTAATTTTATTGTTGATCCCGGTGAGGCTCAACCTGTCCTTGATTATATCCAAGATCAAAATATAAGACTTGATGCTATTCTTTTGACCCATAATCACGATGATCACACGGGTGGGGTTAGGGAAATCCTTGCGCAAATTCCGGACCTGCCAGTTTATGGTCCTCAAGAAACGGCTGATTTTAATAGCGTTCAAGTAGCACCTATGGACACTATCACCCTCAAAAATCATAAGCTTGCTGTCTACTTGACGGCCGGTCATACCTCTGGTCATATTTCCTATTTAATTGATGACAAAAACCTCTTCTGTGGGGATTCCTTGTTTATGGCTGGGTGTGGTCGAGTCTTTACTGGGGACTACCATGCGGAATTTGAGACCCTCCAATTATTTGCGGCCATGGAAGGGGGCGTGCAAGTTTTTGCCGGTCATGAATATACCCAAACGAATCTTGCTTTTGCCCAAACCGTCAACCTAGATGATGAGGAGTTCCAAGCCAATGTCAAAGCCTTAAGTCAACAAGTGGACCGCCGCATCCAAGCAGGATTTCCATCCTTACCTTCCACGATTGCCATTGAACTAAATTGTAATCCTTTTATGCGGGCTTCATCAGTGGACACTTTTAAGGCGCTACGTGATTTACGGGATAATTTCTAGGAGGCTTCTCAATGGAACGTAATCAATTATCTGAATGGGCTATTCGTCTACAAGCCTTGGCCCAAGCAGGTTTACACTACACCAAGGATGTTTATGACCAGGAACGGTTTGAAGAAATTCGGCAGATTGCAAGCCTTATGCTAGCTAGCCAGAGTGACTATCCTAGCGATCAATTGGTGGCGGTTTTTGCGAATGAAACGGGCTATCAGACCCCTAAATTGGATTGTCGAGCTGCTATTTTTAATGACCAAGACCAAATTTTATTAGTTCAAGAAAAAGACGAACGCTGGTCCTTGCCGGGTGGTTGGGTTGATGTGGATCAAACCCTGGTATCCAACATGATTAAAGAAGCTCATGAAGAGGCTGGTCTTGAAATTGAAGTCCTGCGCTTAATTGCTATTCAAGACCATGCCAAAAATAATCCCGTCAAAACCATGCACAATATCGAAAAAGTTTTCTTTGAGTGTCGGTCCTTAGGCGGTCAATTTCAAGCAAATAGTGAAACTATTGATGCCCAATATTTTGCTTTAGATAAGTTGCCTAACTTATCAGTGGGTAAGACTACGGCAGCGCAAATCCAACTGTGTTTTCAAGCCCACCATGACCCTCACTGGCAAGTCCCGGTAGATTAGGAGAAGTTTATGAACCAAGATGATAAAATGGCCCAGTTGACTTTTGCGACAGTATATCCCTTGTATGTAGCTAAGTTAGCTCGCAAAAATCGGAGCCAGGCTGAATTAGACCAAGTCATTCAATGGTTAACGGGTTATAGTCCTGCAGAGATTGCTGCCATGAAGATTAACCCAGAATTAACATTGGAAAGCTTTTTTGACCAAGCTCCTCAAATGAATCCTAATCGGAGTTTGATTACAGGGTCAATCTGTGGGGTGAAAGTTCAAAAAATCCAAGACCCTTTAGTGCAAAATGTTCGGTATTTGGATAAGTTAGTAGATAACTTGTATAAGGGAAAAAGCATAGAAAAGGTATTGTTTAAATAATTTTTGTGAAAACACCATAAATTACGCTTCGATAAAGACTAGTTTAGAGTCTTTTCGAGGCTTATTTTTTATGTTTGAAAATCTAACTGAAATGACTCGTCTGGCATATTTTATAAATTTAGGATTAATTATGAATATTCTATAAAAATTAGTGGAGGGTATTAGACTGACTTATAGGAAAGCTTTACCAATTTATTGATCATATAAAATTAAAATCTACCAATAATTTGTCTTATATTTATGATAAAAGTTGACTTATGATTTTTATTTATTTTGATAATAAAACGATTTCATGTAATTTATTTGTAATAATTGTTATTTGTTCATTAAGAAAAACGCTTATTTCATTACAATTTTGAATAATTATTGAATTTTTGTTTATTACGTTTACATTACAAATTGTTTCCGTTAAAATTGAAGTGTAGGGAAATAAAATTGAAAATTATAGAAGGAGTTGTGGAAAATGAAAAAGACATATGTTTCAATGAGTTTAGCGAGTATTGCACTTGTAAGTTTTTTAGCCATAGGTCCTTCGGATTATGACCTAGTGTATGCCAATCAATCACAGGATGAAGTAACAACTTCCAGATCAAGTCAAACAACTTATGAAGTGCAAGCGGGGGATAATCTTTATCAAATTGCCCTTAGGTTTGGAATAAGTTTGCAAGATCTTAAGGAGATTAACGGCTTAGATTCTGATTTTATCCAAATAGGGGATATTTTAATCATTCCTGATTCTGGTCAAGGAGAGGCAGATCCGGTACCAGATCCCGACCCAGAACCCAATCCAGAGCCTAATCCAGAACCGCAGTCAAGTCCAGAAAAACTCTACACGGTTAAAGCCGGCGACAATTTATATAATATTGCTCGGAGCTTTGGTGTGAGTCTCGATGCCCTTAAAAAAATTAATGGATTAACCTCAAACTTTATTCAGATAGGTGAGGTGCTCATTATTCCAGATCCGGCAAAAGAATACCCAGATCCGGAACCAGAACCAGATCCCGACCCAAGTCCGGAAAAACTCTACACGGTTAAAGCCGGCGACAATTTATATAATATTGCTCGGAGCTTTGGTGTGAGTCTCGATGCCCTTAAAAAAATTAATGGATTAACCTCAAACTTTATCCAGATAGGTGACGTGCTCATTATTCCAGATCCGGCAAAAGAATACCCAGATCCGGAACCAGAACCAGATCCCGATCCAAGTCCGGAAAAACAGTATACCGTTAAGTCCGGCGATAATCTTTATAATATAGCGCGTAAATTTGGGATTAGTCTCGATGCGCTGAAGCAAGCAAATAATTTAACATCAAATTTAATTTTCCCTGGCCAAATACTTATTATTCCTTAGGCTTATCATCATAAATTGTGAGTAAAGAATATGCATGAAGACTTTCCTTGGTTTTTACCTAGTTTTATTGAGATAAATTGCTCCAATTATTAAAAAAATTAATAGATATTGCGGTTTATTTTGGTAAAATATAAGGAAAGGAGAAGCTGGGATTTAATAAGGAGATAGAGCCATGAAGCAAGATTTCAACAGACAAGCAAGTTCAAACAAGCTAAAAAGGTTAATTAGACGTGAGCACCTCGTTTTAACCTTGCTTACCCTGGTCTGTTTAGTCTTGCTTTTTCATTTTGTGCCGTTTAATACCAGTTATCGACTCAACCATGCTGAAGCTTTAGTTGCTCAGCTTTATCAGGATAAGGACTTTGTTTTTTTAAATGAAAAGCTAGATTCTGGTGATCTTAAACGGGCTCAAGGTGCGGTTAAGCGTTTGGTAGGTGAACCTAGATATCAATGGCAAAGAATCTTGGACCAAGGCAAAGCAAAGTTTAAGATTCAAGCGGACCTATTTTCACTTTACCAAAAACCCAACCTCACTCAATTGAGAGAAGGTCAGGCGAAATTTAAAGCAGATTTAAGTTCTGAGCAAGTGGCGCTTTTAGACCAAGATTTTGCTTGGTCAAACTCGGATGCTATGACTGAGCTATTAGATCAGGCAAAGAGACAAGCCCAGGCGGACTGGCAGACTATCATCGGACTGAATCAAGCCTTGGCTAAGTTAGAAAAGTATCGAAACTTTGACCGGTCGCAAGTAAAAGAAATTGTTCAGACGGCTGTGAACTTTAATCTGTCGTTAAAAAAGGTAGCCCACCATCCTCAAGTTGACCAAGACCAGACTGAATTTTATCAATTCTTGGATCAATTCATTGATAAGCTAGCTAAAGAACATCAACAAAAGGTTTTCACTAAAGCTGAAATACTTGATATATTTGATATTGATTATGCAGCCCAGAAGTTGAATGATACTGATCTAGATATTCGCCCGAAAATCGCTTTGACTTTCGATGATGGTCCTGCTCTAGATACCACCGATCAGGCTTTAGCAATTCTGGATAAATACCATGTTAAGGCAACCTTCTTTATGGTGGGACGGTCGGTTGAACTTTATCCAGACATTGCACAACGGGTAGCTAAGGCGGGTCATGAAATCGGCAACCATTCGTATGACCATCCAGACTTTGCTAAGATTTCGGACCAAGCTGTCTTAGACCAAATTAATAAGACTCAAGCGATTATCCAAAAAGTAACTGGGGTGACGCCGCGTTATTATCGGATGCCTTATGGATCTGGGGGCAAGCGGGTTTACCAGTTAATCCCTGATTTGACCTCCATTACCTGGAATACAGATACCATGGATTGGAAGTTCGCTGAGGGCCAACTAATTTATGATCAGATTATGTCGCAACTTTCGGATGATATGTTGGTACTTTTCCATGATAGCCATCAAGCTTCAATTGATGCGCTAGGTATGTTTGTTCCCGCTTTGGTTGAACGCCATTATAAGTTTGTTGATCCAACTGAATTAGAATTTGATTTTCGTTATTAATTAAGGGCGGGTAAATGGTAAATCTAAGGTTTAGGTTATGAATACTTTTATGAAAAGGACCAGAAAAGTTCCAGTTTTTGAAAAACTCGCATGAAATACCTCAGAAAAGTTCTACTTTCAAGATACTGGAAGCAGGTGTGCGCAGTGATTATTCCTTAGAAACGCGCGCACTTCAACACCAATTTTTGCAATTTGCTGTCGACCCGCCTATAATAGAGTCACATTAAAAAGGGGGATAAGCAAATGGCATGTACAACAATCTTAATCGGTAAAGGAGCTTCTTATGATGGGTCCACGATGGTGGCACGGAATGAGGACTCTGGCGCCGGTTCTTTTATTGAGAAAAAGAAAACGGTGGTCTTAGCACAAGACCAGCCACGACACTATCAATCCGTATTATCCCATGTGAAAATTGACCTACCAGATAACCCTATGACCTATACGGTGACACCGGATGCCTTGGGTAAAGATGGTATCTATGGTGCTTTTGGGGTCAACCAAGCCAATGTGGCCATGTCTGCTACCGAAACGATTACTTCAAATGCCCGCGTCTTAGGGGCTGACCCCTTGGTTGAATACCATGCGAGTCAAGGTCAGCCAGGACAAGCGGATTATGTCCCTGAACAAGTTGGTGGCATTGGCGAAGAAGACTTTGTCACCCTGGTTCTCCCTTATATTAAATCAGCCCGTCAAGGGGTGGTGCGCTTAGGTGGTCTCCTAGAGGAATTTGGAACTTATGAAATGAACGGGATTGCCTTCCAAGATAAACACGAAATTTGGTGGCTAGAAACTGTGGGGGGGCACCATTGGATTGCTAAGCGGGTTCCCGACGATGCTTATGTCATGATGCCTAACCAGTTAGGTATTGACCAGTTTGACTTAGAAGATGCTTTCGGCGCTCAAAATAATCACTTATGTTCAGCAGATTTAAAGGATTTTATTCAGGATCATCATTTAGACTTAGGTCAAGAAGGCGACTTCAATCCCCGCTGGGCTTTTGGTAGTCAAAGTGATGCTGACCATGTTTATAATACGCCACGAGCTTGGGTCATGGGTCGATATTTTAATGGAAAATCTTATGCCTGGGATGGTCCTCAAGCTGATTTTGGCCCTGATTCAGATAATATTCCTTGGGCTTTGGTCCCTGACCGTAAGATTACGATTGAGGATGTAAAAACCATTCTGTCTAACCACTATCAAGGCACTCCTTATGATGTCTATGATAAAAAAAGTTCTAAGCCGTATCGGCCGATTGGGATTAATCGGAATAATGTGCTTGGTTTGATTCAAATTCGTCCTTATGTCGCTCCTGCCATTCAAGCCATCGAATGGTTAGCTTTTGGTTCTAATCCTTTTAATGCCTTAATTCCATTTTATGCCAATGTTAAGACCATGCCATCTTATCTTAGCCAGACTAACCAAATGATTCGTACGGATAACTTTTATTGGGCTAATCGCTTAATCGCGGCCCTAGCCGATCCCCACTATCAAAAGGCCCTACCTTTAATTGAACGTTATCAATTGAATTTACAGGCTCAAGGCCACGCCCATCTACACAAATTTGATGGTCTTTATGTTGAGAATAAGGCGGTAGTAGACCTATGCCAAGAAGCCAACCAGGCCATGGCGGATCTAGCTAAGGCTGCAACGGACAAATTATTAGATCAAATCCTCTTCCTTGCTTCTAACCGCATGCAAAATTCTTTCCATCGTTCAGATGGTTAAAACGAATTATTCGATAAAAAATCAGTCACTTTCTTATGAAAGAAGGTGGCTGATTTTTTGTGAGCAAGTAAATTGACTTTGTGTCTATATAGAACTATAATATATCTAAATAGAACTAATTTTATTTAGATTAAAAAGTTAGTGAAAGGGGAGGATTCTATGTCGCAACTACAAAATGGCGGTTATCTCATTCATAACATCAAATTATTAAATGGCCGGCTTTATAACAAGCTACTGGCTCAAGAAAAAGATATCTTATTTACAGCGGAGCAAAATAAATTGTTAGCTGTCCTCTATGAAAAAGGGGACCAAACTGGTACAGACTTGGCTTTAGCTACTGGGTTAGCCACCAACACCGCATCCATTATGTTAAAAAAATTAGAATCCCTAGGCTTGGTTGATTGCCGGGCTCACGCCCAAGACCAACGTAAAAAAGTCTTTTTCCTAACAGACTTGGGTCGTCAGCAGGAAGAAATTGCCTTGCATATATCAGAAGAGTTGGACCAGGTTTTTTATCAAGGTTTTTTGCCGGCTGAAATTAAAGAATTTGAAGCTTATTTACAACGGATTCAACATAATTTGGCTCAGAAAGATTATTGATGGAAAAATTAAGGATAATTTTGATGCGAGTAGAAATAGAAAAAACAAATTTAGTCGAGGAGATCAGCCATGCTCAATGATATGATTACATATTTTCAAAGTAATAGTTCAATGTATTGGCTCTATGTGGGCCAACATATTGGATTAAGCCTGACAGCTTTAGGAGCAGCATTTATCCTAGCTTTTTCCTTGGCCTATTGGGCTAGTCGTCATCAATTAAGTCGGCAAATGATTTTCTTTCTGGCTCAAGGCCTAAGGGTCATTCCTTCCTTGGCGGTCCTCTTTATTATGATTCCTTTTTTGGGCGTTGGCCGGACGCCTGCCTTGCTGGCCTTAGTTTTTCTAGCCCTGCCACCCTTAATTATGAATATGACCCTAGGTTTTATGGAAGTGCCGGCGGTATTAAAAGAAACCGGTCTGGCTATGGGCATGTCGAGTGGTCAATTATTTAAACGGGTGACCTTGCCTTTGGCTTTACCTCATATTTTAACGGGGATTAAATTAGCCTTGGTCGAAATCATTGCTTCAGCCACCTTGGCTACCTATATTGGTGCCGGTGGTTTGGGTTCTTTGATTGTTACCGGTCTAGGCCTTTACCGGATGGACCTTTTAGTTATTGGTGGTGGTTCGGTGGCCATCCTATCCTTGTTTTCTTTGATACTGATGGATTATTTAGTGAAAGTGAGTGAAAAATCATGAAAAAAGTTCTTATGTCTATTTTAGTTTTAGTTAGTCTCTTAGCCTTATTGCCTGGTCGCGCTTTAGCGGCGGATAAAAGTATTCGCGTGGGATCTAAAGATTTTACCGAATCTTTAATTGTTGGGGAAATTTATGCCCTAGCCCTGGAAGACCAAGGCTATAAGGTTGACCGAGTTTCTTCGATTGCCTCTTCGGTCATCCATACTTCTATTGTTAACGATGAAATTGACTTGTACCCTGAATATACTGGGACTGCGCTTTTATCTATTTTGAAATTACATTTAGAAACTGATCCACAAAAGGTTTACGATATGGTTAAAGCCGAGTATGAAAAGCAATTTAAATTAACTTGGTTAGATTATTCACCTGCTTCTGACAGCCAGGGGTTAGTGATGCGTAAGGAAAGTGCCGATAAATTAGGTATTAAGACTATTTCTGACCTTCAAGCTAAGGCCAAAGACGTGCGTTTTGCCTCCCAAGGGGAATTTGACCAACGGGAAGATGGTTTACTTGGTTTAGCCCAAACTTACGGTGACTTCGCTTTTAAATCATCTACCATCTATGATAATAGTTTGAAATACCAAGTTTTGGCCTCAAATGAAGCTGATTTAGCACCGGCCTATACGACGGAAGGACAATTAGTGAACAGTGACCAATATGTGGTTTTAGAGGACGACAAAGCCTTCTGGCCACCTTATAATTTGGCCCCAGTGATTCGTCAAGATTTCTTAAAGGACCATCAAGATGTGGCAGATATTATTAATAAACTGTCAGCCAAGCTCGATACTAAGACCATGATTGAATTGAATGCCAAAGTGGATGTGGATGGTCAAGACTATGAAGATGTCGCTAAAGAATTCTATCAATCACTTAAGTAGATTGACTCGGCCTTAGGCTTTCTAGGCAAAAATCCGGACTGAGTCTTGCTGATTTTTGTCAGCTTCATCGCATCAATCAAGTCACCTTCAGCTTAAAGGAGTAAATACATGCAAGCACCAATGATTCAATTTGACCATGTTAATAAAAATTTCCCCCAAGGGAAGACTCAGGCCGTACGCGACCTGTCCTTTGATATCTTCTCGGGTGAATTTATCACGGTCTTGGGCACGTCAGGGTCGGGTAAAACCACTACCTTAAAAATGATTAACCGCCTCATTGAGGCAGATTCAGGAACCATTCGTTTCAACGGCCAAGATATTAAAAGTCAGGATGTCACGGACTTAAGACGGCAAATGGGCTATGTGGTCCAAGAAGTGGGGCTTTTCCCCCATCTTACTGTGGCTGGCAATATTGCAGTGGTGCCAGAACTGTTGGGTTGGAGCAAAGGTCAAATTAAGGCCCGGGTGGACCAAGTCCTTGACTTAGTTCATTTGCCAGCAGCGGATTACCGCGACCGTTATCCCAAGGAATTGTCCGGCGGCCAACAGCAAAGAGTGGGTGTGGCCCGAGCCTTGGCAGCCAATCCCAAGGTGATGTTATTAGATGAGCCCTTTGGTGCCATTGATGCCATCACCCGGTCTTCCATGCAGACCGAATTAAAGGAAATTCAACAACAATTTGATGACAAGACCTTTGTTTTGGTGACTCATGATATTATGGAGGCCTTCACCTTAGGTGACCGGGTCATGATTATGGACCAAGGGCAATTATGTCAATTTGACCGGCCACAAGCCATTATCCAAGCACCGGCCACACCCTTTGTGGCGGCTTTGATGGATACAGTCAAGCAACAAAGTCGTTTATGGAGTGAATTATCATGATGGAATACTGGAAAAAATCCTCAGATAAATTAATCCAAGCTTTTGTTGAGCATGTGCAGTTGGTGAGCTTAGCTATGATGTTTGCTTTGTTGTTTTCCTTGGCCTTGGTTGCCTTGATTCGACGCTGGCCCAATTTGCGGAATGGTTCAATTTACCTATTATCCGTTATTTATGCCATTCCTTCTTTAGCAGTCTTTGCCTTATTGATACCGGTGACCGGTTTAGGGAAGACAACCGCTATAATTGTTTTAGTCGTCTATGTCCAATATATTTTAGTACGGAATATTTTATTGGGCTTAGATCAGGTAGATGACAGAGTCTTGGAAGTGGCTGATGCCATGGGGATGACCCAGCGCCAAGTCTTGCATCGGGTCCAAATTCCTTTAGCCATGCCTACGATTGTGACCGGTTTGAAAATTTCCACCACTTCTACAGTGGGAATCGCCACCATGGCTGCAGTGATTAATGGCGGTGGCTTAGGTAAGATTTTGTTTGAAGGCTTGCGGACCATGGATTTAATCAAGTTGGTCTGGGGTACGCTTTTAACGGTGATTTTGTGTTTGTTGGTTAATATATTTTGGAATCTCTTGTATGGTGTATTGAAGAAAGTTCATCCTTATTTTTAATGTAATAAACAGCCAAGTTGGCCATTGTTTATCCTTTAAGGAGGGCAATGACTTACTTGGCTGTTTTTGTGTACTTAGGGTTTTCGGAGTTAGTTTGTGGGAAATTCAAGAGTATGGCCGACATACTTATAAGTCCTGATATAAGGACTTTGCTTTTGGGTATGGAGGGTAAAGTGAAAATAATGGTCATGGTTATCTTGGGCATTTTGGGCATTGAGTTTGAAATAATTACGCTGGCCATTGGCCATGTTCAGCAAGAGGTCATCCCGCATAAAGGTGAGGGGCAGGGGGATGCGGGAATAGGTATAAAAGTCTTCTTGGAATTGACGGTAATTTTGGCTAAAGTAGTCAAATTGTAGGCTAGCTTGGTCAACTTTATTTTGGGTCATAATCCTCCTCCTCAATCATGTGTAAATCGATAATTTGTTCTAAGGGAATACTCTTAAAAGTATGGGGGCCTGTAAGGTCTACCCGGTCAGCACTTAAGCTAAGGACCTTGCCTTGGCTATGGGCGAGGACGGCTTCTTTTTGACCGTGGACAGAGCTTAAGTAGTCAATTTGGATAGGAAGCTGTTGGCTATAAGCTTGACCGAGGTAGAGTAAGATTTGATCCCAAGCTAGTTTATCGGGTAGGTTTTGAGGGTGGGCATGCTTAGCCAGGGCAGTTTGGTGTTCCGATAGGAAAAAGCCCATCCATTTGGCCATCTTGCGGTCCTGGTAGTGGCGGGCCGATGGGTAGGGTAAGTAAGACCGGTCAACCGTCATACCAAGCCATCCAATCCCCCAGCGGAATGGCCGCCGATTAATTTAGACCGGGCAATGCTGCGGGAATTTTCTTTGAGGGCTGAGGCTTTTTGGACCGCGATAAAGCCAAAGCGGGTGCGAATTTGATCAATGGTGTGGTCTAATTTTTGCTGGTGGTCTGCTTGGACCGGGTCATCAAAGAGGGAGTAATATACGATATCTTGGTCAATCAGCTTATCATAGCGGACGCCGATATTACGGACCGGCCCTCCTTGGTAGTGGCGGCGAAAGAGATAGAGGACGTGCTGGATTAAAGTTCCTGTGTGCTGGGTGGGATCAATGGTCATCTGGCAAGAAATGGGGCGGTGGTCACAGTCCAGGCTAAAGCCCACATAGATGGCCACACAGGCGGTTTGCTTTCGGCGTTTGCGCAGGCGGATGGCTACCTGTTCGGCCATTTCGGCCAAGACCAATTCAATATCTTCTTGGCGGTAGTAATCCTTAGGGAGAACTTGTGAATTGCCAAGTCCTTTACTTTTGGGTTGGTAGGGTTGGCGGACCTTGCTTTCATCGACCCCATTGGCGTGGAAAAATAATTGCAAACCGATGACGCCGAGTTCTTTCTTGAGCAAGTCAGGATTCGCATTGGCTAAGTCCTTAATGGAACGGATTCCGAGTTTATTAAGCTGGGTCTCCATCCGGTGACCAATGCCCCAAAAGTCAGTCATCTTGGGGATGGCCCAAACTTTGCTTTCTACATCTTCATAGGACCAGTTGGCCCGCATGGTGGGAGTTTTTTTAGCTTCGTTATCCAGGGCTAGCTTGGCCAAAAGTGGGTTAGCATTCGACAATCCGATGGTCGAATAAATCCCCGTTTCTTGCCAGATTTGGTGTTGGATTTGGTCGGCCAAATCGTCCAAGTCTTGGCGGCGGTCTTTGCTAGGACGGCCGGCAAAATAAGTGAGTGAATGGGTGAGGTCAATAAAGCCTTCATCAATAGAATAAGGTAGGATATCTTCTTTAGGCGCATAGTTTTGGAAGATTTTTTGGATGGCTATATTTTGTTCGATATAAAGTCCCATGCGGGGTGGAACAATCAGAGTCCGCCGAGCCCAACTTTCAATAAAATGAATATAGTCTGGATCAATCGCTAGGCCAGCTTGTTTGGCCCGGTAGAAATTAAAGCGCCGGGTGTGGATATTAAAGGGCAGGTCATAAGACCGGCTGACATTATCGCGGCCAAAGACTTTTTTAAAAGTAGGAGAGGCCGCCAGAATCAGGCCTTTAGAATTATCCGACCGGCTCATAACACAGAGGCTGGTCGTAAGAGGGTTTAAGCCTCGTTGGACACATTCTACACTGGCATAGAAAGACTTCATGTCCACAAAGGCGATGTCTGACCGGGGTTCGCGACTATAGTCAATAAGACCCATTAGTTAACGACGGGCATGAAGTTGCCCACTAGTTTGCCAATGATGCGGGGTTCTTCACTATAAGGGGCGAATTTATCTTGGTATTTTTGGTTGAGGGAGACTAGGCGGAGGCCTTCGGCTTCGCGGTAGACCCGTTTAAGGTAGGTCTGACCGTCCCAGTCGACGGCGTAAATCCCACCATCATAATCAAAACCAGTATCCTTGATCAAGGCCACCGATCCATTGAGGTAGAGGGGCTCCATGGAATCACCATATACCCAGGAAGCTAGGTCGTGGTCGATTTTCTCAGTATGGAAGACGGTATCGTAAGACCGGTCTTCAAAGTAACCATAACCAGTCCCGGCTGATAGTTTTTCGTAGACTTTGTAGGCAAAAAGGGCGGCAATTTTGGGAGCTTGGGCCCGTTTTTGCTCTTCTAATAGTTGGTCAGTAAAGTCGACGACCTGGTCTTGACGAGCGGATTGGAGTTGGTGGTAGGGGTGGAGAAGACGATAGTCTTGGTCAAAGTAGTCAGGGGTGACGAGTAATAGTTTGGCTAGGTGTTCTAGGTTAGCTTGGTTGGGCTGGGTTTTGCCGGTTTCCCAGTTATAGTAGGATGACCGGGCAATGTTCAGTTGCCGGGCTAGGTCAGCTTGACTCAGTTGGCGTTCTTGGCGGCGGCGCTTTAATTGGTCTCCGGAAAACATAAAATCACTCCTCTTGTTAGTTTATAAACTAACAAGAGTGTAGCACGATTTTGGGTGGGATTCAAGCAGGAGGAGTGAGTTGCTAAGAAATTTTTCTTCGCAAGTCTTGGTTGGGAAAAGTTGTCAAAAATTCATTCTTCGCAATTCTTGGCTAGGAAAAGTTACCAAGATTAGAATCTTGGTAACCCTACCCCAAAATCAGTCTCAAATCCCTTGATCAAATAAAGGAAAAAGACTGACCTGGCGCCATAGCCAGTCAGGCTTAATATCATAATATAGTAAGAAAAGCTCCCCGCAATCCGGGGAGCCACATGATTAATTAAAGCAATTGGTTGAAGTCCCAGATGTCATCAACCCAGCCTTCATAAAAGTCGGGTTCGTGGCAGACCATCAAGATAGAGCCCTTATAATCTTGGAGGGCAGTCTTGAGCGAGTCTTTGGCGTCGGGGTCTAAGTGGTTGGTCGGTTCGTCCAGTACCAAAACATTGTGTTCTTGGTTCATCAAGAGGCAGAAGCGGACCTTGGCTTGTTCACCCCCGGAAAGGACTTGGATTTGGCTGTCGATGTGCTTGGCAGTCAGGCCAACTTGGGCTAAGGCCGCCCGGACTTCGGCTTGGTTAAGGGCTGGGAAGGTATCCCAAACGGCTTCTAAGGGTGTCTGCCGGTTACCAGAAGCGGTTTCTTGTTCAAAGTAACCAATTTCTAAGTAGTCACCTTGTTCAACTTGACCACCTAAGGCAGGAATCAAGCCCATTAAGGATTTCAAGAGGGTAGTTTTACCAATCCCGTTGGCCCCAATAATAGCAATTTTTTGGTTACGTTCAAAAACCAGGTTCAAGGGTTTAGTTAAAGGAAAATCATACCCAATTTCTAAGCCTTCTGCTTGAAAGATAAAGCGGCCTGGGGTCCGAGCTGATTTGAAATTGAATTTAGGCTTCGGTTTCTCCCCCTTGAGTTCAATGATATCCATCTTGTCTAATTTTTTCTGGCGGGACATGGCCATATTCCGGGTGGCTACCCGGGCCTTGTTACGGTTCACAAAGTCTTTAAGGTCGGCGATTTCCTTTTGTTGGCGGTTATAGGCGGCTTCCAATTGGGCTTGCTTCATGGCATAGACTTCTTGGAATTGGTCGTAGTCACCGGCATAGCGATCAATGTGGAGGTTGTCTACATGATAAATCAGGTTGACCACTTGGTTAAGGAATGGAATATCATGGGAAATAAGGATAAAGGCATTATCGTAATTTTGTAGGTAACGTTTCAGCCATTCGATATGTTCGGCATCCAAGTAGTTAGTCGGTTCGTCTAATAAGAGGATGTCAGGTTTTTCTAAGAGGAGTTTGGCTAATAAGATTTTAGTTCGTTGTCCCCCAGATAGGGCGGTGACATCGGAATCCATGCCGAAATCGGTCACACCTAAGGCTTGAGCGACTTCGTCGATTTTAGCATCCAAACTATAGAAATCATGGACTTCTAGGCCTTCTTGCAGGTCGCCGACTTCTTCCATCAGGTCGGCCATAGTTTGATCGTCGGCGTCCCCCATTTGCATGTAGATTTCATTGATGCGGGCTTCGTCTTTAAAAAGGTCGTCAAAAGCCATGCGGAGCACGTCTCGGACGGTCATACCTGGCTTAAGTACCGTATGTTGGTCTAGATAGCCGACCTTGACCCGTTTGGCCCATTCAATTTTTCCTTCGTCGGGTTGGAGTTTGCCGGTGACAATGTTCATAAAGGTGGATTTTCCTTCGCCATTGGCCCCAACCAGACCGATATGTTCGCCCTTAAGCAGGCGGAAGGATACATCTTCAAAAATAGCACGGTCACCAAAACCGTGGGTTAAATTGGATACGTCTAATAAACTCATGGTGTGCTCCTTTTGATTGAATTTGTTTTATTATAACAAATTATTTTGCTGAATGAAGGTTAAAAAAGTTTTAGACCAAAAATACAATTTCAGTCTATCATCTATCCAGGAGGATAGTTTTTATCTTTGAAACCAAACTATTTTTAATAAATTATGATAATTATTGTAAAGTTGAAAAAATAAATAGAAAATTGAGTGGAAGGTATTGCTTGTGACCTAAGGTCATATTGTAAAATATGGGTAATTAAAGGAGGAAACCAGGAAATGGCAACTTATACCAGTGGAGAAATTGCAAAAATTTGTCAGGTAACGGTGCGGACGGTGCAATACTATGACAAGCGGGGAATTTTAAGCCCCACTACCCTAAGTGAGGGCGGCAGACGTTTATATTCCGAAGCGGATGTGAAGCAATTAAAACTTATCTGTTTCCTCCGTGAGCTAGGTCTGTCACTCAAAGCGATTGAGTCATTACTTAAAGAAGAAGATGCAGGGCATGTGATTGATTTAGTGCTTGAAGAGCAAAGTAAAGATTTACACGCTCAGCTGCTAGATATCCATGAAAAATTAAACAAAATCAAGCAATTAAAGAGTCAGCTTGATAAAGGGAGTGAAGCTTCGCTAGAAAAAATTGGAGATATCTCAAGGATTATGGCATCAAAAAAAGAATTGAGTCAAATGCGGTGGGTTATTCTCATGACAGGTATTCCGGTCACTCTCTTGCAGTGGTTTGCTTTATATGAAGGACTCGCTCATGGAAACTGGGGCTATGTGCTGATATGGTTAGCCGTAGCAGTCCCTTATGGTATTATCATTTCCCGTTATTATTTTAAATCGACTGCCTATATTTGTCCTAATTGTCATGAAGTCTTCAAACCAAGTTTTAAACAAGTGTTTTGGGCTTCACATACTCCAACTATGCGCCAGTTAACCTGTCCTCATTGTCATCACCAAGGTTTTTGTGTCGAAATTTACCGAAAGGAAGAGCAAGATGAAAGACATTCATGAATACCTACCCTTATTGATTCCTTTGATCATTGTCCAATTTAGTTTGTTATTTTATGTTATCCATCATATTATGACCCATTCGCACTATAAACAAGGCAGTCGTACGCTTTGGTTAATGGTTAGTATCATCTTAATGAATTTTGTCGGTCCGATTTTATATTTAGTCTTTGGTAAGGAAGATGCCTAATGGACATTTTAGAATTAACCAATATTCATAAGGCTTTTGGTGAAAAAATCATTCTCGATGATATTTCTTTGTCCGTGCCAGAAAATAGTATTTTTGGCTTTATTGGTAAGAATGGAGCAGGTAAAACGACCACCATGAAACTGATTCTAGGTCTTCTTAAAGCAGAGCGCGGTCAAATAAAAGTGGCGGGGGAGCCAGTGACTTATGGTCAAACGGCTAGTAATAGTTTTATCGGATATTTACCGGATGTTCCTGAATTTTATGGCTTTATGACAGCAAGTGAATATTTGAATTTTTGCGGTGAAATTACAGGTTTATCCAAGTATGATATTAAACAACGGAGTAAATACTTATTAGATTTGGTTGGTTTAGGCCAGGAAAGTCACCGGATTAAAGGGTATTCGCGGGGGATGAAGCAACGGCTGGGGATTGCTCAGGCCTTATTAAATCAGCCTAAATTATTGATTTGTGATGAGCCGAGTTCTGCCCTCGATCCTTTGGGTCGTAAAGAAATCTTGGATATTTTGAAAGGGATCAAGGGTGAAACAACTGTTTTATTTTCTACCCATATTCTTTCGGATATTGAACGCATTTGTACCGACCTTGCGGTTTTAGATAAGGGCAAAATTGTTCTTAAAGGGTCTTTAGCAGATCTTAAAATAGCCTATCAACATCATAGCTTCCAAGTGGAATTAATAGCGTCAGCAGATAAAGCTCATTTGATGGCTACCTTCCCCGGACTTAAGGATTTGGGTGGCAACTTTCTAGAATTTAACCAACAGGATTTATCCGAATTTCGCCTGTTAACCTATTTGGCTGAAAAGCAAATCTCCTTCGTAAAAATTGAAAAGCAGGCCATGAATCTAGAAGATCTTTTCATGCAGGTGGTGTCATTATGAGTGCTTTTTTGAAAAAAGAGATTTTATCCCACATCCGCAATGGTCAATTTGTGATCCTAGTCATTGTATTTATGCTGTTTGGTATTTTAAATCCCGCGACGGCCAAATTAACTCCCAAACTCTTGGAATTAGCTAAAGATTCGCTGGCTAGCTCTGGTTTAGAAATTCATGCCATGAAGATTACGGCGCTGGATGCTTGGCTCCAATTCTTCAAAAATTGGTTCCTGGTTTTGATTATTTTCTTGTTGGTAGAAGGGGATATTTTCAGTAAGGAATATGCCGTGGGTACTTTGCTTATTAGTGTGACTAAAGGATTGTCCCGTTATAAGATTGTGCTGGCTAAATTTGTGGTTTTAGTCACCGCTTGGACCTTGGGCTTGCTCTTAAGTTTCGGATTAACCTATATTTATAGTGATTATTATTGGGATAATGCAACTGTACTCCATGTCTTTTCAGCCGCCTTGGGGGTCTGGCTCTTAGGGCTTTTAGTCATTACTTTCTTTGTTTTCTTTTCAGTTGTCGTCAAGACCAGTACCAGTGCTTTGTTAGGGACGGGGCTTTCTTTTGGCTTGATTTATCTTTTATCTTTGTGGCCTAAGTTTAAAAAATTCTCACCTCTACTGCTGGGTCAAGGGTCACAGCTGATTACAAAGCAATTAGCTACCGACGATTTAATTACTCCGGTAATTGTTACTTTGATTATGGGCCTTGTTCTGCTTGTGCTTGCGATTCCGGTTTTCAATCGGCGGCGTTTGTAGTGGGTATTTAAAGCGGGAGTAATCAATTAGGGTGACCCCAGCTAAGTCAGATAAATTTTTCTTTTAGGATGAGTTGAGTCAAAAGTCGTCACAAGTCCCACCCAGTGGAACCCGATTACCCAAGTCTATCCAAACTCACGCCACACAAAAAGCCTCTGCCGCAACGGCAGAGGCTCATTTTTGAATTCGATTAGATAAATGCCATTACGATGTAGTTCAAAATGAAGAGTAACATAGAAATCCAAAGGATTGGGTGGATTTCTTTGGCTTTACCTTTGACAATTTTAACTAAACCGTATGTAATGAAACCAGCAGCAATACCGTTAGAGATTGAGTAAACAAAGCCCATGAAGACGGAAGTGAAGAAGGCTGGCACAGCATCTTCAAAATTATCCCAAGCAATTTCACGGAGAGAAGATACCATTAAGATACCTACGATAATTAAGGCTGGGGCAGTGGCTTGTGAAGGGACGATACCAATCACTGGTGATAAGAACATGGCGACGATAAAGCAGATAGCAGTTACAACAGAGGTTAAGCCAGTCCGACCACCCGCACCAATACCAGCAGCAGATTCAACATAAGTAGTGGTATTAGAAGTGCCGAAGATAGCACCAAAGATCGTACCGACAGAGTCACCGAATAAGGCTTTATCCATTTTAGAAGAGAAACCTGAACCATTTTCAAGGGCTTCTTCGTCTTCGTCAGAGAAGATACCAGTCCGACGTCCGGTACCGATGAAAGTACCAACTGTATCGAAGACGTCTGAAAGTGAGAAGGCAAAAATTGTCATGATGACTAAAGGAATCCGGCTAGCATCGGCGAATAAGGCAGGGAGACCAGCTGAAGTAAAGATCACACCAAAGGTTTGACCGAATTCTTCAAAGGCAGACCCTAAAGAATTTTGATTGAAGTCAATGGCTGATAAGTCAGTCACACCCGTAACGATACTTAAAATAGTAGCAGCTAAGATACCGATTAGGATGGCACCCTTAGTATTGCGTAACATTAAGATAATGGTTAAGAATAAACCGAATAAAGCGATTAAGACACCGGGTTGAGTGAAATTAACTAAGGCAGGAAGGGCAGAACCATTCGTCACAACAGTATTTACGCCGTCGGCGAATTCAGTGGCTAAAGGATCGCCACCATTGATCGATAAGATGTTGGGTGCTTCAGAAGTAAATTGAAGTAAACCCGCATTTTTAATTCCTAAATAACCAATGAAAATCCCAATCCCACCAGAAATGGCATGTTGTAACATTTCTGGAATAGCAGTAATCAACAATTTACGGATCTTAGTTACAGTAATTAAGACGTTGAAAAGACCACAGATGAAAACCATGGATAAGGCTTCTTGCCAAGTAAAACCTAAACCAAAAACAACAGTATAGGTGAAGAAGGCGTTCAGTCCCATACCTGGGGCTAGAGCGTAAGGTACATTAGCAAAAACACCAATAAAAACAGTAGAGATAGCTGAAGCAAAAATGGTAGCTAAGAAAACTGCTTGACTTGGCATGCCGGATAAAGATAAAAGAGCAGGGTTCACGAAAATAATATAAGACATGGCCAAGAAAGTGGTTATCCCAGCATAGACTTCTGTCGAAATGCTAGAGCCATTTTCTTCAATTTTAAAGAAAGATTTGATTGTGTCCAAAAAGATTCCCTCCAAATAATTTGATGGGTCAAGTATAGCATTAAAATCAGACAAAGACAAACTAATTTTTAAATTTAAAAAATAATGTTCGGAAAAAATTATTTCCAGAAAATCTTTAAATTTATGCTATAATTAGAAGCAGTATTGCTAAGAGGAGATTGACACTTTTATGAAGAACAAAGCCTTTATTATTGGGGATATCCACGGTATGGATCAGGCCCTAGAAGACATGTTAGGCCACTGGAACCCGGCTCAAGAAGAGCTGATTTTTGTTGGCGACTATATTGACCGTGGTCCTAATGCCCGTCAAGTTCTAAAACGTGTTTATGAATTAAGCCAAGATCCGTCCGTTCATGCTTTGCGGGGGAACCATGAACAGATGTTTCTGGATTATTTGAAAGATCCTGAGCAAAAGTGGCCGGTTTATTTTGCGAATCATGGCACCACAACCCTGAGCCAATTATTGAAGCTTAATGAAGATGCGGTCTTTAGTCAGCGGGCTGCTAACTATGTAACCCAAGTCGATCGTTATTATCCTTGGTTGCGGCCATGGCTCGACCATTTAACTTATTATATTGAGTTTGGTGACTTTATCATTGCCCATGCTGGGGTGAACTTAACCCTGGATAATTGGAGGCAGTCGAGTCAACATGATTTCTTATGGATCCGGGATGGTTTCCATTATGAACCGAATAATACCGGAAAAACCATTATTTTTGGCCACACCCCAACCATTCTCTTACAAAAAGGGGGCGGAATTTGGTTCGCCGATGATGGTAAGATTGGTATTGATGGTGGAGCAGTCTACGGTGAGAAGTTAATTGGCCTTAAAATTAATCGGGAAGAAGTCATTGACTCTTTTACCATCTCAACCAAAGACCAAGTAGTCAATCCAGCTACCCAGACTTTTAAAGGTAAAAAGAAAGGCCAAGAAACAACCACGAATGACAAACTAGACCCGGTTGAATCAGCAAGGGATACTCGTTCGTCGGCTCAATAGGTGTTTAATGAGTGCCCAACCGTGTCGATTGACGTGACAATCAGATCAGAAAAGAAGGAGACCTATGACAGAATATAGCCCAGAACAAACTCAAACATTTATCAAAGAAGTAGCGGCCGCCACTAAAATTAAAGCCAGTCAAGTCAAGGCCGTTTTGGACCTTTTAGGTGAAGGGAATACCATTCCCTTTATTGCCCGCTACCGGAAAGAGGTCACTGGCTCCCTCGATGAAGTTCAAATCCATGATATTGAACAAGCCCACCATTATGCAACTCAACTTTTTGACCGTAAAGATGAAATTATTCGTTTGATTGATGAACAAGGTAAGTTAACGGAAGACTTGCAAAAAGAGATTGCTAAGGCGACTAAATTACAAACCTTAGAAGACATTTACCGGCCTTATAAGCAAAAACGTCGGACCAAGGCTATGATTGCGATAGAACAAGGTTTACAGCCTTTAGCGGACTATATCCTTAATCCCCAAACTGACCAGGGCGATATTGTAAGTTATGCTGGTCAATTTGTGACAGAAGACGTTGAATCGCCTGAAGCAGCTCTAGCAGGTGCCCATGAAATCCTAGCTCAAGATGTGTCCGACCGGGCCAACTACCGGGAATTCATCCGGAAATATACTCGGTATAATGGCCTCTTAGTTTCAAGCGTCAAAAGCCAGGAAGACGACCCTCAAGGGGTTTATCAAACTTATTATGATTACAGTGAAAAAGTCAGTGCAGTTTTGCCTCACCGAGTCTTAGCCCTTAATCGGGCTGAAAAAGAAGGTGTTTTGACAGTCAAAATTCAAGCTGAAGAAGAACCTGTCTTAAACTATATGTTGCGTCACTATGTTCCGAAAGACTTAAATGAAGAGAAAACCGCTTTTGTGGCTGATGCAATCCAAGATGCTTACCGGCGTTTTATCGGGCCAAGTATCGAGCGGGAAATTCGGAATGAATTGACCCAAGTTGCGGATAGTCAAGCCATTGAGGTTTTCGGTGATAATCTGCGGCATTTACTCTTACAACAACCACTTAAAGGTAAGATTGTGATGGGCTTTGACCCAGCTTACCGGACTGGTTGTAAGTTAGCTATTATTAATGAAACCGGACGGGTTTTGACTAAGTCAGTTATTTATCCGCATAAGCCCGCTTCAGAAGCCAAACGCGCTCAAGCTGAAGGTCAATTACTAGACCTCATTCAGCAATATCAGGTAGATGTGATTGCTATTGGTAACGGAACAGCCTCGCGGGAATCTGAACAATTTGTCAGCCAGACGATCAAAAATAATAATCTAGCCACCCAATTTATTGTGGTTAATGAAGCAGGGGCTTCTGTCTATTCAGCTTCTAAGATTGCCCGGGAAGAATTCCCAGACTTCCAAGTGGAAGAACGGTCTGCGGTTTCCATTGCCCGTCGTTTGCAAGATCCATTGGCTGAGTTAATCAAAATTGATCCTAAGTCCATGGGCGTGGGTCAATACCAACATGATGTGGCCCAAAAAGAATTAACCGAAGCCTTAGACTTCGTGGTCAACATTACCGTTAACCAGGTTGGAGTGGATGTTAATACCGCGTCTAAACAGTTATTAGAACATGTATCTGGTTTAACCGCCGCAACCGCCAATAATTTGATTGCCTTGCGGGATGAGTTAGGGGCTTTTACTAATCGTGACCAAATTAAGGACGTAAAACGCTTAGGACCTAAGACATTTGAGCAAGCCGTTGGTTTCCTCCGAATCTTAGGTGGGGTAAATCCACTGGACCAAACTTCCATTCACCCGGAATCTTACGCGATTGCTGAACAAATTCTAGCGGACCATGGTCTTGCCTTGGCTGATTTAGGCAGTGAAGAATCTGTAGCCGGTTTAGATAAGCTAGACGCTCAAACACTCGCTGACCAGTATGATATTGGCTTAGAAACCATTAAAGACATCCTTGAAGGCTTGAAAAATCCTAAGGCTGATATTCGGGATGGCCAACCCGCACCAATTTTACGGGATGATGTTATGACCATGGAAGACTTGGAAATTGGTATGCAGTTACAAGGAGTAGTCCGGAATGTGGTTGACTTTGGTACTTTCGTTGATATTGGAGTTAAGCAAGATGGATTAGTCCATATTTCACGCCTGTCTAAGAAGTTTATCAAGCATCCGTCGGATGTAGTCTCAGTTGGAGATATTCTTGAGGTTGAAGTCGTGGAACTCGACTTGCAAAAACAACGGATTGGCTTGAAACGGGTTAAATAAAAATTAGTAATTATTAGTAGTATCACTAAAAAGCGAATACGTTATAGTGGGATCGTGCTGGGGCACTAGGAGCAAAGCGACTTAGGGCCCCAGTAGCTGAGTGAACTTGTGAACTCAGTTCCTTTCTAACTCAGCGGTGTGAAGAGAAAGATATTCGCACCATTTTCTAACTCAACAATGTGAAGAAAAAATAAAAACATCAAAAATGCCCTCCTAGTTTAAAGGATTTCTGGCTCATAACTTAGACTTGACGCTTGAGCGCTTAGTCTAAGTATTGCCAGAAAAGTCTGGAGCTTACGCCAGTAAGCAGAAGACGGTCCAACTAGGAGGGGTATTTTTTGATGGTTTGATTAATGATTTTTCAAAAGGGCTTAGTGGGTAGCTCCACCGGTGACCTTTAAATCATCCTTGTCATTGTATTCAACAATGGCGGTGATGGCAGCTTCAATCCCTTTAGCCATGTCTTGAAGTGACATTGAGGCTTGGTTAGGTTTGTCCACTACTTGTTGGCTCATGAATGGAATATGCATGAAACCAGCTTTGACATCAGGAAATTCTTTATCAACTAAGTATAAAGTCTGATACATAATATGGTTGCAGACAAAGGTACCGGCAGTATTTGAAACCGCTGCGGGTAAACCAGCTTCATGAATGGCTTCAACCATGGCTTTGATTGGCAATTTAGAGAAGTAGGCAGGTTGGCCATCTTCTTGAATCGGAACATCCACGGGTTGGTTTCCTTCATTGTCTTCAATCCGAGCATCATCTTGGTTTATGGCAACCCGTTCAGGGGTAAGGCCAGTACGACCGCCAGCTTGGCCAATGTTTAAGACCACATCGGGTTGAACTTCCCGCATTTTTTCAGCAACTACATCAGCAGATTTATGGAAAACAGTAGGAATTTCTAATTTAATGATTTCCGCACCGGCGATGGTATCTGGTAATAACTTGACTGCTTCAATGGCTGGGTTAATGGGTTCTTTGTCAAAAGGATCAAAACCTGTAACTAAAATTTTCATTATATCCACTCCTTATTTTTATTGTAACAATCTGATAATTTTTTAAAGTGATAGGCTCACTTAGAAGGCCCAGAAATACATCAATACAATATGAGCTACGATCATAACCAAAGCGACTAGGGCTTGTTGTTTGATAACTCCGTATTCGTCTTTCATTTCCAGTAAGGCAGCTGGTAGGGCATTAAAATTACCAGCCATTGGAGTTAAGAGGGTACCACAATATCCGGCAGTTAGAGCTAGAGTCCCAACGACAACTGGGTCGGCACCTAAATTTAAGACGAAGGGAATCCCAATCCCTGCGGTAATTACAGCGAAGGCCGCAAAAGCATTCCCCATAATCATGGTGAAAATGACCATACCTAAAACATAAGCAATAACCCCGAATAACTTATGACCTTCAGGAATCACGCCTCCAATCATAGAAGCAATGACATCACCCACACCGGCGGCCGTAAAGGTGGCACCCAGGGCGGCTAAGATTTGAGGTAGAATACCGGTGGTGCCGACTTGTTGGACCATCCGGTCGGTTTCATCTAAGTATTCGCCGCCACGTGGTTGTAAAATAATCATGGTTAAGATTAAGGAAGCAATGGCCCCGAAACCAAGCACGATTTTCCCAATAGAAGGGAAGAGGGTTGAGAAGATAAGGGAAGTAATCCCTAAGGCTAGTACCGGCCAGAAGACAGAAGAGCCTAATTTATTGGCTCGTTTTTCAGCTGTTTCATCACTGGTAATCTTAACTGTACCGATTTTAACTTGTTTCAAGAGGGTGAGGATTCCTAGGGAAAAAACGAGAATTCCAGAAACTAATGGGGGTAAATAAGTTCCACCAAGGAAAAGGACACCTAGGATACCCCAGAAAGCAGAAGTACCGATACGAACAGGATTGCTTTGGTCGTTGAAAGTTCGGTAAGCAACATATAATAAGAAAATACCGATAACAATGTTGATAACTTCGAGGATATTTTCGACTTGACCACCTAGAACGGCATCCCAGTCACTAAGAAAGCTTAATAAGACTAATGATTTCATTATTTTTTGCCTCCTTTATACTTAGCTTGCAGGGCTTTATCAATAGAAAAGTTATAGGCAGAACCTACAAATCCTGAGATAATCCCGATTGGAATGGCGGCTAGGGCTACAGCGGCCGGGCTGACATCATAACCTAATTCAGACATGGTAGCCGCAATTAAAAGTACTCCGGCAGATCCCGCAAACATATTTTGACCATAGAAATTACCAAAGTTTTCATTAGCGGCGGCTAAACCTTTAACGGTGTCTAAATCTTTTTCACTCAAATTATTAACTGGCGTGGTTTGAGTTTGATTGGTATCTTGAACTTTATCGGGATTAATGGCAGCATTCAGCGCTGCTTCACCCATAGGTTCAACAATTGGTCGTACGAAGGATGGATGACCACCTAAGCGGATATTCATCAAGCCACAGATTAAACGGATAACAAAGTAGGCTGAATAGAAGACCCCCATGGATAAGCCCTTCATTCGTTCGATTAAACGTACCGCCTGAACCTTAAGTCCGTATGCTTCTGCTAACCCAATCATCGGTAGGGTTAGGAAGAAAATCGAAACATAGCGTTGAGACACGAAGGTTGATCCTAACATCTCTAGAAATTCTGTAATCGAAATTCCTGACACGAGGGCTGTTACCAGACCAGCAATCAAAACGGTCGCAATTGTGTCGAGTTTCAGGATAAAACCAACGACAATAATAAGTACACCAATGAGTTTAATATACTCCATTGTGTAACCTCCTTTATATTTTTTTGCCAAGATAGGCATATAATTTCGCTTACATTTTATCATAAAATAGTTAAATTATGCATTTCATATCAAATATGGTATTTTAAAATAGAAAAAATTGGTAGATATAAGGAGTACTTATGTTAAAGAAAATTCGTCTCTTTGTCGATATGGATGGCACCCTGGTACAATACCAGGGTCGGGAAGTGGGTATTGATATTTTTGCGCCACATTATTTTGAAAATGTTCCTCCCGAAATTAATTTATTAAATTTTATTAAAGATTTAATCCATCATGAAACTGAAGTGGAGATTTATATTTTATCAGCAATATTTGACAAAAAACCCTCTATAACAGATGAGAAAAAGATCTGGTTAAACACATGGTTGCCGGAATTGCCTGAGCAAGCTTGGTATTTTCCTCCGGAAAGTATTTCAAAAGTGGAGTATATGCATCGAGTCTTTCCTGACTGGAATCAAGCGTTAAATATTTTAATTGATGATATGGATTATAATCTGAGTGCTTGGCAGACTTATGATAATCACATTGCTCTTGAATCAGTAGGTTGGGATAAATGGTTAGCACCGGCTGATTTAGGATTTGTCCAACTTGATTCCTCAAAATCAAAAGAAGATTTAAAAAAGACATTTCACAATCTTATCCGGAAATATAAGATGAAATAAGGTGATTGTCTTTGTATTCAATAATATGATATCCTATTTATATTTTTAAATAATTAAATATTACACTTATAAATATTTATCGAAATTATTGATTAATAGTAACCACAATAAAAGCTTATATTTGTGTTTTTTTATGGACTAATTCGAAAAAATTCATTAAAATGGGAGTATCAAAATATGGAGGTGTACCAATGAAAAAAACGTTAAGAATGTTTAGTGCTTTTGTTTCTACTAGTTTGTTGTTGGTCGGTGCTGTAAATCCAATTTTTGCCCAGGAATCATCCAGTGAAGCTGAATCAGCTCAGGAAGAGTCCGCTGAAGAAAGTGACGCCGCTGAAGAATCAGGAGAAGAATCAAGTGACGCTGAAGATGCTGATGCATCTGAAGGTTCAGATAGTTCTGAAGAAGAAGCTGCTGAGGAATCTGAAGAAGAAACCGAAGCAGAAGGTTCAGAAGAAGAAAGCGCATCTGAAAAATTTGATTTTGAATATGATATTGAAGCTGCCCTTAAAGAATCTACTCAAGCAGAAATCAGTGAATTATTTACTTCACTTGAAGGACTTGAGGCCTATAACCAAGATGGAATTTCTTATAAGATCGATGGTTATAAATTATATGAATTAAAAAATATTTCTCGTGACTGGGATACTGTCTTTGATAAACAACGGGAACGTGGTGGTATGTTAGTGGTCCAAATCACATATACTAACGATACAGATAAACCAATTTTTATCGGACAATCTTCTAAATACAGTGTGATTGGTGCTGACCGTTCTTATTCTCATTCTTCTCAATTTATCCCTGATGAAGAAGCATTGACGAATAAAATTATTGCCCTTGAAAATGTCTTACCAGCTGGTGAAAGTATCACGGGATATGAAACGGTTGCGCTGCCTGCAGATGTGTTAGATCATGTATTAGAAAATGGTGAAATTACATATAAACCAGGTTATATTAGTTTAGATGAAACCGATGAAGATAATAGTAAATGGGTTTCAATGCCGGAACAAGTTGTCTTACCATTGTCAGAAGATAATATGGAAAAACAAGCAGCTAAAGGTGAGTTTTACCCTGATAAATTTATCACGGATAATTTGGGGACTAAAGAAATGTTAGAAGAAGGTGAAGTCAATGAGACCCTAACCGTTGAAGATGTTGACGTGACAGTCAATGGCTATCAAATCACTGAATTCACGCCTAACAAAGAAGAAGCGCCTAAGTACGCAAACTTTAAGGATGGTGTAGTCGTTTATACGGTTGAATATACTATCGAAAATAATAGTAGTCAGGAAGAAGATCAAGTTAAGTTTATGAACACCAATGGTAACTTAATCCTGAACGAAAGTATTCAATATGATCAACAATCTACCTTCGTTCCTGAAGTAGTACCTGATGATACTGTTCTGGCAGAAGGTGATAGCGCAACCGGTTATCTAGTTTTCACTATTTCTAAAGATGATTATGAAATTTATAAAGGTCGTTCAATCATGGTCGATGTGAATGTTTACGATAAAGATTTCAGAACTATGAATGATTATCAAACATTGATCTTTACGCTGAAAGCGGCTGAATAAGTATATCACTTACTATATTTTACGAAGCACCTAGAATTATATGAATTCTAGGTGCTTTTCTGTTTATCTCAAAAATAAAGTACATGATATTTAGAAAGAAATAAAATTGATCAAGTGAATATTGAAATAAAACACAAAAGTAAGAGGATAATATATAAAAAAATTGTAAGATTTTCTAAATAATTACTCTGGAACTTGTGATAAGATATTCAAAAAACGTTATCAACGAGTTATATGAGGAGAGAGGACTATGTTAAATTTAATAAATGGTAAATATGTTGGCAAGGGAGTAGGCCAACATGGCGATTATGAAGTTGAAGTAACCATCGAAAATAATCGGATTGCGGCCGTTAATGTTCTAGGTGATCACGGTAATTCAGCTTATCCTGATAATGCGGCTGGTTCTGATGCTAACACCATTTGCGGCGATTCCTATAACTATACTTTACCAGGTAATGCTATGGGGTTTGCGGTCAACTCAGGCCGGATGGCGGGCCAAGCCGTGGTTGATCAAATTAAAGGGTAATTGAGATTTTTTATGGGACCAAACAAGAGTTTCTTGTTTGGCCCTTTTTGTTTGGAAGTATCATTCTTTAGTTTGGGCTTAATTAAAGAAAATGAGAGGGTGGATTCTTTACTTGTTAGCTGAGTGAGGAAAAAATTCTTCAGCGCAAGCCTAATAAAAGAAGGTTCGTCGCTAGATTCTTTACTTGCCAGCTAAGTGAGGGAAAAATTCTTCAGTACAGGCCTAATTAAAGAAAGTGCGTCGGTAGATTCTTTAGTTGCTATCTAAGTGATAAAAAAATTCTTCAGTGCAGGCCCAACCAAAGAAAATGTGATGGCTAATTCTATACTTACTAGCCAAGTAAAGAAGTGTCTGAGCAAGCAGCCCAGGGAGATTCAGCAGCCCAATTAGCTTGGCAGGCCATGGTTTATCAAATTAATAAATATATTGGTCAAATGGTCGTCGCTCTCCATGGTGAAGTTCAAGCGATTTTACTAAGTGGCGGCATGGTCTTTAATTCAGATTTAGTCGCGTAAATTAAAGATGATTGCGGCTGGATTGCTCCGATTTTTGCCTATCCGGGTGAGTTTGAAATGCAAGCCATGGCCAATGAGGCACTAAGAGTCTTAACTGGGGCGGAAGAAGCTAAAAATTATAGCGGCCAAACTGCCTGGGCTCCTACTACTTGTCCTTTGGCTAAATAATCGAGTGTATGAAAAAAGCAGACAAATCATATGATTTGTCTGCTTTTTTATGCGGCCAGTGGGATTTGAACCCACACAGGGATACCCCCACTGCCCCCTCAAGACAGCGCGTCTGCCGTTCCGCCATGACCGCAAAAGACAAAGAGTATTGTAACATGGATTGCTTGTCTTTTCAAGTCTAGGTTGACTAGATTTCCAATAAAAAAGAGGCCCTAGGGCCTCTTTTATTGAACTAGCTTAAACCTTGTAAAGACTGTAATTGGTACATATTGTAGTAGGTGCCTTCCTGGTCAATTAAATCGTCATGTTGACCCTGCTCAATCACGCGACCTTTATTCATAACATAAATTCGGTCGGCTTTTTTAATCGTAGAGAGTCGGTGGGCAATAACAATTAGAGTACATTCCTGGCGGATTTTTTCCAGACTGGCTTGGATGTAACCTTCGGTTTCTGTATCAATGTTTGCGGTCGCTTCATCTAGGATTAGAATCCGTGGCTTCCGTAAGATAGTCCGGGTAATATTAATCAATTGGCGTTGTCCCGCAGATAGGGATTTACCGCCTTCAGACACCATGGTTTCGTAGCCATTTTCTTGTTCACGGATAAAGCTATCGGCACCTGTAAAGCGGGCTGCCTTTTCGATTTCAGACTTAGTATAGTCCCCATGGAGACGGATATTATCGTAGAAGTTACCATAGAACATAAAGGCATCTTGGTGAACTAAGCCAATTTGCCGGCGGAGACTTTCTTGGGATAAATTTCGGATGGATTGACCATCGATCAGAATATCGCCATCAGAGTAATCATAAAACCGCATTAATAGGTTGATAATCGTAGACTTACCTGAGCCGGTATGACCGACTAAGGCAATCATTTGACCGGCCTTGACCTCGATTGACACATTCTTAAGGACATCTTGTTTGCCATTATAGGAGAAGGTCATGTTTTTAAGGGACACGGTACCTGAAATAGCTTGATC
The DNA here is from genome assembly GCF_000183205.1 of Eremococcus coleocola ACS-139-V-Col8. NCBI lineage: Bacteria > Bacillati > Bacillota > Bacilli > Lactobacillales > Aerococcaceae > Eremococcus > Eremococcus coleocola. Next base: position 394,667 of record NZ_AENN01000015.1, on the reverse strand, counting down.
GCTAGCATCGGTATTAGCTTGGGGAGCATACTGGGCATTATCAATTAGGTAGATACCCCTTGAAGCGGCCACTAGCCCATCCTGGTAAATTGAAAGAGAACCAATCATTTGACCAATGGGATGGAAGAAGGATTTGGAATAGTTAGTAAAAGCATAAATCATCCCTACATCTAAAGTAGACCCGCCTAAGAGTTCTTTACCAAAAATCCAAATGACTAAGACAAGAACGATTTGTTCAATTAAGTTAACAGCTGGCATTAAAAGGGCGGCATCGAGGCGGAACATATTAATCCGCGCCTCAACATATTCAGAATTAATTTTGTCAAAGTCAGCTTTCATGCGCTCGCTTTGATTAAATTGTTGGATAAGCCACATTCCCATGGTTGATTCTGAAAGTTGGGCATTCACCCGACTTAAAGCCTCCCGCATCCGACCATAGACAATCGTCGAAGTTTTTTGATAGGCTATGATTAAAATAAAAACCAGTGGGATAAAGGCAATGAAGACCCAAGACATGGAAATATTCAAAGAAAACATGGCGACCCCGACCATAATTGCATTGATTAACCCATCAAAGAAGGTTAAGAAAACATTCCAGAATTCTTTAATGGTTTGGGTATCATTGGTCACCCGGGAAACAACTTCGCCGTTGGGTGTTTTATTAAAATAATCCATGGAGAAGTGAATGACTTTAGAATAGATTTGATTCCGCATGCCAGCTACGGTTTTTTCAGAAGCTAGTTTAAAGGTATAGTCTTTAAAATAAGTCACTACCATTTTAATGAGTAGCAAAATCAAGTAAGTCAAGGCAATCCGAATGGTTATCGCCATGGTGGCATTATCCTTGGCGAGGTATTGGTCAATATAACCTTGAATAATTAAAGGCATATAGGCAGTTAAACCAGAGGTAATCATCATCATGATGATAGAAATTAGGAAGTGTTTGCGTTCATTTAAGGCAAAGTGGAAGAGGTACTTAAGAATAGAAGCTTGTTCTTTTATAGAAAAGGAATTTTTCTTCTTTTGAGAAATGCTATTCATTGAGGTCTCCTCCTTCCAATTTTTGTTCCAGTTGTTGTTGTTGGAACATGTTATTGTACCAGCCATCGATTGCTAGTAATTCAGTATGGTTACCGCGTTCAATCACACGACCATTTTCTAAGACTAAGGTTTCATTTGCATGCATCACGGAAGAAATTCGGTGGGTACCGATAATGGTGATACCACCTTTCCGGTGATCCTTTAGATTATTAAGAATAATCTTCTCAGTTTTGGCGTCCACTGCGGAGAGGGCATCATCCATAATTAGGATTTTAGGATTAATAGCGAGGGTTCTAGCAATCGAAACCCGTTGTTTTTGTCCTCCAGATAGGGAAACACCACGTTCGCCTACCAGGGTATCATAGCCGTCCGCAAAACCAAGGATATCTTCATGGACATTGGCTAATTTAGCAAAGTATTCTACTTCTTCTTGGCTCATGTCTGGGCGGCCAAAACGAATATTATCGCGGACCGTGGTTGAAAAAAGCAGGTTATTTTGCGAGATATAACCAATATTTTCATTAATTTCATCCAAATCAATTCGTCTTAGCTCAACTCCATCCACCTTAATTGAACCTTGATTTACATCAAAATTTCTAACAAGAAGGCTAAAGAGGGTGGATTTACCAGACCCGGTTTTACCAACAAGACCTAGAGTTTGGCCGTCTTTTAAATGGAAGTGAATATTTTCAAGGGCATCATGTTCTGCATGGGGATAAGTAAAACGGTCAATATCAACCTGCAAATCCTGATAAGTAAGTCCTTTCGTCGCATTGCTAGGATTAACTACCGATGCGGTTTCATTGAGTAAGGCATCGATTCGATCATAAGAGACATTGCCTCGTTCTAAGGTGTTGACCATCCGCCCCATGGCAATCAAGGGCCAGGTCATATTTCCAAGATAAGAGAAGAAGGCAATCAGTTGACCAATCGAAATCCGACCGGATTGAACAAAGAAAGTACCGAAGAAGATAGTTAAGACATAAGTTAGGCCGGTGATGGTATCAATGACGGGACCATAAGCCGAGTCATAACGATAAACTTTTTCATTTTTGTCGACGACATTGTCTGTCGCTGCAACAAAGTCTAGATAGTCATCTTTTTCTTCACCAAAGGCTTTAATGACGTTGATACCAGCCACTGATTCTTGGACATGGTCATTTAATTTTGAGAAGGATTCAAGTGATCCGCGGAAGGTCGTTCTGATTTTTTTCCCTAAGTAACGTGAAGCTAGGAATAAGAAGGGAAAAGGTATAATCGTTAATAAGGATAATTTCCAGTCAATCACAATAAACATGGAGAAGAGGGTAGCAAGTGTAATCGAAAGGGAGTCGGTTAGGGTTAAAATCCCACCCCCGGCCACGAAGCGAATGGCAGCCAAGTCGTTGGTGGCATGGGCCATCAGGTCACCGGTTCGGTGTTGGTTGTAGAACTCTTGGTCCATCTTGGTTAAATGATTGAAAAGTCGTTTCCGTAGAATGTATTCTAACTTAGTAGAATTGCCAAACAGAAGGGTTCGCCAGATATTCCTCAGAATATACATAGCTAAGCCGACCGCAAGTAGAATAATGATGTAGCGTGTCAGACTGGCTTGGCTTAAAGTCTTATTGGCGAACTCATCAACTACTTCCCCAATGACAAGGGGGATATAGGCTGATAAGAGGGCACAGGCAATGAGACCTGCCACCGCACCGAGCGTGGATTTCCATTTTAATTTGAAAAACCATGCCAATTTCTTAAAAATTGTAAACATGTCATTCTCCTTTTTTTATCAAATTCTAATAAAAGTGCACATTTAAATATAAGTTTGAATTGTAATAATGTCAAGGTAAGTGGCTTAGTTTTATTAGAATTCACCGCTTAGGTTAGAAAATACTCATGATAAGATCTTTCATTATTATAATAGAAATAGAAGTAAACATCATTTATTAGGGGTTGAATGACCAAAATGAAGGTAAGGGAATGACTGGCTCTGCCTAATTTGAAGTGTGCCAATATGAAAAATGAATCCAAGGCCAATACTTAAATCACTTTTTAAGGTATAAAAAAGACTGGGCCAAAGCCCAGTCTCACATAAAATAATAATTAAATTAACTAGATATAAAGCTCCGTCAAAACTTACATTTTTACAATAGTTCGACCTAAGTGAGAGCCTTCTTTTAGTTTTTGAATCGTCGCTGGCACTTGGTCTAAGCTAATCACATTATAAAGCGTAGTGTCAGTCACATTCCAGTCTCCTGCCATTTTATTCCAAAGGGCTGGTCTTTTTTCAATTGGCACTTGGACAGAGTCAATTCCAAGAATTTTGTTGCCTCGTAAGATCATTGGGAAGACAGTGGCTTCAAATTTAATACCGGCAGCATTACCGCACATAGACATCGCCCCATCGTAACTTAATTGGCCTAGGAGAGTTGCGGCCACATCACCACCAACCGTATCTAAAATATAATCAAATTGACTGCGGCCTAAAGGTTTTTTATCTCCTAAATCTTTGCTGTCCAAAATATTATGAGCACCTAAGTTTTTAGCTACCTCTACTTGGTAGTCTTTACGGACAAGGGCTGTAATGTTTTGGTAGCCTGCTTTAGCTAGAATTTGTAAAGCAACAGAACCTACGCCTCCGGTCGCACCGGTTACAAGAATTGCAGGATTATCAGTCACTTTCATGCCCGCTTCTTCAAGAGCAGCAACAGATAAAGCAGCAGTAAAGCCAGCTGTACCAAAAACCATGGCACTTTCGAGATTCAGTCCTTCCGGTAAGTGAACCACCCACTCAGCCGGTACTTTAGCATATTCCGCCAAACCACCAGGATGGGAAACCCCAATCCCAAATCCTGTTACTAAGACTTGGTCGCCCTTTTTAAATTGGTCAGAGTTTGACTCTTCAACTGTACCAGATAAATCAATCCCAGGCGTCATTGGATAGTGACGGATCACACCACCCTTGGTTTGGCTGGCTAACATATCTTTGTAGTTTAAAGAAGAATAAGCTACTTTGATTAAAACATCACCCTCAGGTAGGTCATTTTTTGTGAGTGTATCAATACTCAGTTCGACTTGATCATTGTTTTCTTTCACACGTAGAGCTCTAAAATCTGTCATTTATCTTCCTCCTAAAAATTTATACCCGTTAATTTTATCGGAAGCGATTACATTAGACAAGCGATTTGCTTATTTTTGTCAAAGAATTATGAAATTTAAAAGAAAAAATCATAATCAAAGTAGACCCGGTTTAACCTATGTTATAATTAGATTGATTATGATTAGAAATTGAGGGTAGAATGATGCAGACTTTAACAAAATATATTACAGATTTTACTAATATTCCTTCGCCAACCGGTTACACGGAAAAAGTGATGGATTATTTATGTCACCGTTTAGACCAATTAAATTATGACTATCAACGGACACCTAAGGGTGGCGTTTTAGTCGAAGTGAAAGGAGCGAATCACCAAGCCGCTCGTTTACTGACCGCTCATTTAGATACACTAGGGGCCATGGTGCGGGCAATTAAACCGGATGGTCGGTTAAAAATCGACTTGGTGGGTGGTTTTGGTTATCCTTCGATTGAAGGTGAAAATTGTTTGGTCCACTTAGCCGGCCAAGATAAGACTATTTCCGGAACTATTTTGATGCACCAAACCTCAGTCCATGTTTATAAGGATGCTAAGACGGCCGAAAGAAATCAGGATAATATGGAAGTGCGTCTTGATGCCAAGGTAACTAACGCAGAAGAAACCAAGGCTTTAGGAATTCAAGTGGGGGATTTTATTTCTTTTGATCCACGGACCCAAGTCACTGAGTCCGGTTTTATCAAATCACGTCATTTAGATGATAAAGTTTCTGCCGCGATTTTATTAGAATTTTTAGACCAATTGAGTCATTCTGACAAAAAACTCCCCCATACCACTTATTTTTACTGGTCCCCTTTTGAAGAAGTGGGTCACGGCGCTAATTCCTCCATCCCGAATAATGTGGTTGAACTTATTGCAGTTGACATGGGGGCCATGGGAGATGACCAAGCCACGGATGAATATTCAGTCTCTATCTGCGTAAAGGATGCTTCTGGTCCTTATCACTACGGTTTGCGTAAGCATTTGGTGCAATTAGCTCAAGACCAAGAGATTCCTTATCAACTTGATATCTATCCTTATTATGGGTCTGATGCATCTGCGGCGATGTCAGCCGGAGCAGAAGTTCGCCATGGACTTTTTGGGGCTGGGATTGAATCCAGTCATTCTTATGAAAGAACTCATCTAGATTCAGTCAAAGCCACCTATGATTTGGTGACCGCTTATATTTACTCCTCAATGTTAGTATCAGGAGGGGAGCTTAATGAAGACTTTTACTAAGTTGAGTATCACTAGTCTTCTTATCGTATCGTGTTTGAATCCTCTTCCAGTTCAAGCACAGATGAATAATCTTTTTCCTGACTTTGATTTATTTACCCAAGACCAATTAAGTCGGGATAATTTAACTAGTTCAGTGGAGGATTACCGGCAAGCGTTTAACCTAGCATTAACGAAAATTCAAAAAATGGAAGATTTTACAGTGACTTATCGGATGGTAGATGTGGAAAATCAAGTTCCTCTTTATGAAGGTCAAATTGATTTTCAAGGTTCACAAGGTCGAGCCGCTATGAACTTTACTTTTAATGATTATGATGTTCATGATAAAACCAAGTTACTTGCCAGCCACCCGCTTAAAATTATGGCCTATGATAATTTTAACTTAGTCTATAGTCAACAAATGGCCTGGTTTAATTCCTATCAAATTTTACAGACTTATTTTGATATCCAAGCCAGCCAAAGACAAGCTTTGGACGACCTAGATCAAATTTATTTGATTTCTGAAAATGGACGTAGAAATGAAGATTTAAGCATAGAAGATTATTTCTCAGCCTTGGTACTCTTACCCGACAGTAACTTAGTCAACCAAATTAATCCGAGTCATTTGACTCATAGTCAAGCAGGCTATCACTTGCAGGCGGAATTAACGGATATCCCTGAAGGTTTATTTAAACGTTCAGGCAATTTTCAATTGCGGTCTAATTTCACCTACGATATTCAAGCCAGAGCGATTGCTCCAATGAATCACCAGGGGCAACTGGCAAGTTTTGATCCCCAGGCTAGTAGCCAGAAAGGTCAATGGGATTTTTCATTTAACCATGAATTAAACCTTGAGCGCAATGAAGATAGTCTAGCAATCGATCAAAGCCTTAAAGGCCCCCGATCGAGCTTTGATGAAGTGAGTCAAAGTTATCAATTGCAAGATTTTGCGGCGGATAAACATTTGCATTCTTCCGATGTCACTCACAAATTAAGAAAGATAGATTTAACTTTAGATCCTAGAAATAATACCTATCATTTAGGCTTAGAAGGGATTGCTGAAGACTTTGAACTAAATATCTTTGAAGATAAAACGGCTGATTTAAAAGGAATCAAATGTTACTTAGAAATTGACGTTCAGCCACTCGCAAATCCGGTACCAGACTTCCAGGATTTAGATCGGATGACTGCGGAAGAACTCAAGTATAGCCTGCAAAATATTATTGATAAAAATCAAGAGGAGTAAGTTATGCAATTAAGAAAACGTGCGAGTCACCGAATAAAAAATGGTGGACGCTTAATTCAAGCAGCAGATTTAGTGGATAGCCAAGACTTGAATCAGTATGGACAGGGTCAGATTGTTACTTTAACCGATTCAGACCATGAATTTTTAGCTTGGGCCATGGTAGCACAACAAAATAAAGGGATCGCCTGGGTTGTCAGTTATGACCGTGATTTTGTTTTCAACCAAGAATATATAATTTCTCTGGTCGAAACTGCTCTTAAACGTCGTCATTTTTTATTTGATAGTGCTCAAACTAATGCTTTTCGTTTATTTAATGGTCCTGGGGATGGACTCGGGGGATTGACCGTAGATTATTACGCGGGGCGTCTACTTTTTACTTGGTATAATCGGGGTCTTTATCAATATCGCGATGAAATTCTACAAGCCTTTCAGGAAAAAGTTAAAGAAATTCGAGCCATTTTTGAAACCATACGTTTCCCTTTGGAGCCCAGTCAAGCGCCTCATCAACAAAGCTTTGGCCCTGAAGGAGAATCAGATTTTGTCATCTCTGAAAACGGCCTTCAATACCAAATTTCCCTCGGTCAGGATTGGATGACAGGTATCTTTTTAGATCAACGCGATGTACGTCAATTTATCCAAAGCCAAGCTCAAGGGCTAGCTGTTTTGAACTTGTTTTCTTACACAGGTGCTTTCGGTGTCGCAGCTGCTAGTGGTGGGGCGTCTATGACGTTGAATGTCGATTTAGCCCAACGGGCTCAAGAAATGACTCAGCAAAATTATGCCTTAAATAATTTAGAATTTGACAGCCAAAATCAAGTGAAAATTATGGATGTCTTTGATTATATTGATTATAGTCGACGCCACCAGTTACGTTATGATTTAGTCGTTTGTGATCCTCCAAGTTTTTCCCGGTCCAAAAAACGGACCTTTTCGGCATTAAATGATTATGGCCAATTAGCGACTCGTTTGGCAGACTTGGTTAATCCAGGTGGACTTTTGATTCTATCAACCAACCACTCGGTCTATCAACGTGAAGCGTTTGAAAATGATGTCAGAAAGGCCCTAAACCAGGTTGGTTCCTTCCAACTGATCCAGGCTTTTAGTCTTGGTGAAGATTTTCCCACGACAGTGGACTTCGAGAGTCAATATTTGAAAGTATTAGTATATTATCGGGCTAGTTAAACATAATAAGGAAGTGAAAGTATGAAATGGGGTATTATTGGTGCCGGTAAGATTGCCCATCGGTTTGCCACAGCTTGTTTAGCTGACCCAGAAAACCGAATTCTTGCTGTCTCAGCGCGTAACCCCCTAAAAGGACAGATTTTTTGTCAGCAATTTGGGATTGAAAAGACCTACCAAGATCCTCAGCAATTATTACAAGAAATGGACATTGAAGCAGTTTATATTGCCTTACCCCATGGTCTACACCAGGAGTGGGTCATTAAAGCTTGTCAAGCCGGTAAAGCGGTGCTTTGTGAGAAACCCTTAGCTATAAATGCAAGTCAAGTAGCTCAAATTATTGAGATACAAAAGCAGACGGGCGTATTGGTGATAGAAGCCATGAAGACCCGCTTTATTCCCTTGTATCAATATTTAAAAGAAGAAATTATTGGTCAGGGTCTCTTAGGAACTATCCAAAAGGCATATTTTTCCTTGTGTAACCAAATGGATTTAGAGGGTCAAAATTCTTATCATATGCAAGCTGGACAAGGGGGGCGCTTTTAGACTGTGGTATTTATTGTGCCGCTTGGATCCAGGATTATTTTTCCGACCAACTTCGCCTGGTTGATCAAGAGAGTAAAATCTATCGGAATGTTGATGTATATAGCCTAAGTCATTTTAAACAAGGCCCGATTGATATTTATTTAGAAACGGGTTTTGATCGTAAACAAGCTAAGCAAGCAGAATTTATTGGTGACCAGGCAAGTCTGATTGTGGATGATCTCCATCGGCCACAATTTGCTCACTTAATTGATATCAATGGTCAAAATCAGACAATCCATATTCCTTTTGAACATGACGATTTTTTTAGCCAAATTAAACAATTTACGGAATTATATTTAACCGGAAAAAGTCAAAGCTCAATTATGCCCTTGACTGACTCTTTGGCCTGTGCCCAGATTCTTGACCAAATTAAAGCAAAAATATAAGTATTATTTGAATAAGCATACGAATAAGTATTGGTGACACCCGTCTTAGAATTTGCTACAATAAATAGGAAGTCCAGCTTATTGGAAAACAAGGAGGAAATAGCATGATCTGCCCTAACTGCGGAAAAACTGTAAGAAGTAAACATCAATGTGCCCACTGTGGCCATGTTTTTAGTTCTGATGAAATAAAAGCCATGAAAAAAGGAACGGTCGTTCCTAAAAATCCAGTCTCAAAAGAAAGTTATGATTATGACGAAAACACGGGTTATGATGAATATGCCAAGGATACAGTTAATAATCAAGAATATGAGAGAGAACCAGTCATTGATTCTAAGAAAGAAAATAGGACAGTAGCAAGGGACGAGGAACTTCAAACTCAGAGAGAACCAGTGCCGACTCCTGTTGTTCCAGATGCTCCTGAAAGTAACCAAGTAGATGCGGACGATCCTTTCCAAATTGATGAAGAAGAAATGCGACGGATTCAAGCGGAAAATGATCTGGATGAAGCTTCCAACTATGATGATCAAGACTTCGAAGAAGATTATTATGAAGATGAACCAAGACGGCGCGGTGGCTTCCTTTCAGTTTTGTGGGGAATCCTTAAATTATTAATTGCTGTTGCCATTGTCTTTCTATTATTCTTATTCGGACCACAACTTATTGGCAAAGTAACTGATTATTTTAATCAAGATAAGAGCGAGAGTAGTCAGCCAATTGAAACAAGTGAAAGTGAAATAGAAACAGGGGCTGACCCAAGCACTGGCTCTAATCAAGAAAGTAATCAAGCCGCTGAAGAACAAGGAACTTTCACAGTGAGCAACAAGGAAGTTAAGACGGATAACTACCCTATCATTGAAGTTGATTTAGCTTTTGACCAAGAATTAGAAAGTGTTGATCGGTCAACATTTAACTTTGCCATTGAACAAGATGGTCAAAAACAAGAATTAGGTCAAGCTTTTGCCTTAACTAAAAATGGTAAAAATTTAAGTCTTAAATTTAATGATCCAGGGCAAGTCGGTGACGGCCAAGTACAAATGACTTCCGAAAATTCTGACCAAGCTGGGCAAGCAAACTTATTCATTACGAGTCAGGATGGTAAGTTTGAAGAAAAAATTTCATTTGATCGTCCACAAGCGGATCAAGCCAATGCTGAAAAACAAGCTGAATTTAATAAAGCGATTGAGAGTGGAACCAACAATGATGTTTCAGTATACTTAGCTGACGCCAGTGAACCTAGTCAAGCTTATCAACATCAAGCCAAAGAAGTAGAAGCTGCCAATGAAATAGCTTGGTTTATTCTACAAAATCTTTATGAAAAAATAGATGCCAACGAATTAACCCTAGAAGAACCCGTTGAATTAAATGAAAGTTTAATTGCTCAGGGGGATCAAGGCAATATTGCAGCTAGCAGTCCAGAAACTCCATTGACTATCAGTGATTTAGTCTATGCAATGGTTCAAGAAAATGATGTTACTGCTATGAATCATTTAATTCAAGCACTGGGTGGACCTAATCAATTTAATACTTGGTTGAATGAACATGATTACTTTGCAACTAAGGTGAATACTCTTCTTGCGGTTGATAATGAAGGTGGTGTTACAGGGGCAACTACAAGTATCCAAGATTTAGGCTTATTGTTAAATAAATTGGCCAATGATGAACTAGTTTCTGCTGAAAGTGATGCAGCCATTAAAGAACAATTACTTAATACGCCTATCAATAACAAGTATCCTGAAGCTGGTATTCCAGACGTAACAGGTCGCTATGAAATTGCTAGTGCCGATGCCAATACTAAACAAAATTATTATGCGGGTATTTTAAAAACTGAAGCCAAAAACTATATCGTGGTGATGTTGTCTGATAAAGCTAAACAAGCAGATTTCACCAAATTGTTTAATAGTTTAGCTAGCTTATTAGTAACAGGCACAGATACTAGTGACGAAAGTTCTAGTAGTGATAGCCAAGCTCAAGCTGAACCAGCTGTTGATGAAAGTAGCCAAATATCAATATTACCATCACCAAATACAGGCCAAGAAACTAATAACGCAGAAGGCACAGAGGCTAATACAAGTACAGGAAATGCTAATGGTCGAGAAGACTATTATTCTCAATTAGTTGAAAATACCGGAGAATATGTTGTCTTGCCTAACCGGTCTTATGTGAATGAAAATGGAGTTGTGGTTGAGCCTAAATGGTTCAAAGCAGAAGACGGCAGTTATAAATATAACTAAGCAGTTAGTTCTTTAGTAAAACTTATATACAACCAATCTAGTGAATTTCAATTCCTAGGTTGGTTTTTTGTTTATAAATTTTTGAGAGAAACTTTTATCATTTACTTGATTTTCATCTAAATTCAAACGATGTATTTCCTTTAAATAGGCTGGTGTTCATCACCTATTAGGTGTATAATTAAGAAAAATACACGTGAAAGGTGATGTGTAATATGAGCCCTTATTTAGTAGAAATTGTTGTTCATGCCATTAAAGAAAAATATTTGACTGAAAAGGCCTTTTATAATGACCAATTAGGTATTTCGCCCCAATCTTGGGATCGGTGGAAGAAAGGGGAACAAGGTCTCAAATACGAAAATATGCAAATTATATCTACTTTGTTTACCGATTATGAATGGATGCTCGTCCAAAAGATAGTTCGTCAAGCCCAACTTAGTCCTGATTTTATTCATAATCCAGTAGCAGAATATATCTATTTAAAGCAACAAATAGCCAAGACTTGGTTACAACATGATTTGGCTCGGATAGAATGGAAACATAGTCAAGAAAATGAGTTAGGTTCTGTTCGTAAGTCAAATATGGTTATTCTCAGACTTGTGGCCGATTATCAAATCTGGGGTTACTCTGATATAATTGAAATGCGTTTACCTGGGGTTATCCAAAATCAAATTGGACATGACCAACGGAAGCTATTGCAATGGGTCAATGATGAATCAGCTAAGTACGAGGAGGCTGATCAGATTTAATAAAGGAGTAGGTCATGGGAACTAAGAAAAAAACAAAAACCAAGCCTAAAAAGTCAAAGAAGAACAAACAAACGACACCTTTCATTAAGAAATGGCGTCGTTTTAAATCGAAGTTACTCCAAAAGATTGGTTCCATGACCATATTTGTGGTCGTATTTTTACTTCTCATCATGGGATTACTCTATAAGATGCTAAACTTTTCAGGGCAAAATGATGGAGCCCAATTACAAGCTCAACAAGAAGCCTTTATAAGTCAGTTGGTTCCAACTGCCCAAAAATTACAAAGACAATATGGGATTTTAGCTTCTGTTTCCTTGGCTCAAGCTAGCTTAGAGTCGAATTATGGGATGAGTCAGTTGGCGAGTGACTACTATAATTTATATGGAGTTAAAACGGAGGCGGATGATGAAGCGGGTATTGATTTAGAAACCCAGGAATTCCAAGATGGATCTTGGCTTACCATTACGGACCGGTTTAAAGTATATGATTCTTGGGAGCAATCAATGACAGAACATGCACATTTAATTTATTATGGGACTAGCTGGGACCCAGCTTTTTACCAAGCAGTTTTAGAAGGAGAAACTTATCAAGCACAGGCCAAAGGGCTTCAGCTAGCAGGTTACGCAACCGATCCTGATTATGCGAATAAATTGATTGAAATGATTGAGAGCTGGGATTTGTCCCAATATGATCAACCAGAATAATATATTTTGTTTTTTATGTAAAAGACCGTGAATGCCCAGGTAAATATGGTATCATAATAAGCAGAAACTATTTGAAGTAGAGGTGAGACAATGACGAGAGACTTTTATCCAGGTCAGACAATTGGGATTATTGGGGCAAGCATTCCCTCGGCTTTATTGGCTCAAGCTGCAGGGCGCTTAGGCTATCGGGTGGCTAGTCTAGTGTTGGAAGATGTGAATCCCGTACGGCAATTTGCTTCCTGGCAAACTGTAGCAGAATCATATAATGACCAGGCTTTGACATATTTTGCTGAGCGGGTTGATTTAGTAATGGTTGAATTGGGCCTGCTCTCAAATCGTTCTTTTCAACTATTAAATAAGCTGACCGAGGTAACCTTGTCTGATGATTTAATCGCCATTACTACCGACAGATTAATAGAAAAAGCATACTTAGATAATCATCAGTGTCTAGTGGCGCCTTACTCTTTAGTGACCAACATCGAAGATATTAAAGAAGCGGTTGAGTATTTAGGTTTTCCTTGTGTTTTAAAAGCAAGTCAAAGAAACGTAGCCCAAGCTGATGATAATCTCATCCTTTATTCAACCGAAGATTATTCTGCTGCTCAGGCTAAATTAGAAATTGGAACTTGTATTTTAGAAGCATGGATTCCTGTTGAGCATAAGGCTTCGCTGACCATCGTACGAAACCAACAAGGCGAAACCCTCTTATATCCAATCTTTGAGGAGGTTAGTCAAGGGGATGTGTCAGGCAGTCAAGTGCGTTTTCCTGTCTCCTTACCAGCCTTTATTCAAGAGGAAATCGAGCGCATTGGCTTTGAGCTAGCTCAAAAATTATCTTTGGTGGGTGCAACTACGCTCAAGGTCTTTATTACTTCTGCTGATGTGATTTATGTGAATGGTGCTACCATCGGCTTAGGACAAGAGGCCATCTTCACTTTAGGTACTACGTCCATGGATCAATTCCAGGCTACGGTCCGAGCGAGCTTAGGTCTTCCTTTACCTGAATTAAGAATTATGGCTAAGGCAGCTATTTCGATTCCCTTAAATCAGTTAAATCAGGAACAAGTTCTAACGCAATACCGTCTGCGGAATGATTGGCACTTTGCCTTGTTTAATCCGATGGGATCTGATCCTGATAAATTAAGTGGTTATGTCGTAGTTACGGGGGACTCCTTGGCTTCCTGTGAACGGCAAATCGAAATAACTGAATTAATGGCTTAAGAAAAAGCGGCAATATTGGCAAGCGGTGAAAGACTTTGCTTTTTGCTTGATCGATTATACTAACTGTTGAAATGATAAGAATTATTCATATTAAATAATTGGGAGGGACTGAGCTTTTTGCTTAGTCCCTCATTCTATTTACAAAATTAGGAGTTTTATTATTTTGTACTCTCAGCTTTTTTGTAATGATCCGTGTGACGGTAAAATGCTAGAACCCAGTTAGAGGAAAATTCCTGACTTGGCATAAAGTATAGAATAATCACACAAAAATACCTAACTGAACCAAAAGTTAAGAAAAGGAAGGCTTAAATTCTTTACTTTAAAGGAAAGTGAGGATTTTTGCTTTTTTAATGGATGTCACTTAAAAAGTCTAGTTAGATTCGATATAATAGAAGCCGTGTATACGTAAAGTCCTTGAAAGAAATCAGTGACGGAGGAAATCCTTAAATGACAGATTTACAAAAAAGTATTGATTTATTAAATGACCGCCAACGGCAGGCGGTTCTGACCACCGAAGGTCCAGTCTTAATTGCTGCCGGAGCTGGTTCGGGTAAAACCCGGGTTTTGACTCACCGGATTGCTTATTTGGTCCAAGCTAAGCAGGTAAATCCCTGGAATATTTTGGCAATTACCTTTACCAATAAAGCTGCCAATGAAATGAAAGAACGGGTTCAAGCTTTAGTGGGTCCTGCGGCCGAATCAATTTGGGTTTCTACCTTTCATGCCATGTGTGCTCGGATTTTACGGCGGGAGGCGGCCAAGGTTGGTTATAGCAGCAATTTCACGATTATCGACCAAGGTGAACAAGCAACCTTAATGAAAAACATCTTGAAAGAACTTAATCTTGATGGCAAACAGTTCAATTATAAAGACTTTTTATATGTAATTGATGATGCCAAGAATAAAGGCCAGTTGCCAGAAGACTTTGCTGCCAGTCATGCAGGATTTATAGAAGATATTCAAGCCAATGTCTATGCCAAATATCAAGCCTACTTAAAAGCGAACAATTCCATGGATTTCAATGATTTGATTTTGTTAACAGTAAAATTATTGGAAGAAAATGAAGAAACCCGTTTGTTTTATCAACATAAGTTTCAGTATATCCATGTGGATGAATACCAAGATACCAACCAGAGCCAGTATCTTCTCGTCCAATTATTGACGGGTATCCTACGGAATGTTTGTGTGGTCGGTGATGCTGACCAGAGTATTTATGGTTGGCGGGGAGCGAATATGGAAAATATCCTTAATTTTGAAGAGGATTTCCCCGATGCAACTACGATTCTCTTAGAGCAAAATTATCGGTCTACCCAGACTATTTTGAATGCAGCCAATTCAGTGATTGAAAACAATAAATCACGGCAAGCCAAAAAATTATGGTCAGATAAAGCCAAAGGGGAAAAAGTATCCTTTTATATTGCAGATAATGACCGGTCCGAAGCCATGTATGTGACGGCAACCATTGAGCGGTTAAAACAAAGTCAGCAAGCCAAAAACCAGGACATTGCGGTCCTATACCGGACCCAAGCTCAATCCCGGAGTTTAGAAGACCAGTTTCTTAAAGCCAACCTGGCTTATCGCATTGTGGGGGGCTTAAAATTCTATTCCCGGAAGGAAATCCAAGATACCTTGGCTTATCTACGGCTGATTGATAATCCTTCGGATAATTTAAGTTTTAGACGAATTGTAAATGTACCCAAACGTGGGATTGGCCAGACCTCAGTCGATAAATTACAAGATTTAGCCAATCAAATGGGCGTGTCCTTGTATGAAGCCATGGAACAGATGGTCTTATCTAATATTCCAAGTCGGACACAGGCTAAATTTTTCGCCTTTAAAACCATGATTGACCAACTGCGTCAACAAGCTGAATTCCTACCAATATCTGATTTGGTCGACCAAGTTTGGCAGCAGTCAGGGTATCTAGCAGACTTACAAAAAAATAAGGACATTGAGTCTATGACTCGGATTGAAAACTTAGAAGAGTTTGCTTCAGTAACTAAAAGCTTTGATGAAGAGGACCAGTCCATGCGGCTAGAAGCAGATCCTGATATGGTTGACCCTGATCAAGATGATCAATCCGAGACTGACCTTAGTCAGCGCCAATTACTAACCCTCTTCTTAACCGATATTTCCTTGGTCACCGACCGAGAGAATAATGAAAACCAAGATCCTGACCAAGTGACCCTCATGACTCTTCATGCAGCCAAAGGGTTAGAATTTCCTTATGTATTTATGGTAGGAATGGAAGAAGGACTCTTTCCTTTAAGACGGGCGAGTGAAAATGAAGAGGAATTAGAAGAAGAACGCCGCTTAGCCTATGTTGGTATGACCCGAGCTCAAGACCAACTCTTCCTGTCAGCTTCAGCTAATCGACTCTTATACGGCCAGTACCAACATAATCTACCGAGTCGTTTTATTGATGAGATTGATTCAGAGTTATTGGAAGTTAAAAACGAGGGCATCAACCACTTGGCTTCCAGTTCATGGAAGACTTCCCCTAGTTTTTCTAATTTTGGCACAAGTATATCAAGCGCTGCTGGACGCCAGAGTGCCAATTCAGTGCGTCTGTCTAAACACCGGCCTAAAACCAGTCGATCTAAGGCTGGACTAACTATGACTAAACAAGGGCAACAAGAAAACCAAGTGGAATGGCAAGTGGGAGACAAAGCCAGCCATAAGTTGTGGGGCACAGGTACAGTTATTGCTGTCAAAGATTCTGGTAAGGATAAGACCTTGTCTATTGCCTTTGAATCGCAAGGAATTAAACATTTATTAGCCTCCTTTGCACCGATTACAAAAGTTGACTAATCTAAGATGGCAGATGTTTGAAACAATGGTATAATTGAAAGACTAAAAAGGAGGGTCTTAGGCATGAAAGAAATCAAGGAAATGACCTTAGACGATTACCAAGATTTAAAGGAGCAGTTGAATCAGCTTGCCTACGCTTATTATGTCTTAGATAAGCCTCAAGCTGAAGATGCAGTCTATGACCAGATGTACCGTCAATTAGAAAATCTTGAAAAAATTCATCCTGATTGGTTAAGTCCAGATTCGCCTACTCAGAGGATTGGCGACCAGGTCCTAGCAGGTTTTGAAAAAGTCACCCATCTTGAGCCTTTGTACTCCTTGGCTAATGCTTTTTCGGAAGAAGAGGTTGTAGCCTTTATTGATCGGGTTCAAAATCAAGTGTCTGGACCTTTGACCTTCATGTGTGAGTGTAAAATTGATGGTTTATCAATCTCCCTTCGCTATGAAGACGGTCTTTTTGTCCAAGGGGCAACTCGGGGGGATGGTAGGGTTGGGGAGAATATTACCAGTAACCTTCGGACTATCAAAGCACTTCCCTTAAGATTACAAAAACCGGTGTCAGGCGAATTCCGTGGTGAGGCCTATATGCCAAAAGCAGTTTTCCAAAAATTGAATGAAAGTCGTGATTTAGCTGGCCTTGCTCCGTTTGCTAATCCAAGAAATGCAGCGGCAGGTGGCCTGCGGCAAATTAATCCTAAAGAAGCGGCAAAACGGCAATTAAATATTTTTATGTATGGGGCAGTTTACAATGAGGACTATCAGATAGATTCGCAAGCCCAGCTTTTTGATTTCCTACAAGAACTAGGTCTTAGAACGAATCCCTTGCGGCGGCTCTGCCATAATAAGGAAGAAATTATGGCTTATATTCAAGAAGTCGGCCAGAAACGGGCTGACCTCCCCTATGAAATTGATGGGGTAGTGATTAAGGTGAATCAGGTTGCGCAACAATCATCCTTAGGCTATACTGTCAAAGCACCGCGCTGGGCAATTGCTTATAAGTTTAAAGCTCAAGTTGAAGCAACCCGGTTAAAAGAAGTCGAATGGACGGTTGGTCGTACTGGGGTAGTGACCCCAACCGCTGTCATGGATCCTGTTTTTCTGGCAGGAACGACGGTGCAACGCGCCTCGCTCCATAACATCGATTTAATTAAAGCCCTGGATGTTCGGATTGGAGACCAGGTGGTAATTCATAAGGCAGGGGATATTATTCCGGAAATTATTGAGGTCAATTTAGATCAAAGACCGGCTGATAGCACCCCCCTAGTTATTCCTGAAACCTGTCCCGTTTGTTACCATCCCTTGGAACGGGAAGCGGGAGAGGTTGCCCTGCGTTGTCTTAACCCTCTTTGTCCGGCACAACGGTTAGCCCAAATTTCACATTTTGGCTCACGGGGAGCCATGAATATCTCAGGCTTGGGTGAAAAAGTGGTGGCCGCCTTGCTTGACCACGATATGATTCAAAATGTGGCGGACCTATACCATTTAACTTTGGCCGATTTACTGAAATTACCTAATACTAAAGAAAAATCGGCGCAAAAACTACTACAAGCAATTGAGGCTTCTAAAACCAATTCTTTAGAACGATTATTATTCGGTTTTGGTATTCGTCATGTCGGAGCAAAAGCAGCTCGCTTAGTTGCCCAAAAATTTGATACAATAGAAGCATTAAGCCAGGCATCTGAAGAAGAAATTACGAATATTGATGGTATTGGTACCATTATTGCCAAATCACTGGTAGATTTCCTTCAGGATGAAGCCAGTCATGCTTTGATTCAAGACTTGACTAATATGGGCGTCAATATGACCTATACAGGGCCAAAAGTCAATCAAACAAGTTTGGACAATGATTTTTGGCTTGATAAGACGGTTGTCTTAACTGGGACGATGGCAAGCTATAGTCGTAGTCAGGCCAAAGAAATTTTACAAGGCTTAGGGGCTAAGGTGATAGGGTCTGTCTCCAAAAATACAGACTATCTCGTGGCTGGCCAGGATGCTGGTTCAAAATTAAGTAAAGCTGAGCAATTAGGTGTGACAATCTTAGATGAGTCAGAATTCTTAGCTCAAATCAATGAAGAAAGTGAGTAATCTAATGCGCAAATCACTCAAGGTCTTATCCTTAATTAGTTTATTAAGTGTCGTATTAAGTGGGTGTTTGAACGACTTAGGTAATCAAGAAGATCGAGAAGCTTCTTTAGCGCCAAACGAAGTGAGTGTTCAAACAACGGATAATCAAATTTCAGATGAATACTATCGGGCGGTTATTACGGATGGTAAGTATAATTTAGGTATTTCTGATACTGACAATACCAACCTTTTAGGGGCACGTAATATGGCTGCTTTTGAAGCAGGTTTAATGCGGATTTCTAAATCAGTCTTTCCGACTAATCAATATTATTTACAAGAAGGACAATTAATTGATGCGGACACAATGACTGCATGGCTGAGTCGGGAATCTGAAACTAATGGTGAAGGTCTAAACCCTGAACTACCGGCAGAAGATATCAAAGATGTTGAATCCTCTTCTGAATCAACGGCACCAGGGGACCAACCTGAAGGTCAAGAGTCAGATGAATCGCAAGAGTCCCAAGCAACCGAAGCAACGGTTGTAGATGAACAAATTCCACCGATTTATCTTAACCAGATTATGGAAAAAGATATTATGGTTGAGTCAGATGATGGTTTTTCTTTAGGTGGCGTGGTAATTGGTCTTTCCATGAATTCACTCTACCAATATACCGATAGTGATGGTACCGAATATCAAACAGAAATTTCTGTGGGTGAAATGCGGGAACGCGGTAAACAGTACGCCAATATTATCGTAGGCCGATTAAGAAATACGGAACAATTGCGGTCCGTTCCGATTGTAGTCGGAATCTATGCCTCAACGCCTGATTCTGAAAATATTGGGGGCACTTATCTGCTGGATGGAATTTCCCGGGAAGGGAACAATGTGAGTGATTGGGCAGAACATAATGAATATCGCGTTTTATTACCGGTGAGAGATGATCAAAGTCAAAATGACCAATATAATTATTTCACTGATTTTGCCAACGATGTTGAGAATTTCTTCCCTAATCTTAATGGAATTTCGGGAGATGCTTGGTATATTGATAATGGCTTGGCTGAATTGAATATTGAAATTATTACTCAATTTTTCCAAGAAACAGAAATTACGGCTATCAGCCAATACGTGAATGACGTCGCGAGTCGTCGCTTGCCAGAAGGGGTACCCATTGAAATTAAGATATCTTCCGTATCTGGTTTAGAGGCCTTACTGGTGAGAAATGCTAACTCAGACCAGTTCCAAGTAACAATTTTGAATTAAAAGAAGAGGAGCGAATACATGTTAGGAATAGATAATTTTGAGCGGCTAGCTAAACTAGCTAAACTTAATATTGCGGCTGATCGTGCAGCAGCCTTTGAAGCTGACATTCAAGAGATTGTTAGCATGGTTCAACAATTACAAGAAGTCGATACCGAAGGCGTTCAACCAACTTACTTTGGTAATGCCTTAGAAAATATTTACCGTCCCGACCAAGCCAAGTTATCTGGTAAACGGGAAGCTTTCTTAGCCAATACACCGGAGAGTCAAGATGGCTTTATCAAGGTGCCAGCTATTTTAGAAAGTGGGGAAGAATAGAATGGTAGAATTTTCAAAAACCTTACACGGGATTAAAGCTGATTTAGCAGCAGGTAAATATAGCTCTAAAGATTTGGTGACCGCTATTTACGCCGATATTGAGCAAAAGGATGAAGCCATTAATGCATTTATTACTTTAAATAAAGAACAAGCCTTAGCGGCAGCAGAACAAGCCGATCAAATTGGCTATGGTTCAGATGCTCCTGTCTTAAATGGTATTCCTCTAGCAATTAAAGACAATATTTTAACGGAAGGTTTAAGAACCACCGCGGCCTCAAAAATGTTAGAAAACTTTGTGCCAACTTATGATGCGACGGTGATTGCTAAACTAAAAGCGGCCGGTGCCATTATTATTGGTAAGGTCAATATGGATGAATTTGCCATGGGTGGGTCCAACCAAACTTCTTATTTCGGACCCGTCCATAATCCTTGGGACTTAGAACGAGTACCTGGGGGATCTTCTGGTGGATCAGCTGCAGTGGTAGCTAGCCAACAAGTACCAGGAGCTTTAGGTACTGATACGGGGGGGTCTGTCCGTAACCCAGCTGCCTTTAATGGTTTAGTTGGGATGAAACCAACCTACGGCACGGTTTCTCGGTTAGGGGTTATCTCTTTCGGTTCTTCCTTAGACCAAGTAGGTCCATTAACTCATACCGTGGCTGATAATGCCTTACTACTAGAAGTGATTGCAGGTCATGATGAAGGCGATTCGACTTCACTACCAACTGAGCAATATGATTTTTCAAGCAAAATTGGTCAAGACCTTAAAGGAATGAAGATTGCTTTCCCTAAAGAATATAAAGTAGATTCAATTAATACTGAAATCCGGCAACGGATGCAAGAAGCCGCTGACTTCTTTGAAAGCCAAGGTGCAACCGTGGAAGAAGTTTCCCTACCGCATTCTGTTTATGGGATTAATGTGTATTATATTATTGCTTCTTCTGAAGCATCTTCAAACTTACAACGTTATGATGGTATCCGTTATGGTTATCGGTCTGAAGCAGCTCAAACTTTAGAAGAAGTTTACGTGCAATCACGGTCAGAAGGATTCGGTGATGAAGTGAAACGTCGGATTATCTTAGGAACCTTTTCTTTATCTGCTGGAGCCTTTGACTTGTACTTCAAGAAGGCAGCCCAAGTACGGACTCTCATCAAGCAAGAATTCCAAGCAGTCTTCGACCAATATGATTTAATTATGGGACCAACAACTACCTCTACTGCCTTCTTAATTGGAGGTAAAGAAACTAAAGACCCAGTAGAAATGTATACAGCTGACTTATTAACGGTCAATTCCAACTTAACCGGTCTACCTGCCATTTCAATTCCAGCGGGCTTAGACCAAGCGGGTCTACCGATTGGCTTACAATTAATGGCTAAAGCTCAAGATGAAGCTACTTTATACCAAGTAGCTCACGCTTTCGAACAAGGTCATGATTATTTAAGCCAAGAACCTAATTTTGTGAAGGGAGACAAGTAATGAACTTTGAAACTGTCATTGGACTTGAAGTCCATGTAGAACTAAAAACTGAAACCAAGATTTTCTCTAGCTCTCCCGCTCACTTTGGAGCTGAGCCTAACTCAAATACCAATGAAAAAGACTGGGCCTACCCAGGGGCGCTACCTGTTCTTAATAAGGCAGCCATTGAATTTGGGATGCGGGCAGCCTTAGCTTTAAACTGTCATATTGCAGAAACGATGCGCTTTGACCGGAAAAATTACTTCTATCCTGATAACCCAGCCGCTTATCAAATTTCCCAAAATGATTTTCCAATCGGGACGAATGGGTGGATTGAAATCGAAGTCAATGGTCATAAGAAAAAAATCCGAATTGAACGGGTTCACTTGGAAGAAGATGCAGGTAAAAATACCCACGGTACCGATGGCTTCTCCTATGTAGACTTGAACCGTCAAGGAACCCCCTTGATTGAAATCGTATCGGAAGCGGATATGCGGTCACCGGAAGAAGCATATGCTTACCTTGAAGCCTTACGGGAAAAAATCTTATACACTGATGTTTCTGATGTCCGGATGGAAGAAGGATCCCTTCGTTGTGACGCCAATATCTCTATTCGCCCTTATGGTCAAGAAAAATTTGGGACTAAAACAGAGCTGAAGAACTTAAACTCCTTTAACTATGTACGTAAAGGTTTAGCCTTTGAAGAGGCCCGTCAAGCGGATATTATACGGGCTGGGGGTATCATCCAACAAGAAACTCGACGTTATGATGAAGCAACTGGCGACACAATCTTGATGCGGGTCAAAGAAGGGGCGGCCGATTATCGTTACTTCCCCGAACCAGATATTCCACCGGTACATATTAGCCGTGATTGGGTGGAAAAAGTTAAAGCTGAATTACCTGAGATGCCAGACCAACGTCGTCAGCGGTATGTTGAAAAATATGAATTACCTGAATATGATGCCATGGTTTTAACTCAAACTAAGTTAATGTCAGATTTCTTTGATCAAACGGTAGCTGAAGGAGCTGACCCTAAACAAGCTTCTAACTGGTTGATGGGCGAAGTGTCTGCCCACTTAAATAAGGCGCAAGTATCCTTGAATGAAACTGAATTAACGCCCCATAATTTGAGTCAAATGATTCAATTAATTGATAAGGGAACCATTTCATCTAAAATCGCTAAGAAACTCTTTAAAATCTTAGTGACTGAAGGTGGTGATGCTGAGGAAGTCGTCGAAGCCCAAGGGATGGCCCAAATTTCTGATCCAGCCAAATTGCAACCAATGATTGATGAAGCCATTGCTAATAATCCTCAATCAGTTGAAGATTATAAGAATGGTAAAGGACGGGCACTTGGATTCTTTGTCGGTCAAATTATGAAAGCCTCTAAGGGACAAGCCAATCCACAAGTAATTAATCAATTATTAGAAGAAACCTTAGCGAAATTATAAGTTTAAAAGAAGAAAAGTCGGACAAAGAATGTATTTCTTTATCTGACTTTTTAACTATTTTCTCATAAAAAATATGCTAGATAACATTGATTCCTTTAAGTTTTCATGGTATCTTTTAAATACTTAAGATTTTTTAAAGATTATTATCGAATTATAAAGGAAGGGTTACTGCGATGAAAAAGTTCTTAAAGCTCGTGATGGGTGTTTTTGTTCTTTTTGGGTTAATCTATTGTGGAGGTTTCTTTTACTTTCAAGACCATTTTAATTTCAATTCTCAATATGCAGGGATTGATATTTCTAACCTTACAGTCAAAGCAGCGAGCGACAAAGTTGAAAAACAACTCTTAGCTAAAGAATATAAATTAATCGAGGATGGCCAAACAGTTAAAAAAATTCAATTGGCTGATTTAAAGCCAACTTTCAACTTAAATAAATCAATCAAGCAAGCCTTTAAGCAACAAGACCATGCTAATTGGATGAGTGAAATGCTGACGGATAAGGTGTATGCTGATAGTTTAGGTCAAGAAGTTGATTTAGATGTGGCTGATTTAGCCTCTGATTTAAATCAAAGTGAGCTTAAGGGGAACAAACGCAAACCTGCCATCCAAGCAGAATTGGCTTATGATGAAGCTAAAGGATACTACGCAACAGAAGGACAGGCTGGCACTGAAATCCAAGCAGAAAAGCTGGAAGAAGTTCTAGATCAAGCTTTAACCACTAAAGAAACAGACATTAAATTAGAAGAAGCTTATGATCAACCAATCGCAGTGGAAGATAATAAGAAACTTCAAGATAAGTTAACTAAAATCGATAAAATTGCAAATAATGAATTTTCTTTTGAATTAGGTGGTGACACCGTTGAAACTGACAAAAAGAAGATTGAATCATGGATGACTTTATCGGATGATGATGAAATTCAATTAGACCGCGAAGCCATTGCTGCTTATTTAACCGAGCTCAATGAAAAATATTCAACCTTTAATAAATATCGTGAATTTAATTCGACTAATTTTGGTAAAGTAGAAGTCCAACCAGGAATTTTAGGTTGGGAAATTGATGTTGAAGCCGAAACAGAAGCCATTGCTTCAGCTTTAGAAGCGGGCGAGTCAGTTCCAGCTGAGCCAGTCTTTTACTCTACTGGAGGAATTGCAGGGGCAGCTGATGATATTGGTGATACTTATGTTGAGGTTGATTTAGCTAATCAAACTATGTACCTATACTATGAAGGTACCCTAATTACAGAAACCCCTATTGTTTCAGGTAAAGATGGGGCTGAAACAGTGCCAGGAGCCAATGCTGTCAATGAAATGCTAACCGACACGAATTTAGTGGGGTACAATCAATTCTACAATGTGGAGTATTCAACCCCAGTATCATACTGGATTCGTTTTGATGATAAGGCCCAAGGTATTCATGACGCTCCTTGGCAATCAGCCTTTGGTGGCGACGTCCATACCTATGCAGGTTCACTGGGTTGTATTAACACCCCATATGACCAAGTATCTTTAATCTATTCTTATGTGGATTACGGGACCCCTGTGATTGTTTTCTAAGTTAAAAAAATAGATCAAGTGATTATTTAAAATAAAAAATAAAGCAGAGATTAGGATATTAAATATCCTAATCTCTGCTTGTTTTATTTAAAGCTTCTAAAACAGCTATAGCTGTTTTTTGATTAATTCCAAGGGCTTGAATTTCTTCGGAACTAGCGATTTTAATGTTCTGTAAGGATTTAAAGTGCTTCAATAATTTGCTGCGGGTCTTAGGTCCAACCCCATCGATTTCTTCTAAGATTGAAGCGAAGGTATTCTTAGAACGGACATTGCGGTGGTAAGAAATTGCATATCGGTGGACTTCTTCTTGGACTCTTTGAAGGAGGCGGAAAGCCTGACTTCGGGGATCTAAATATATGATTTCTTCACTATAGCCATCTAAGAGGGCGGCGGTTTTATGGTGGTCATTTTTGACCATGCCAGCTACCGGGATAGCTAGACCTAATTCATTTTCAATCACATCGCGAGCAGCGCGGACTTGGACAATGCCCCCGTCCATAAGGATTAAATCAGGTAGGGGCTTTTCTTCTTTAAGTAAGCGGCTATAGCGGCGGCGGATAACTTCTTGGGTCGAAGCAAATTCATTGGCACCCTCCACAGTTTTAATTTTATATTTGCGGTAATTTTTCCGATCTTCCTTACCATGGGTGTAGACCACCATACCTGAGACCGCATTGGTTCCTTGAATATTCGAATGGTCAAAGGATTCAATATGTTCGGCTTGGGGAATATTAAGGGCATCTGCTAATTCTTGAACGGCTTGGACGGTTTTCTTGTGACTCATAGCATCCAATCGGAATTTTTCATCGAGGGCGATCTTAGCATTTTTCTCGCAAAGCTCTAAGATAGAATGTTTCTTACCTCGAAGTGGGGTTGAAACGGGCAGATCAAGGAAATCATGGAGGAGTTCATGGTCAACATCCGAAGGAACGAGAATGGCCTTGGGTTGGATTTGGGCTTGTTCCTTATAGAAACGGGCAATCAGGGAAGTAACTTCTTCCTCAGGATTACCATAAGAAGGCTCGATAATTGCCTTGCGTTTTAGTATAGATCCTTGACGTAACATGAAGACCTGAATAGATAACCAGGACTTGTCCATGACATAGGCGAAGACATCCATATTGTCATAGTCTTTATTCATGACGTTTTGTTGTTCGACTGTGGTTTCAATATAGCGGATTTGGTCGCGATAGTCAGCGGCTTGTTCAAATTCCATTTTTTCGGCGGCAGTTTCCATTTTTTCCTTTAAAGCTGTCTTAATTTCGGCGACATCCCCTTTGAAAAATCGCTTAATCTTATCAATTTGGCGGTCATAGACTTCTTGCGGGACTTCGTGGTCGCAGGGTCCAATACATTGGCCGAGGTGGTAATAGAAGCAAGCGCGTTTTTCATTGAGGCCACAGTGGCGTAATGGATAAGCCTTATATAAAACTTGTTGGGTCTGAGTTGCTGCATAAACATTCGGGAAGGGGCCAAAGTAGGTACCGCCATCATTTTTTACTGTATTAGTAATGATGAGTTGGGGGTCTTTTTCTTTGGTGATCTTTAGGTAGGGATACATGGTTCCCTCTTTAAGACGAATATTATATTGGGGTTTATATTTCTGGATTAAATTGATTTCCAAAATTAAGGCTTCTTTATTAGAATTGGTTACAATAAACTCAAAGTCACAAATTTCAGAAACTAACTTGGTTGTCTTGGTATCATGAGCGCCGCGGAAGTATGAGCGGACCCGATTTTTTAGGATTTTAGCCTTACCCACATAGATAATATGACCATTTTTGTCTTTCATAATGTAACAACCAGGTTCATTTGGTAAAATAGCTAATTTTTGTTCGATATGTTGGCGAATGTCATTCGTTTTTACATCGGTATTTTGCTTGTCTTGAGGATGAGTCATAGGTCCTCCTTAGGTTAGATTTTTTTTGGTGGGGATATTTTAAATGTTTGGGTTGCTTCGGATCGTATAAGCTTGTCCCTTTTTGGGCCGATAGATATTTTTCAACCACAAATTGGTGTTTTTGATTATAGTGACCATAAAGAGTGACCGGGTCTCCCTCCTGATGGTCCATTAGGAATTCCAGTCCATGTTTGGCTAAGAGGGCATTAATTTTTTCATTTTGCTTAGAAAGTACTTGGATATAAAGTAATTGGGCGTCTTTGGCTTGAATAAATTTACTTTTGACTAGTTGGCCCTTGATTTGAAGTTTATCTAACGCTGTCATCTTAACCCTCCTTTTATATTTCTATTATAGCAAATTTAGTCAAGCCAAAGCTTTAGTGTGCTCAAGATTAAAAAGTGTTTGATAGCCTCTACTCGCAAGTAGTATAAGTGTGATATAATTTAAGAAAATGATTAAACAGGAGGGTAATCTATGATAAATGTAGCAACAATTGGAACTTCCTGGATTACTGAACAATTTATTAAAGCATGTAAGTTAACTGATTTGTACCACTTAAAGGCAGTGTATTCACGGTCGGTCGATACGGCAAAGGATTTTGCTCAAGTTTACCAAGCGGATTATTATACGGACGCTTTAAATAATATTTTATTTGATCCAGAGGTTGATCTAGTCTATATTGCGAGTCCCAATGCTATGCATTTTAGCCAGGCCTTACGTGCCGTCAAAGCGGGCAAGCATGTGATTGTTGAAAAACCAATCGTGACTTCAATTGCTCAATGGCATGAACTCGAAGAGGCTGCTAATCGTAATGGCGTCTTTTTCTTTGAAGCAGCGGTCCACTATCAAAATCGAAACTACCGCCGCCTAAAAGAACTCGTTAAAGGAAAGCTCGATGAAATCAGCCAACCTTTTTTAGGGGCTAATTTTAATATTGGTCAATATTCCTCACGCTATGTTCAATACTTAGCGGCTATGGAAAAAGGCGAAAAAGGGCCCAATGTTTTTAATCCTGCTATGGCCGGGGGGACCTTGATGGACCTAGGGGTATACCCGCTTTATGTAGCTATTGATTTATTTGGTCTACCTCAAAGTGTTCGTTATAATGCCCAAAAAGGTAAAAATGGGGTCGATTTATTTGGGACAATTCACCTCAAATATGCTGATTTTATGGTAAATATCTTTCTTTCTAAAGGAGTCCATTCCCAATTGACCTCTGAAATTTATGTGGATGATGAAACGATTGTGATTCATGGAATTACCCGGATTGATCGCGTTGACTTGATTGATGCTTCTGGTCAGGAAGCAACGTTAATTGCTTATACACCAGAAAATCCAATGTATGACGAATTGGTTAATTTTGCTGAAGTGATTAACCATCCTGATGATACACATTTATCCTATGTTTATGAAGACTGGAAGCAAACTTCTTTAGCAGTGACTCAAACCATGGAACTCTTAAGAAAATCAGCAAAATTACCAGAAATAGATGAATTTTAAAAGATAACTTTTTCTTAGTTGGATTAGGAACAAAAAAAGTAAAAAAAGGGAGCCGGACTTTGTCTAGCTCCCAATTTATGTAAATTAAACTGAACTGGGGACTAGGGTTTTTGTGACTGGTCCTGTTCTAACCGACAAAACTCTTGATGGTTGTGCTTTGATTGATTTTAATGCACAAAAAATTCGAGGGATGTGCATTGGTTCATCTCAATGCACAGAAAGTTTGAGAAGGGTGCTTTAATCAATTTCGATGCACAAAACACTTGTCGGTTGTACTTTGACTACTCCCAAAGCTTTCTTGACCACCAAACTTACACATACATGTCTGCCATGTATTGAATTTTAACAGGTAAAAATTTTCAGTTACTAAAAAGAAATCCTATTTAAAACAAGTCAAACAATCTCCGCGTCCGCCGGGCCGGCAGTGGTGGCGGCCAAATTCAATCATGGCTTGGTGAGCATGGCCCCACTGGTCTGCTTCCAGCAGTTGACAAACCCGGTTTTCGATTTTCAATAATGAGGCACCTGGACTTACTAAACTATGATGGTAAGCAATCCGCTGAATATGACTATCGACCGCAAAGGCAGGAATGTTGAAGGCTTTTAATAAGACCAGGTTGGCAGATTTTCGGCCAATTCCGGCCAGTTTCATTAAATCATCCCGGGTGGCTGGAACTTGACCCTCAAATTGATCGACTAAAATTTGACCTGTCTGGTAAAGATATTTAGCTTTTTGATGGTAAAGACCAATTTGATTGATGTAAGCTTCAATCTCGGTAGGTTTTGATTGGGCTAGGTCAGCCGGAGTGGGGTAACGCGTGAACAAGGTAGGGGTGATTTTTGCTAGGGCTTGGTCGGAGGTGCGGGCACTCAGGATGAGGGCCACGACTAACTGAAAAGCATTCTCATAAATTAATTGAGGTTGAGCTTGGGGATAAAGTTTCATAATCTTTTGAAGAAAGTCATAAGCTGCTTTATCACTAAGAACCATAATGACCTTCCTTGGCTAGTTGACCCATTTGAACTAAAAATGGCTCAAAGGCTAGGGTATTGGCTTGTTGTCCTGGATGACTAAGCGAATAGTTGATGATGGTATCCATCAGCTGACTCGTTAGTCTAAGGGCTTGGTCAGGACCATATTGATTTTCGCTAAAACCAGTAATAAGGCTGGCGGCTAAGTCACCGGTACCATAGAGGGGTTGGGGATAATAGTTATGGAAGTAATATTTTCCTCTAGCCCTAGTTTGGTCGCGGTAATAAAAACCAATTTGACTGTGGTTTTGATTCAGTACACCGGTAATTACGACTTGTTGACAGCCCAGGTCTAGCAAAGCGTCACTCAGACTAAGTAGGTCGGATTCTGAGGGGCGTGCCTTAAAAGCCTGCTGGGTTAGGAGGCTAGCCTCGGTTAGGTTTGGAAAAATCATTTGGGCTTGCCCTACGAGCTTTCGCATTTTTTGGACAAAATTGTAGTCAAAGCTAGTATATAAATGGCCGCCATCACCCATGATGGGGTCTAAATAAAGGCGGTCAGCTAAGTCTTGGTGTTTGCTTAAGACCGTATCAATTTGATTTTCTTGGGCAAAATACCCAGTAAACATGGCTTCATAATGGAAATTTAGCTTTTTAATATGGTTCAGACTTAGTGCAAAGCTATCAGTTAAGGCTTGAATCACAGGTTGATAACCCATATGACTGGACAAAATCATAGTGGGTAATAAGGCCGTTTCTAATCCCATAGTCGTCAAGACAGGTAAATTAGTGTTAGCTGCAACCTTGCTTGCTCCTGGAATATCATTAATTAAGAGTAAACGTGACATAATTATCTCACTTTCTATTGAGAATCTGTTTCTATCTTAACTTACTATCGAAAATATTCAAGAAAATCATTTTTTCAATTCATAGGTCAGACATTCAATCCTATCTTATAGTATAATATAGTAAACTAATAAAGGAGGTCAGAAAAAATGCAAACAAAGCAAATAATCCCACTATTAAAAAAGTTAAGAGCAAAAAATAAACAAACATTTGCCCTGCAGGTCATTCTGGCCTTGCTAATTATCTTATATATTATTGGAATAATATTCTACCAAAACCACTATTTACCGAATACCTTTGCAGCGGGGGTTCCAATTGGCAATCGTGATCAACAAGAGGCCTTAGCCGAAGTCAAGTCTAAACTAGGTCAAGAAGTGGTTGATTTTCAAGAAGGAGGCAAAGACTTAGGCTTTGTCCAATTAAATCAATTTGAGCTAGACTATCCAAATAGTTTTGATTGGCAGGAAGGTTTAGCGAAACAATGGGCGTGGGTCTGGCCAATTCAAATCCTAAGGGGAAATCGTCAACTTGAAGCGCAACCAAGTCTACTTGCTAACGACAGCCAAGTTGATCAGCTCATTCAAGGTTTAGGGATTGATAATAGCCAAAGAGAGGCTACCCAGAACGCCAGATTAACTGAAGCTGAGGATGGTAGTTTGCAAGTTATTGAAGAAAAATATGGAAATAATATCGACTCAGAGTCAATGCGACAAGCCATTGCCCAAGGTCTCAGTCAGGGATTAGACAAAATTGATTTAAAAACAGCTTATAAACAACCTAAGTATACCAAGGATGGCAAGGGTATCCAGGACTTACAAGCTGATTATCAAGCTAAAGAGGCGACACAGATTACCCTAGAGTTTAATCATGAATCGGTTACTATTCCACAAGACCAGATTAAAGCTTGGTTGCATCTGGATGATCAAGGCCAGGCCCAGGTGGACCAAGAAGCCATCAAAGATTATATTTATCAATTAAATGAAACTTATTCTTCCTTGTTTGGGAAACATGAATTTCAATCTACCTATCAAGGGCTAGTCACAGTTGAATCAGGCACCTTTGGTTGGTATATCGATCCAGACGCAGAGGCACCTGTTATTGCCGAGAATATTCTAAAGGGTGGTTCTTACAAACGCGAGCCAGCCATTGCGGGTCAAGGCTACATGGCTGAGAATGAAATCGGTAATTCCTATGTTGAGGTGGACTTAAGCCATCAGATGATGTTAGTTTATCTAGAAGGGGCCTTAGTGCTAGAAACCCCTATCGTTTCAGGAAATATAGGCACCTTGACTGTGCCAGGCGCCTATCAGGTCTGGCAAAAATTAGAAAAGACCGATTTACGTGGTTATAATCCAAGGACCGAAAAAGAATATGTACAACCGGTGGACTATTGGATTGCCTTTGATAATAATGGCCAAGGTATTCATGATGCCCAATGGCAATCGCAATTTGGAGGGAATGTTTATCAATCCTCAGGATCTTTAGGTTGTATTAATACGCCTTTATCCGCCATGCAGGAAGTCTTTCAAATTGTCTATGTGGGCATGCCTGTGATGATTTTTTAAAAAAATAAACACCTAACTTTGTTTTTAGCGATTAGTTTAATGACTAATCCATGAACACAGTTAGGTGTTTTTATTAAACGTTTGTAATACTATCATGAGGTTTTTCAATGACCCCATTCGAAATATTATAACGATGTAAGTAAGACTTAATTAAACGATTCAGGGTATGAATTTCTTCTTCATAGGTATAGATAGCAGACATGATGTGAATAATCCCATTGACATCTATTTGACTGGTATCTTCGATATCTAACTCAACCAGAGCTTGTTGGAAGAAGTGACTAATATAATTTTTGCGGTAATCGCGGCTAGTCGTCATGAAATTAACTTGATCTACATAGATCCGGCCTTCAAATTTCATTAGAATCTGTTCATGGGCGGTTAAAAGGGTCTCAACCCGCTCACGAATTAATAGGCGAAGGTCTTGATCAAAATTTTTAAAAACATGGTCATATTGGTGAAAAGCATCCGTTAATTTGACAGCTTGTTCTGTGGCCAAGACCATATGCTTGTAAACAACATATTTACGAGCAATTACTTGACGGTTGGCTTTTCGGGGAATCATTTCGCCCCGGATAAGGTCGAATAAGGTCCGACTCTCTTTTAGTGACTTTCGGGCTTTGATTAAATCTTGGTTAAGAATGGTGAAGGAAATATTATTCCGTAATTCTGCGCGAATCAAGGTCAGAATTTCTGCTGTAGTAGTCGTTAAATTCTCGTAGAATTTCTCATCATAGTGAGGTGGATAAATTAGCCAGTTCACTGCAAATGAAACCACAACTCCAATCAAGGTATCAAAGACCCGGGTAAGGGCGGTAATATAATAAATATTTGAATCATTTACCATGACCGCAACCACTGTAATGACCGATAGGGTTAATACGTCAGCTAATTTGAGGTAATTTAAAATGGCAATCGTAATAATGGCTGCAATCCCAGTGGTGACGGGACCAGGCCCAATGGTATAGAGGGCAATGACCGCAACGACACCGCCGATAAAGTTAGCATTAAAGCGTTTGATTAGCATTTCGTAAGATTTACGAACAGAAGGCATGGTTGTAGTAATGGCTGCAATCCCTGCAAAGACTCCTTTAGAATTGGGGAGTAGCAAGATGGACAGCATAATTGAGAGGCTAATGGCTAGTCCAGTTTTTAAGACGCGGGCTCCAATTTTCATAATAAGTTGTCTCCTATTTTTCTTATACCTTCATATTAGAGGATAGGCAGAAAATTTCAAGTAGAAGGATTTTTTTTGCAAAAGAAGAAAAGATCCTACTTTTATTAAATTAAAATTAAAAAAGTGTTGACTTTTTAATCTATTAGGGTTTTAATGTATTTAATCTAATTTTAATTTTACAGGAGGTAATCTTATGAAAAAGTTTCTTAAAGCAGGACTTGCTGTCACTGCCTTAGCTTCTATGTTAGTATCAAGTCTCTCTCCCTTGGCCAGTCAATTGACTTATGCTCAGGCTGAGCAAGTCTTAAATATTTCTACTACTTCTGAACCACCAACCATTGATCCTGCGCTTGCTACGGACTCAACTTCTGGTGCAATTATTAAGAATGTTTTTGAAGGGTTAACCTCCATGAAAGATGGCGAACCACAACCAGCTGTAGCTGAGTCTTGGGATGTCTCTGAAGATGGTAAGATGGTCACATTTAAGTTACGTGACAATGCAGTTTGGTCTAATGGTGATCCAGTGACTGCTAAAGATTTTGAATATGCTTGGAAAAGGGTCTTGAATCCTGAAACTGCTTCTGAATATGCATCCTTACTTTATGTGATTGAAGGAGCCGAAGCTTATAATAATGGCGAAGGTGAAGTTGATGCCGTTGGAATTAAAGCTGTGGACGACCAAACTTTAGAAGTTAAGTTAAATTCACCAGTAGCATACTTCCCAGAATTAGTCGCTCACTACACTTTCATGCCAGTCAACCAAAAAGCAGTTGAAGCGGGTGATGATTGGGCTGCTGAAGCGGGGGATGGTTATGTAGTCAATGGTCCTTTCGTCTTATCTGAATGGAATCATAACTCTGATTATGTTTTAGCTAAAAATGAAAACTATTGGGACAAGGATAATGTCAGTCTCGAAACAGTGAATGTTCAAATGATTGAATCTGAAGCAACAGCCAATGCCCAATACCAAGCCGGTGACTTAGATTATCTAGGTGTGCCATATAATACAGTATCTTTAGAT
This sequence comes from Eremococcus coleocola ACS-139-V-Col8, assembly GCF_000183205.1. Taxonomy (NCBI): domain Bacteria; kingdom Bacillati; phylum Bacillota; class Bacilli; order Lactobacillales; family Aerococcaceae; genus Eremococcus; species Eremococcus coleocola. The sequence continues at coordinate 361,107 of NZ_AENN01000015.1, read as the reverse complement.
TCGATTGAAACCTATAAGAATGATAAGAGTTTGAATATAAATCCTTATGCTGCCATCTATTGGTACAAGGTTAATACAACAGATGAAGTCATGTCTAATGTAAATATTCGTAAAGCACTCGCTTTAGCAATTGACCGTCAAGGTTTAATTGATAATGTTATTAAAGGTGAACAAACACCAGCTCTAGGTATTGTACCACCAACCATTGAAGGTTTTGAAGAAGATCGTGGTTACTTCAAAGATAATGATGTCGAAGCAGCGAAAGAATTCTTGGCAAAAGGTTTGGAAGAATTAGGTATGTCTGATCCTTCTGAATTAAGTATTGCCATTTCTATTAATACGTCCGAAGCTCACTCTGCCATTGCTCAATATATTCAAGAAGGTTGGGCTAAGAACTTAGGTATTCAAACTGAAATTAATAATGCCGAATGGCAAGTATACTTAGATCAAGTATCTAATATGGACTACCAAGTAGCCCGTCTAGGTTGGATTGCTGACTACAATGATGCTTCTTCCTTCTTAGATATGTATAAAACGGCAGCCGATGGTAACAATGATACCGGCTGGGAAAATCCAGAATATAAAGATTTAATGGATCAAGCTGCCAATGAACAAGATCCTGCTAAACGAACCGATTTAATGAGACAAGCTGAAGCAATTCTTGTTGATGAAATGCCAGTGATTCCACTTTACTACTACACTAACTTGTTCGTGAAGAAAGACAATGTTAAGAATATGGAACCAGATGCCTTAGGTAACGTAAATCTTAAAGACATTGTCATCGAATAACCATACCCCTTCTGTATTAAGAGCTTGGGAATTCCCCCAGGCTCTTTTCTATTGGGAGCGGGACTGGGCTTTTTTGCCCAGCCCCAATAGACCAGGCGAATGGAATGAACGTGGATCCCTAATAAGCCTGTCAGCGCTTCGCTCTGTCCCTTTATGCTTTAGCAATTAGGAACAGAGTGTCAGATTTGCCAAGCAAACGTGGTTCCTTATAAAGGAAATGGGACGTCAAAGGCAGTCCCACTACTGGGTGTTTTTAACGAATTATCTTTATTTTAAAACAAGTTTTTATAAAATCACATTGACTTTAAATTTTTAATGAGTAAAATGAGAATATAATTAAAATTAATTGAGACTTTTAATATTTTTAGAGTTTCAGAAAGAAGGGGAAAAAGGTGTTCAAATATATCTTAAAACGGATTTTACAGATTATCGTTGCATTATTTTGTATCGTGTCCTTGACCTTTGCCTTGATGCGGATTGCACCTGGGAATCCATTCGCTAGTGAAAAAGCCATGCCACCTGCGATTGAAAAACAACTGAATGAAGCTTACGGTCTGAATGAACCTGTTTCAGTTCAATATGTTAATTATCTCAAAAAGGTTGCAACCTTTGATTTTGGTAAATCCATGAAATATAAAAATCGGTCCACCAATGATATGATTGCTGAAAGTTTCCCAGTTTCCTTAGCCTTAGGAGCTGAATCCTTACTTCTAGCAGTGGGATTAGGGGTTTTATTGGGTGTCATCTCAGCTTCATACCATAATCAATTTGGTGACTATATGGCGACCATTATCGCCGTCCTGGGGATATCGGTGCCTTCCTTTATCTTAGCTGGGTTAATGCAATATGCATTTGGCTTGAAGTTGCACTGGTTTCCTATCTCTGGCTGGAAAGACTTCTCTTACTCAATTATGCCAGCCTTGGCTATTGGCTTAACCTATATGGGGAATGTAGCTAAATTAGTTCGGTCTTCCATGTTAGAACAAAACACTTCAGAATACGTAAAATTAGCCAAAGCCAAAGGCTTAACCAAGTGGAAAATTGTCGCCAAACATTCATTAAGGAATGCCTTATTACCAGTCATTACCTACTTAGGCCCCTTATCAGCCGGGGTGATTACTGGTTCCTTTATCGTAGAAAAAATCTTTGCAATTCCTGGTTTAGGCAAGCACTTTGTAACTTCTATCGCTAACCGGGACTACACGGTGATTATGGGCACGACAGTTTTCTATTCGATCCTCTTATTATTTGCGGTACTGATTGTTGATATTATCTATGCCCTAGTTGATCCTCGGATAAAATTGGAAGGAGTTGACGATTAAGATGAGTCAAGAAGTATTAAATGCCCAAGACTTTGAAGTTGTTGGGATTAAAGAAGACCAGATTGATGTCCTCAGTCCAAAAACTATCTCATTCTGGGGCCAAGTTGCTCGTACTTTTTTTAAAAATAAATTGGCTGTCTTTGGCTTATTAACTCTAATAGTCATTGCCTTAATGGCCATCTTTGTTCCATTATTGTCTCCTTATAGCTTCGCGGAACAAACAGGAAATTTTAATACACCACCAACTGCTAGTAACTGGTTTGGTACGGATAACCTGAGTCGTGATATATTTGTAAGGATTTGGGTTGGCGCGCGGATTTCCTTATTTATTGGTTTGGCTGCGGCCTTGATTGACCTAGTGATTGGGGCAAGTTGGGGAGCTATATCGGGAGTCCTTGGTGGTAGAGTTGACTCGATAATGATGCGGATTGCGGATATTTTAACGGCCATTCCTTACTTGCTTGTCGTTGTAATGCTCTTGGTAGTAATGGATAATGGGCTCTTACCAATGATCGTGGCCTTATCAATTACTGGTTGGGTTCGGATGGCCCGGATTGTCCGCGGGGAAGTCTTATCGATTAAAAATCAGGAATACGTCCTCGCTGCCCGCACTTTAGGGGCAGATACCAAGCATCTAATCTTACGTCACTTATTACCCAATGCTATGGGTTCAATCATTGTAACCATGACCCTATCCATTCCGTCTGCCATCTTTACTGAGTCTTTCTTGTCTTATTTAGGTCTTGGTGTGACGCCACCCATGGCTTCATGGGGAACTATGGCTTCAGAAGGGAACGAAGCAATTATGACAGCGCCTTGGCGGTTATTCTTCCCAGCCCTTCTTATTTCATTAACGATTTTTGCCTTTAATGCGGTCGGGGATGGACTTCGTGATGCCCTTGATCCAAAATTGAGAAAGTAGGGAAGAATGATGACAGAACCTATTTTACAAGTAAAAAATTTAAAAATATCCTTTAAGACATTTGCCGGTCAAGTCCAGGAGGTGCGTGGGGTTGACTTCTCGCTAAATCCGGGTGAAACTTTGGCGATTGTAGGGGAATCTGGGTCAGGTAAGTCTGTGACCTCAAATGCGATTATGCGGCTGATTCCGCAACCACCCGGTCAATATGATGAGGGACAAATCCTCTTTAAAGGACGTGACCTTTTAGAATTATCTGAAAATGAAATGGCCCATGTACGGGGCAATGAAATTGCAATGATTTTCCAAGACCCTATGACGGCCTTAAATCCAACGATTAAGATTGGTAAACAAATCATGGAAGTCATCCTAATCCACGATAAGTCTGTGGGCAAGGCAAAAGCTAAGGAAAAAGTCTTAGACCTTTTGAAATTAGTTGGAATTTCCAACCCTGAAAAACGTTTCAACCAATACCCTCATGAATTTTCTGGAGGGATGCGGCAACGGGTAGTGATTGCCATTGCCTTGGCTGCTGAACCTGACCTGTTGATTGCTGACGAACCGACTACAGCCCTGGATGTGACCATCCAAGCTCAGATTTTAGAATTAATGAAGGAAATCCAAGCCCAAAAGGGTAACTCTATCATCTTTATTACTCACGACTTAGGGGTTGTAGCCAATGTGGCGGATAAGGTAGCGGTCATGTATGCGGGCCAAATCGTTGAATACGGGACTGCCCATGAAATTTTCTATAATCCTAAACACCCTTATACTTGGGGCTTATTGGGGTCTATGCCGGACTTGGATAATGACGGATCGGTTGAATTGTACACGATTCCTGGTGCCCCGCCTAACTTAATCAATCCACCCAAGGGGGATGCCTTTGCTGCTCGAAATCGTTTTGCTTTAGCAGTTGATTATGAAAAGGAACCACCTATGTTTGAGGTGAATGAAGACCATTTTGCTAAGACCTGGTTATTACATCCGGATGCCCCTAAAATTCAAGTGCCTGCAGTCATTCAAGCGCGGATTGATCGCTACTTAGCTGAAGGTCAGGAAGGAGTGATTGCTCATGGCAAATAAGTTGCTAGAAGTTAAACATTTAAAACAATATTTCGGCAAATCTTCTGCTCCGGTTAAAGCGGTAGATGATATTTCATTTGATGTTTATGAAGGGGAAGTCTTAGGTTTGGTTGGTGAATCAGGCTGTGGCAAGTCAACCACGGGTCGGTCAATAATTGGACTTTATGAAATCACGGATGGAGAAATAGTTTTTGACGGTAAGACGGTCTCTAATAATTTATCTAAGTCTGATAAGAAAGCCTATGCCAAGGACATGCAAATGATTTTCCAGGATCCATATGCTTCTTTAAATCCCAGGATGACCGCCCAAGAAATTATTTCTGAAGGCTTTGACATCCATGGTTTACATCCAAAAAAGAAAGACCGCCAAGAACGGGTCGGTCAATTACTTGAAGCGGTCGGCTTGAGCCGTGAGCATGCCGGCCGTTATGCCCATGAATTTTCGGGTGGGCAACGGCAACGGATTGGGATTGCGCGTGCCCTGGCTTTAAATCCAAAATTTATCATTGCGGATGAACCTATTTCAGCCTTGGATGTGTCAATTCAAGCTCAAGTGGTCAACCTCTTGAAAAAACTCCAAAAAGAACGGCATTTGACCTATTTGTTTATTGCTCATGACTTATCCATGGTGAAGTACATTTCCGACCGGATTATTGTGATGTATGCTGGTAAATTAGTTGAAATCGGTCTAGCCCATGATATTTACCGCCATCCCGTTCATCCTTATACTAAGTCGCTTCTGTCTGCGGTACCACAACCTGACCCGATTTCTGAGTCTAAACGTCGTCGGATTGTTTATGAACATCCGCAAATTGACGGAGACCTTGAAAAGATTGAAGTAGGTGACCAACATTTTGTCTTTGGGTCTGCTAGCCAAGTGGCGGCTTGGAAAGCCGAAGCAGGTCTATAAATAGAACAGAAAAATTGATTCCTTTTATGGAGAGCGGGACAGTCTAAGCAAAATTAACAAGCTTAGCTGGTGGACCTGCTTTCTTTTTTATCTTGTAAAGGAAGGGTCAGGATTGCAAAAAACGAGATGTAAGAGTAATATTAACTATTAAGGAGAGGAGGGATACTGTGACCCAAGCGAAGACCCAAGAAAAAGTTCAAGAAATTGTCAAAGATTTAAAAAGTAAGTATCCCAAATTTCGTATAACCGAGCCACGCAAAGCTATTTTGACCTATATGATCGATACGGATCGTCATCCAACCGCGGAAGAAATCTACCAATACTTAAAACAAGATTTTAAGTCAATTTCTCTAGCTACCATTTATAATAGTTTGCATTTTTTGGTGGAGGCGGGCTATTTATATGAACTTACCCAAGCCGGGTCTGGGACCCGCTATGATTTTGTGGGCGACCGTCATTATCATATGATTTGTAAACGGTGTGGTCGGGTGGATGATTTTTATTATCACGACATTCATGTTATCAACCAAGCAGCCATGGATCAAACGGGATATCAAATTCAACAAACAAAAATAGAATTATATGGTTTGTGTCCCCAATGTCAGCAAGACCTAGCTGAACAAGAAAGAGATGCCTAGATATTAAGCGTGGATTTTCTTTAAGCAATAAAAATTATGCCCTAGTCAAATTGGAGTTTGGCTAGGGCATAATTTTTTTGTGAAGTTTTTTAAGAAAATAGATTGGGCTGAGGGAACCTACAAGTTTATAGATGGTGACACCCAGAAAGAGGATGATGGTGGCTTGCCACCAGAAAAGATAAATTTTTCTGTCATTCAAGAAAAAAAGTAGATGACAAGGTTAATCTGTTTTGTCTCATGGTTTGCCAATTCAATAATGGTATTGTTTTTTAAGAAAGACCAATAATATAATAATGTGTTTTTGGAACAGAGTTTAGCCTAAAAGGATTGCCAGAGTTCAGCTAGTTTGATTTTTATCATTTATGCATCTCTTCTTTCTAGTTTTAGGGGATTATATTAAAAGAAACCAGCTTGATTGAGAATGGTAAAAGCTAAGTAAGCTAAGCCAATAAAAATAGGGAGAGTCTGCAGCCAAGTCAAGTCTTTTTGATTTACTTTTAAGATGAAATGCAAGGGCAAAATAAAGATGAGGAGGCTGAGCCAAATCATCAGAAAATAGATAAGATAAAAGATTGAATATACTCCAGCTCCTGAAGCTTCTATCACAATTTGAAAGATACAGAAAACTAGGACTAACAAGAGTAAAATAAGACCTATCCGGCTCCAATAAAATAGTAAACTGTGTCTTTTCATAGGCTAGCTCCTTATGGATAAAATTAAGCAGTCAGAGGGACGATTTGTTCTAGAAAGATCTATTTTCACTTAAAAATTAGACATAGAAAGATGGACAAGGGCAGTGATAGTGAAAGTTGTTACTAAGGTGAGGCAGGCTGGAAAGAGAGTTAATTTTTTATCTTGATTATTCAGGTAAAGGTGGAGAGGGAGGACGAGTATAAGTTGAGTAAACCAAACTACAACATAATAAAAGAGGAAAATAAAATAGAAGGGACCAAAGCCTGTGGTATCCAATAAAACAATTATGAAGCAAAGAGTAGCAATGAGTCCAGCTATCACCAAACCAACTATGATCCAAAAATAAATTAAACTATGTTTTTTTTATTTTCATTTTCCATGAGATTATCTCCTTTTTTGTCTAGAAAATATAGTGGCAATAAAAGTAAATATCTTAATTAGATTCGATGATGTAGTTAGTTTATCAAAATTTCTGAATGTTTTGAAGTTATATTATTGTAATTTTATTTATTGTAAACTATTAGTTGACTATAAGAGATGTTAATGCTTATATCGTGCTTTTACATTAATTAAGAATAGTTATTATTTTCATTAAAAAAGCCCAAATCAAGTAAGTTTGAAGGTAAAGATCCCTTAGCTTGATTTGAGCTTTTTATATTTTATTATATTGTGCTAATTAAAGCCACGTATTTGATAATACAAGAGAGTTAGGACACTTGTTCCAGCCAGAGCGAGTCCAGCTTGCCATCAAGTGAGTTTGACCTTGCGACGGTCAAAGTAGATTTGTAGAGGTATGAGAGGCACAATTTGGCTAATCCACACAAAGCCATAAAGGACTTGCCTATACAGAAACACCAGATGGTAAGCACTCTATTCAATATGAGGTAAATTTGGAAGAAAAAACATGAACTCAGTATGTAGATAATGTTGCTATTAGAACAGAATCTTTTGTAGAATAAGATATATCTAATTCACAAGCTATTAAAGATATGACTGAAGCCATAAAGATGTCAAGTTTTGATGATCTGGTATCAGTAGATAAAGAAGACTTAAGACAAGCTCTAGGACTAGAAATATATGATGACTGAAACTTCTATGATCCACTAGCAAAAGATCTTGATAATGATGGAATATCTGATAGGTATGACAATGATTTTAAAGATAGTGATCACTTTGAATCAACTTATGATGTAGAGGATAATCTTCATGCAAGGGAAGAGAAACCATCAATATTGGGACAAATATCAAAATTCAAATCAGAAGAAAAAAAAGATAAAAATCAAGAAAAAAACGAAAAAGGACAAGAAAGATAGAGGAGGGCGAAAGGCTCTCCTTATTTAGTACAAGGAGGAAATTATGGAATACAAAGATATTAGAGAAAACTTAGAAGAAATGATGAATAATAATTACAAGGATTTTATAAAAGCACTTGTAAGCATAGAAAAAGGCGTTTCTAATGAAAAGGCACTTGAAGAAGTCTATGTTATATATATGAACAATGACACAACAGCTCTACTAAGCGATGACTTTGATTATATGATTGATGATATGAAAGAACAAGGAAAGCTCATTTAAAATACCAATGAACTTGAAGAAAAAAACGACCTCATAAATATCGTGGGTAATATAGCAGGTCAAGTAGAAAATATTGAAAGAGAGAATGCTAATGGAGAAGAGTTTAAAGTAAGTAACTTTTCGATTGTTTTAAAAGATGACGATGAAAATAAAATTTACACCAATTGCTCAGCTTATGGAGATAAAACAAAAGATTTAGAGCATCTAAAACAAGGAGATTTTGTTAAAATATTTGGACAAGTAAAAACAAGCATTGATAGCAAGGGAAAGGAACATAAAAATGTCCGTATTTTGTCTTCTAAGCTCTTAAAAGCAAAAGAACAAGTAAAGAGTCAAGACAAAGATAAAAAGTCCATATTAAGGACAAATAAAAAGCTTTAAGACAGACGATAAAATTAAATCAAATAAGAAAGACCATAGCAAAGGTACAGAGAGGTAAATATCGGTAGTCTTCGGACTGCCTTTATTTTTTTGTAAATTTGCAGTATTTACTCATGTAATTAGATTAAGAGTGTATTAAAATATAACCAATAGGAGATGTAAATATGAATTATAGAAATCCTAACAATTATAAATATAGAAATTAAACATCTTGCTAACTTATTATAATTGTAAAAAATAAAAAAATAGTTAGGAATTTCTTATGCTGAAAAAATTATTAACTGATTTTTTATTAGGCTGAATTTCAGTTAAATCAGTAACAAAGGCTATTAAAATAGCTATAATAAAGAGCGTTGTAGGAGTAAAGAAAAAATATTTTTAAACTTATACTTTAAATCGAAACTGGACAATATTATTATAAAGACAACTATATTTATTTTATATACTTAATTAAGTATTTTAATTTTTGAACGATGAGGTTATTTTTTATAAAAATATAATAAAAAATAAATCTCAACATATTTTAATACAATATAATATATTTTATAGAAATTCAAGTAGAACCGTAATTGACTTTGGTAAATAAAAATAATACTATTTAGATATAAAATAGATGCTAAATTCAATATGAAAATGCTAGAGCTGAGTGAGTACTTTCATTTTTCCCTAGGATCCCAAATTTTAGTTGGGCGTATTGTATCCTAGGGACTGTTTAGTTCTTTTGATGTCGTAGAACTGTATGTAGTGATAAGGGATTCGATATTTTGCACGTAAGCGCTAGTAGAGATTTAGACTTGGATATTGGTCGCAGATGTCCATCTTTTGTATGTATCGCAGGACTTGCAATTAGAGTTATGGGAGAAATCACAAAAGAAAAACTAGACATATTAAGAGATGCAGACAAAATATTTAGAGAAGAATTAGAAAAATCAGAAATAGCAAAAGAAGTAAACCAATACTTTGCAGTTCTTACAAACAATAGAACAGTAGGAGTAATGGGCGACTTTAGAACATATGACTATACACTTTCACTTAGAGCAGTATCAACAACTGACTTTATGACAGCAGATTTCTCACGCATACCTTGGGATATCTTAGATAAAGTATCAAATAGGATAGTAAACGAAGTAGATCATATAAATAGAATAGTATATAATATCACAAGTAAACCACCAGCAACTATTGTAACGAACTATCGGGAAGGCTTATTCAAGAAAGAGTTAGAAGACTGGATATACCTTGTTCAAGCACCATGAAATTCTATAAGGTAATAAGCTGATGGCAGTTACAAAGATACATCCGATAAAACAACTCTTAAAAAGGCGATTGACTATATCTGTAACGGAGATAAAACCGATAATGAAATCTATGTTACAACCCACCTTTGCAGCAGAGAAAATGCTCATAAGGAATTTGAACTTACCAAGAAACAGTTTAAGTCGAGGACAAAGACTTTAGCTCATCATTTAATCCAATCTTTTGTTCCGGAAGAAGTGAGCTTTGAAGAAGCACATCAAGTGGGAAACGAACTTTGCGAAAAGATTTTAGATGGCAAATATGAATATGTCTTAGCAACGCATATCGACAAAGACCATATCCACAATCACATCATTTTTAATTCCATAGATGTTGATGAGGGCAAAGTTTATCATTCCTATATGGATATCAGAAATCAAAGCGATAAACTTTGTAGAGAGCATAATTTATCTGTCATCGACCAAGAAACACAAAAGGAAATCAATGAAATTAAGCGAAGAAAATTTGTGAATTGGTACGATTGGAATGAGGATAAAAAAGGAAGCAGTTTTAAATCTAAGCTTCAATTTGATATTGACAGAATGATAAAGCAGTCAATCAACTGGCAGGACTTTTTATCTAAGATGGAAAGCTGCGGTTATGAAATTAAGTTTGGTAAACACATAGCTTTCAGAAGTAAAAATCAGCAAAGATTTACCAGAGCAAAGACCATTGGAGTGGATTATACCGAAGAAAGAATCAAAGATAGAATCATAAATAAAGAAAAAGAAATTGGCAATATCATAAACTTTAAAAACAATGTAAAAGCAAAGTCGAGCAAAGGGTATAAACATTGGGCAATGAAACATAATCTTAAAACGGCTACTTCTACACTTGTTGAAATTAGGGATAAAGGCTTTAACTCAATGGAAGAATTGGAACGTAGAATTAGTGGAATTTCTATTGAAAAAAATGATTTAAAACGAGAATTTGATAAACTTTCATGGGAGCAAAAAAGAATAAAGGAAATTGTTAAACATATTAAAATTATTATCAACAAGCGAGAGCATTACGAGGGTTATCGTAAAAATCCAAATGACAAAATTTATATGATGATGAACCGAAAAGATATAGAAGCCTATCAGAAATCCTATGAGGAAATAGATATTTTTCTTAAGCAATTTCCGCATTTGAAAGATACTGCATTAGAAGGATTAAAGAAAAAATCAGGTAAAAATCTTTTTAGGAAATTAAACGAGCACTTAAAAGAATTGCAAGCTAAACAAGAGGAGATAATCAAGAAACACAGTTCATTAGCAACACAGTATGATGAATTGGAGCATTTGAAAGTTAATGTGAATGAATATCTTGGAATAAATAAAGCTGAGAAAAAAGAGTCGGTTATTGCTGTTATTAAGAAATATAAAAGAAAAATAGATAAAACAGTTGAACTAAGTCATAGTAGGAAGAATGAAATAGAGTTATAAAAGTAAATGGAGAGTATTATAAAATTGATGCTCTCTATTTTTTGATGCAATTAGCATCTTGTTTTTTACTAAAAATATAGAAAAAATAGGCAAAATATGCCATAATGTCTACTAAATAGATTAAAATGTGGCAAGGGGGTATGATTATGGCAAGTCTTAATGTTACTGATGTAATAAAAGAATTAGACATTTCTAAGTCATATTTATATAAATTAATAGATAAAGAAAATATTTTAATTCCAAGAAGTGAAACAGGAAGATATTTTTGGGATGAAAATACGGTTAAGACTATAAAAAGATTTTTGCATAAAGATGGTTTACAAGATAAGGATGATACAGATAATTTAATAGCTAAATTAGGATTAAAACAATCCTTTATAAATAACAGAAGATATTTAGGGAATAAATATTCACTTTCTGATTTTATAAGAAAGACAGTTGATGAAAATTGCAAGGGTGTAAATATTGTCATTGACATATTTAGTGGAACTGGAGCAGTCTCTAATACTTTTAAGGATAAAATGCTTATTACAAATGACTTGTTGTATAGCAATTATATTTCCAACTATGCGTGGCTTGGGTATGAGAATTACTCAGATAAAAAAATAATTGAACTAATATATGAATACAATCAAATAAAAACAAAAGAAAAGAACTATATGCGAGAGAATTTTGGAGATACTTTTTTTTCTGCTGATGATTGTAGCAAAATAGGATATATAAGAGAAGATATTGAGATAAGGTATAAAAACAAGGAAATAAATTTCAAGGAATATGCGATTTTGATTACATCCTTGTTATATGCGATGGATAAGATTGCAAATACGGTTGGACATTACGATGCATATAGAAAGAATGTCGACTTTGAAAAACCTTTAGTATTGAATGTTTTGTTGCCTGAAAAAACTATTAATTCCAATAATGTTTGTTATAACCTAGATGCAAATGAACTAATTAAAAATATTAAGGGAGATTTATTATATTTAGATCCTCCATATAATTCAAGACAATATTGTGATGCATATCATTTACTTGAAAATGTGGCACGATGGGAAAAACCTAAAGTTTATGGCGTTGCAAGAAAGATGGATAGAACTTCACTTAAAAGTGATTATTGTAAGCTTGCAGCTACAAAAGCATTTGAGGAGCTTATTGAAAATGCTGATGCAAAATATATTTTGCTTTCATATAACAATATGTCAGACAAGGGAAATGATAGATCCAATGCGAAAATATCGGATGAAGATATTATGAAAATTCTTAGCAAAAAGGGAAAAGTAACTGTATTTGAATCGGATTATAAGAGTTTTTCAACTGGGAAATCAGATATACAAGATAATAAAGAAAGATTGTTTTTATGCGAAGTATTTAGCGAAGAAAAAAAGAAAATGAATATATCTTGCCCTTTTAATTATATTGGTGGGAAATTTAAACTATTGGAACAGTTGCAACCTTTATTTAATGAAAAGGAAGTATTTTTAGATTTATTTGCTGGTGGAGGGAATGTTGGTATAAATTCCTCTTCTTCAAAGGTTATTTTTAATGATTCAAATGAGAAATTGATAGACTTAATTAAATTTATAAAAGACACCGATACTGATGTTTTATTAAAGCAAATAGATAATATTATTGATAAATATCACTTATCCAATACCGCGTTATATGGTTACTCCTATTATGATTGCAATAGTAGTAAAGGATTAGCCGGATACAATAAGGAAAGATTTCTCAAGCTAAGAGATGATTTTAATGCTAAGGTCATAGCAGGAGAAACAGATTATTCAATGTTATATGTATTGATGGTTTTCTCTTTTAATAATCAAATTCGCTTTAATCGAAAAGGATTGTTTAATCTTCCTGTTGGAAAGAGAGATTTCAATTCTAAGATGAGAAGTAAGCTTGTATTATTTTCCGAGGAATTGAAAAGCAAGGACATTCAGTTATTGAAAAAGGATTTTAGGGATATTTCATTAGATGATTTTTCTCAGGAGACTTTTATTTATTGCGATCCTCCTTATTTAATTACAAATGCAACATATAACGAAAATGGGATGTGGACTGACTTAGATGAAAAAGCTTTGCTTGAATTTTTAGATCAAGCTAATGAAAAAGGCTTTAGTTTTGCGTTGTCGAATGTTTTAGAGAGTAAAAATAAAAGAAATGATATTTTGTATAATTGGATTAAAAGTAAAGGATATTATTGCAATTATTTAAATAAAAGTTATTCAAACAGTAATTATCATAGAAAAGATAAAAACAGTATATCTGAAGAAGTTTTAATTACTAATTATTCTGTGGATTGGAGGAATGAGTAGATGGCTAATATAAACATTCCATATCAAAGTTTTTGTTGGGTTATAGGGACTACAAGCTTTAGAACGGCAAAATTAAATTTAAAAATTGAGGCACAATTGCTGCTTCTTGATGAGTTTTATAATGAAGTTATAAAAAAATCAAGTTGGAATTGGAATAATGAATTGCAAGAAAAATATTATGACTTTATGAAAAGCAAAGCCTTCTTAACAGGTGATGCGAAAAGAAAAGATAAAGATGCGAGAGAAAAAACATCTGGTTTAGTTGATATTGGTCTAATCACAGAGGATAGATCAATAACAGAAGCAGGAAGAGAGTTGCTTAAAATAACAAGTAGCGGAATTTTTGAAACTGATAATGCATTTAATATTAATAGAGATAGTTTTGTATATCTGAAACAACTACTAAAAACAAGTATAGATGTAAGTGGGAAGACAGTTAGACCATTCATTGCGGTTGTAAAATGTCTTACTGAACTTGAATTTTTAAGCTACGAGGAATTTACTTATTTTGTTCCGCTAATTAGAGATGACGAAAGCGCAAAGCAAATTATTTCGGATATAAAATTATATCGAGAAGAGCAAATCAATCTTGAAGAAATAATTTACAAAAGACTTATGCAAATGGACAATTATAAACTTGCACGAGAAGAATTTATTACTTCGGATGTTGATGAAAACTTGATATGTTTAATTGGAATGAATCGCAAAAGTAGAAATTATGATAAACCATATTATAAATTATATCAGTCTCTAAAGAATATATTCATTGATGGTAAAAGTGATTATGAATTGCTACTGAATTCTGCAAAGAATATAAATCAAAAGCCCGGAATATTGTGGAGAAATTTAATATTTAAAACTACAAATATTGGAGTTATAAGGAAGAATGGAAAAACTTCAATTAATAATCAATGTCCATTTTTAAACTGTGCAAATGAAAATGATTTAAAAGAGGTATTTTTCAAATACTTACATGTTTTTAAGGCAATGGCAACCTTATCTGATTATTTTGATCTAAATAGAAGATATTTTAATATTACGGATACATTAATCTTCGGAGATCGCATGGTTAAGTTGGATATGATTCCAAAATACTATTTTAAAGAGATTATTGATGTTCTGTATAAAGAAACTTTTAGTAAAGATGGTAATCTTAGTGTAGATGTTCCTTTAGAAACTATATCAAGAGCTTTCAAGTTAGACATGAGTAAAGTGTACGCTGCATTAAGTAAAGATTTAGGAATCACCATAAAGAGTCCTGAACAAGCAGCAACTTATGTAAATGATGAAAGATACAGAAGATTTAATGCTTTGATTGATAAGAAATTTAATGATTCTGTACTTGTAGAGTTGTTAAATTGTTTTGAAAAACGTGATGATAAGAGAATTGAAGAACTTGTTACAGATGAGGCTGCAATACCTACTATTTTTGAATATATTTTAGGAATTATATGGTACAAGGTAAGCGAAAGACAGGGGAATATTTTGGATTTCATGAAATTATCATTAGAAGCGAATTTGTTACCTAAGACACATGCAACCGGAGGATATGCAGACATTATATATGAATATGAAGCATGTACTTCTTATCCAAAGCATTCCTTGTTACTTGAAGCGACACTTGCAGATGGCTCTAATCAAAGAAGAATGGAAATGGAACCTGTTTCAAGACATTTAGGTGATTACAGAATTAAGTTTAATAATCCATTCGATTACAGCCTCTTTGTCAGCACATACTTAGATAAAAATGTGATTTCAGATTTTAGATATAGAAAGATAATCCCATATACCAGAGATGAAGAAAGTATTACAGGTATGAAGATTATTTCAATGGATACAGATTCTCTCAAGAAGATAATTGAAAATAAGGTCAAGTATAAGTATCTGTATGAAGTATTTGATAAATATCATGAAATGCCATTAGAAACGGTAGATTGGCATGATGGAATGATAAGAGAGGCTACTGGAGAGTATAAGGCATAGTGGATATAATGGAGATAAATATACTATGATTACAAAGATTGAAAAAATAGAAAATTTGGGAATATATAAAAATTTCAATTCTTCTAAAATTAATGAATTTAAACAATATAATTTAATATACGGATGGAATGGTTCAGGTAAAAGTACATTATCGAGATTGTTTAGTTCAGTAAATGGAAAGAATATTGCTGAAATATATAATGGCTTTAAAACTTCGATTTGTATAGATAGGGTAGTATATACAGAAAATCAGTTTCCTATATCAACTGAATCTATTAAAGTATTTAACGAAGACTTTATAAAAGAAAATATTGATTGGAATGGAATTTTAAAAAGTATATTATTGTTAGACGAAAAAAATATTGAAGAAATGAAGTTATATAATTTATTAAAAAATGAATTATACGGAGATGGAAGTGTTGTAGGGATATTAAAGGAAATTGAAATCAAAGAAAAAGAATTACAAGATAAAGAAAAAGAATTACAGAAAATCTTAACTAATATTGGAAAAAATGTAAAAAACAATTTTCAATTATTAGATACGTCTGATAGCTATTATATGAATTATGATAAAAGAAAAGTTTTATCATTGATTAAAGATCAAAATAACCCTATATCTAAGAGTGATTTAATTAGAAATGATGAGTTAGATAGTGTAATCAAAAAAGCAAGACCAATAAAAAAAGAGTCTATTAAAAAAAAGATAGACATTTTAAGTATAGATAATGTTCAAAAAGAAATTCAAAAAACTAGTGAATTAATTGATAGAACTGTAACTTCAAGAGTAATAGAAGAATTAAAAAATAATTTTCAATTATCAGTTTGGGTTGAAAATGGTTTGAATTTACATAAAACCGAACATAGAAAAATATGTGCGTTTTGTGGTTCTATTATTAGTGATGAAAGAATAGAAAAGCTAGAAGCTCATTTTAGCAATGCATTAAGCGAGCTAAACTCAGAGATTGTCTTATCAATAAATAGCTGGGAGTCTCTGAAAATTAATGCAGATATAATTTTAATAGACGAAAGTGATTTTTATGATGAACTATTAGAGCAAGTGAAAGAACAAAATTCTGAGTTTAGAAAAATTTCACAATTAGTCAACAGAGAGATAGATGTTTATATTGAAGTCTTAAAAGAAAAGCAGAAAAAGCCATTTGAAAAACTTGGGAATACATTGGAAGTAGATAAATTAATTAATTATTTTAATGAATTGAAGTTGGTAATAAATAAAATAAAGGCATATATTGTCAGGCATAATGAAAAAGTTACTAATTTCGATGCCGTTATAAGAGATGCTAAAAAGCGTATTGAACGACATTATATTCAAGAGCAAATTGAACAGTTGCAATATAATGGCAAAGAAGAGACACTGCAACAATATAAAGATGATTTGAAAAAAATAAAGGAAATATGTGATAAAAAGAAAATAGAATATGCAGCACTAGAAAATAAGCTATCTAATGAAACTTTGGGAGCTGAGGAATTTAATAAAAAGCTTGAAAAATTTTTAGGCTACGGTGAGATAACTATAGAATTTGATAAAGATGAAAAAGGATATAAAATATATAGAAATGGTAGAGAAGAAGCAAAGAACTTAAGTGAAGGAGAAAAAACTGCGATAGCATTTATCTATTTCATAACAAAAATTAAGGAAAATGGGCAAAAAATAGAAGATACTATTCTTGTAATTGATGATCCAATATCTAGTTTTGATTCAAATAAACTATTTTCTGCATATGCTTATATGAAGTCTGAATGCGATAAAGCAAAACAATTATTTGTATTGACACACAATTATAATTTCTTTTCATTAGTATTTGGATGGTTTAATAAAAAACATATTAAAGTTGATGATAAAAAATGTCCTAATTACAGTATATATAGAATTGATAATAAATTTGAAAATGGAGTGAGATTTGCTTTTTTGAATGATGGTGGTGAAGGTCTAAAACAAGCCACCGAATATGACTATATTTTTAATATGGTATATTCTTTGAAAGATAAAACTTTATCGAAACAAGAAATGATTTTTTGCGGGAATGTTGCAAGAAAACTTGTTGAATCATTTTTGAGTTTTAAATTTCCAAACCAACGAGCAGATTTAATGGCACTACTGAATGCTGCTTTGCCAGGACAAGATAATGATATAGTTAGAGAGAGGGTATATAAATTTATAAACATATATTCTCATGAAAAAAAGATTAATGTCCTTGAGGAATTAGATACTGAAGTTTTAGATGCTAGTAGCCAAACGGTAATAAATGATATTTTAAAAATGATAAAAGAGCTAGATGAAAGACATTATAATGCAATGGTTGAAAAAGTTGGAAAAGAATTAACGAATTAATTTATTTAGTTTAATATTTCATGCTTGCAATATGCTTGTAAAAAATCCGATAAACAGAAATAAAATGGATAATTATGCTAAATCTGATAATAAAAAGCTTGATTTTATGCCATTTATACAAAAGGATATTAATGGACATATTGAGTGGGAATAAATGACAAAACAGGAGTATTTCTACTCTTGTATGGTCGTTTCTTCTTTTGTATCGCTTAAAGGCTATCAGTTAAACTTGATTTCCATAAATCCCTAACTGAACGCTCCATTTTAAGCGTACTTTGATTTGTAATTTTGCTGCGACGGTGGTTTTAATAATATTTAATGAAGTTTATAGTTACTTTTCCCATAATGTTGCTTCAGTTTATATGACTTGGGCTTTTAGCTATCCTGGTCTAGCAGATATCTTTTACTTAATACTTTATCAATTAAGAAATAAATTAACTACTTTAGTCACCCTAGATTTTTACCGTCTACCCTATAATCTTTTTTTCTCTGGAATAGCTAGCTTAGCCTTAGTATCTGTCTTAGTAGGAGTCTTTGCGATTGCAGGGACTGACTCAGCCTATACCCAATATCTATGGTATTTAAGCAGTGGGTTAACAAGTCTTGGTTTACTCGGCATTTTATTTATGCTAGTAAAAGCAATAGGGGTTGGACTAGAGATTCCTAATTGAGGAAGATAATATTAGACATAATAATAACCAGTCCCGGATTCTCCATAGGTAGAAGGTCCGGAGCTGGTTTTTTTCTGTGATAAAATTAGTTAATAAGCGTGTGTTTCTTTAATAGCGTAAACCAACAGCTGCTTCGATTTCTGCTAGTGTTTCATTAGCAGTTTGGCTAGCTTTCTTGGCCCCCTCGCTTAGGATATCTGTTAAATCAGAAGAAGACATTAATTGATTAACCTTGCTTTGAATTGGTTCAAGGAAGCTGGCCACTAAATCGGCTAAATCGGTTTTAAATTGACCATAGCCTTTGCCGTCATATTGGGCGACGAGTTGGTCAATAGATTGACCCGAAAGATTAGAGTAAATAACCAATAAATTCGAAATTGCAGCTTGATTTTCTTTGTCATAGTTAACTTGACCCAGAGAATCGGTCATAGCTGACTTGATTTTCTTAACTACAGTCTTAGGTTCATCCATCAATGAAATAAAGCCCTTAGGGTTAGAGTCAGATTTGGACATCTTAGAGGTTGGATCTTGTAAACTCATAATCCTGCCGCCTTCTTTAGGAGTGATAATATCTGGTTTAACTAGAATACCACCAAACCGGCTATTAAAACGGTCGACAAAGTTACGGGTCAATTCCATATGTTGTTTTTGATCTTCGCCGACAGGGACATATTTAGCCTTATAAAGGACGATATCACCAACCATTAGAGTAGGGTAAGTTAATAGTCCCGCATTGACTGTTTCATTTTTGGCTGACTTATCCTTGAATTGGGTCATTCGTTCTAATTCACCCAGACCAGTCAAACATTGGATAATCCAGGCTAATTGTGCATGGGCAGGAACATCAGATTGCACAAAGATTGTAGATTTCTTAGGATCTACTCCGAGCGCAATATAAAGGGCTGCCAATTGTCGGGTCATTTTTCTTAATTTTTCTGGGTCTTGTGGAACAGTGATGGCATGTTGGTTCACGACACAATAAGTTGCATTATATTGGTCTTGTAAATCCACAAAGCTTTTCATTGCGCCAATATAGTTACCAATTGTAGGAATACCAGAGGGTTGCACTCCGGAGAAGATGTTTTCTTTCATTTAAAGGCCTCATTTCCGTGATTCTTATGTCTTAGTATAGCTTATTTTTCATTGAAAATAAAACAAGAAAATAATATGAATAAAAAGAATTATTTGTGAAATCTTAGTGAAGTTTAAATGCAAATTTATTACAATTTTATTTATAAGTTAATCTTAAATGATTATTAATAGTCCTAATATCTATTTTTAAATGCGATAAATATAGTGTTTTAAAAATAGTTTTAAACTTAAATTGATTAAAAAAATTAATTTTGAAGTTACCATAATTTATTTTTTGGAAAAATACCTTGATAAGCGGTCTAGATAAGTGTATAATGGTAACCATAAGTAAGATGATTAGAATATTATTTGACCTTGAAAGAGGAAGAGTAACTTGTCTTTGGCTGCTTTAGAAGAAAGGGATGGTCCTTTATGGTAACCTTATATATAACGCCTTCGTGTACATCTTGCAGAAAAGCTCGTTCTTGGCTCGAAGAAAACAATATTGAATATGAAGAACGTAACATTTTTACTGAGCCATTGACTGTGAATGAGATTAAAGAAATTTTACAAATGTCAGAAAATGGTACTGAAGATATCGTTTCGACACGTTCTAAAGCTTATTCAGAATTAGATGTTGAGTTAAGCGACTTACCAATGAATGATTTCTTTACAATGGTTCAAAATGAACCAGGTTTACTTCGTCGTCCAATTATTCTCGACGAAAAACGTCTTCAAATTGGCTATAATGAAGATGAAATCCGTCGTTTCTTACCGAGATCAGTTCGTGCTCGTGAATTACAACGTGCAAGAGCTTTGGTAAACGACTAAGAATTATTTATTTAAATCGTTAAAAAGCCTGGATCTCCGGGCTTTTTATTTTTGTTAGATTATTATTCTCTTGACTTGATTATGATACAGTAAGTATGACTTGCATTCATTTTATAGTCTGTTACAATTCAAAGTACATTTAAATAGTTACTGGTACTCAAAAAGGGTATAATAAAGATGGTAACTTTGGAGGTGACATGGATGGAAATGGAAAGAATTAATGACAATCTAATTAAAGTCTCAATTGATGCGGTTGACTTAGATGAAAGGGGCGTCAATTTCTTAGACTTAGTGAGTGGTCAAGAAAATATAGAGCGTTTCTTTTATTCAATTTTGGAAGAAGTTGATGTTGACCGACATTTCCGCGAGTCAGAAGCGGTAACGTTTCAAGTCATTCCGAATAAAAAAGGCTTAGAATTGTATATATCTCGGAATAACTTTGAAAATCCAGAGGAATTCTTCTCAGAAGAGATGATGAATCATCTTTTTAAACAGAAAGATGAAGATAAAGAGGACTCTCCATCCGTTAAAAAAACAGATCAAGAGTCATTGTCAAATAAAGAGCAATTAGAAAATTTTGATTTAGTTGACTATCTAAAAAAAGAGTTTTCTGAGGAATTAAATGAGACAGACCTGGAAGAAAACGAGAATTTTAGACCCAATGAGGATGTTGTTGTTCGCTTTGAAACAATTAACGACTTTATTAGCTTAGCAAAATATATGGTTGATTATGATATGACATCTAATCTATATTATATGTCTGAATCCTATTATTTAGCCTTAGACGAGGTGTCTGAAGCGGTAAATGATACTCAACTTCATTTGATTATTTTGAAAATGTTTGATTATGGTCAAGATGTGACTGTATCTGAAGCTTATTTACAAGAACATGGCCGTTTAATCCGCAAGACGGATGCTATAACTTTCTTTGCTGATAAATTTTAACTAAATTAATTTAATATTTGAAAGACCAAATTTATAATATGTACTGCCCCCCTAAAGTTGGACCAAAAAATCCAACTTTAGGGGATCTTTGTATGGCTAAATATAGCTTAAATTTCAAAATGAAAGTCGTCGCAGAATATCTTTCGGATACGATTGGATACAAACCGTTAGCTAAAAAATACAAGATGAAGAATACTCAATAGATAAGGCGGTGGGTCAATGCCTATCAAAGTCTGGCTAATGAACTTGGGATAAATAATCCCTCAATGATTGCGACTTGGCGCAGTATATATCTTTCGCAAGGGATTGAAGGATTGTCTCGCCCGAAAGGAAGACCACCCATCATGTCATCATCTAAACCTAACAAGCGAATCAACTGATTATAGAACTTGAATACGAACTTGAGTTACAGATGGAAAAGGGCTGTAGGAATCGTTAAATCAGATAAATGACTCGGACCACCCGTAAAGAAAGTCATAGGAAAATAGGTAAAGTTAGCAATCACGTGTTCAAAACCGAAGAAGACAAAAGAACCAATGATAGCGAGGATAAACATAATTTTTGCAGCTTACTTCTTTAACTGGATGGATCCCAGAATAGTAATGTTAACCATAACATTGGCAAGGATTCCTTCAATAAAGACTTGACCAGCGCTTTAAGCAAGCTTGCCACCGACGTTAATCGATCTTAAACAATACCGCCAGAGGTCATGGTCCAAGAGCTTTAACTTACGGTAGCTGGCAGCATTTAGTTTATCTAATAGAAATGGGGTTTCTTGTATGACAAGTCTTCCTTACTTTAATTTCAGCTATAGTCTACCTTGTTTAGCCAAGCGAAAAAGCCTAAATACGAAAAATTAAAAAGGATTTCCGACTAATGTTTGTATTTATTATTAGGGGGGATCTATATGTATGCTGGTTTGAATGGGGATGGGGACTTGGTTTACGCCCAGAACTACAGAAAGGCCGACGGAACGCCAATTTCTTGTCCTCATTGTGGGCAGAATTTAGTCTGGAAAAGGAATCGTAAAGGGCGGGCCTTTTTTGCGCATACCTATCCTTGTGGTCAAGACTTAAGTCAAAAGCATTTGGGGGAGAGTGTTGGTCACCAAGCTTCGAAATTATTTATGTGGTCTCTTTGTAAAGAAATGGGCTTGTTGTCCCAGATGGAAGTGCCTGTTTTAGGCGGACAATTCATTGCTGATTTACGGGTTAATAATCGCTTAATTTTCGAGTTTCAGTATGCTAAAATTGGCCGCAAGGATTTATTATATCGTCAAAGTAATTATCACCAAGCGGGTTATCAAGCTTATTGGTTTTTGAGTGAGATGGTTTTTCAAGATAAAAAATTGAAGGCATGGTTAAAGCGGTGTCTAGCCAAGCAAGGGAAAACTTATTATTGGTTGGCTTTGGATTTAAGCCACCGTCAAGTAAAAGTCTTAACCGTACCGGGCTTGATTTTCCCCAGAGACCAGGCGTCTTATCTCTGGGAAATTTCTTGCCGCAACTTTATTAGTCGTCTGAAGAAAGGAAAATTTTTGGCTGACATAGGGAAAGGTCAGCCCTATTTTCTAAAAGTTAAACCTGCCGGTCAGTCAATCATTTATCAGAAACGTTTTGGTATCCGTAATCGGGCTTTAAGTCGATTAATAAATTTTCTCTATCATTTAGGCTTAAACTTAGATGACTTGCCGGCACAGATCTTTGACCAGGCCTGGATTGGATTGGTAACGGCAGAACCGGCTTGGCTGACTTTAGCCTGGTTGTATGCCTATTACTATAAGATAGGGGACTACCAAAGTGCATTAGAATTTTTTTATTTATTATTGAAAAAGGACTATTTACGGCTTGAAGGGGGTGGTCTCGTGATTGACCAAGATCAATTAATAGTAGATTATGTACTGGCTGCTGTGGATTTATTAAAGAATATCCTTTCTTAGCATTTGATTAAAATCTGTGCTAAAATTAATGTATTAGACTTAATAAAGGAGTTGGATTCATGTCCGAAAATAAAGTAGTAACACGTGAACAAATTGAAGAACAATATAAATGGGATTTAACTACCATGTATGCTTCTGATGCTGACCAAGAAAAGGACTTTGCCGCAGTTAAAGATTCTTTTGAGCGTTTAGCTTCTTACCAAGGTACTTTAGCAGATTCTGCTGAACAATTAGCTAAGGTCTTGGATGATATCTTTGCCATCGCGCGCAAAATGTCCAATGTCTACGTTTATGCGCACTTGAAGCATGACCAAGACTCTACCGACGCCAATTATCAAGAAATGGAAGCCAAGGCTGCCCAACTATATGCTGAATTTGGCCAAACAATTTCTTATTCAACACCCGAATTATTAGCGATTCCACAGGAAAAACTAGACGGATTCATCGCTGAAAATGCCCGTTTACAAGATTATAAGCACTATTTGGAAGTTGAAACCTTAGGTCGCGACCATGTCTTATCGCCAAATGAGGAATTGATCTTAGCTCAAGCTTCTGAAGCTTTAAATGCTTCAGCTAACACCTTTTCATTCTTGAACAATGCCGACTTTGTTTTCCCAGAAGTGGAAGACGCTGAAGGCAATAAGGTTCAATTAACTCATGGTCTATATGGTAAATTATTAGAATCATCCAACCGTCGCGTACGGAAAGATACCTTTGAAAAATTCTATTCAATCTATGACCAATTCAAGAATACTTTAGCCTCTACTTTAAGTGGTGAAATTAAACATAATAATTTCAATGCTAAAGTACACAAATTCGAATCTGCCCGCGCGGCTGCCTTATTCTCAAACTCCGTGCCAGAGTCTGTTTATGATACTTTAGTTGATACGGTCAATGAACGTTTAGATTTATTACACCGTTATACTGCTTTACGGAAAGAAATTCTTGGTCTAGATGACATGGAAATGTATGACTTGTATACGCCATTATTAGGTGAACCACCGGTAACCTTTACCTTCGAAGAAGCTAAAGAAATCGTCTTCGAAGCCTTGAAACCAATGGGTGAGGACTACTTGGAAATTATCCAAAAGGCTTTTGACGAACGATGGATCGATGTGTATGAAAACAAGGGTAAACGCTCAGGTGGTTATTCTTCTGGTACTTATGACTCTAACCCTTATATCTTGTTGAACTGGCAAGATAACATTTCTTCAATGTATACCTTGATTCATGAGTTAGGTCACTCTGCCCACTCATACTTAACCCATCATAACCAACCATACGAATATGGTTCATACCCAATTTTCCTAGCGGAAATTGCTTCAACCTCCAATGAAAACTTATTGACAGCTTACTTATTAGAAAAATATGCTGACAATGAAGAAGTGAAATTATATGTCTTGAACCACTTCTTGGATGGCGTCAAGGGCACCGTCTTCCGTCAAACCCAATTTGCTGAATTCGAACACTTCATGTACCAAGCCGATGCTAAGGGTCAACCTTTAACCGCCGACTTCTTAAGCAAAAATTATCGTGAATTAAATGAAAAATATTACGGTGATGCTGTAAATTCTGGCGAATTAATCGGCCTTGAATGGTCTCGGATTCCACACTTCTACTACAACTATTACGTCTTCCAATATGCCACTGGTTTATCTGCCGCAACTGCCTTCTCTGATAAGATCTTGAGCGGCGACACTGCTGTCTTGGAAAGTTATAAAGGCTTCTTGAAGTCTGGTAACTCAGACTATCCAGTAGAAACCATGAAGACGGCTGGCGTAGATATGACCCAAGCTACATTCATCAATGATACCTTGGATGTTTTCGAATGCCGCTTGAACGAATTCGAAGAATTGATTCGGAAGAATAAATAGTTTGTAGGATTATATATAGAAAGCTCCCCGTTTGGTGGGGAGCTTCTTTATTTGGAGTTGAATATAGGTGAAAACCATTCGAGTTTTGAAAATCTCGAATGATTTTTGAAATAACTATTAGGAGGATTCCATACTTGTATGCTAAGTGTGGAAGGAATTCTTTAGTTTATATGTAACTGATGAAAAATAGCTGTAGATTCTTTACTTTAGTATTAAGTGAGGAAAAATAGCTGTAGATTCTTTGTTTTAGTCAAAGTAAGGAAATAATTACATAGTAAAACCTAAAGTAAAGAACTTACTAAAAAATTTTCTACACTTGTTATTATTTCAAAGAAAATATTCTTGACTAACCCAATAAATAAAGGAAAATTAGCTCAAACTTCTATTAAATTTAAAATTAGGACACGGAATTCGTCTTAAATTTTGTATTTATAAATAGGAGGTATAAAATGAAAACAAAAAGTTATGAGTTACAATATTTTGAAGCTCTACAGCGTCATTCCCATCTAGATAAAAAAGAACGTCAGCACTTGTTGCGTCTTCAAAGTGGGTATGAGGGGGGAGTTGAAGTTTGAGACAATTTTGTCAAGATTAATACCAACTAATTGGAGGGTTCATCCCAATATCTGGTTCCGTTTTTCTAATTATTTAGAAGTAGATATCTTATTGAATTGTGGCAGTCATTTATTTATATTAGATGTCAAAAATTATGCGGATGATTTCACGATTGCAGGTGATCATTTAGTTCGGAGTGATGGTTATCATATTCCAGATATTTTCTTTAAGTTAAAACGTGATACCAATCAAATTGAAACTAGCTTAATTAATAGCAAAATTGACTGTCAGTTGCTTTCGTATTTAGTGTTTATAAATGATGATTGTTATGTGAGAGGACAAAATAATCTAGGAATCGATTATTTTTTACGTAATCAACTAAGTTTTATCGTAAGAAAAATGAAGGAGATGGCGGATGAAAATGAACGAAGAATAGAAATTATTGAGAGTTGGATTACAAAGAATGCTATTAAACAGCCGGTATTTCTTGAAATTAAACATAAATCAGATTTTAACCGAATGGTACCTGGCTTAGTTTGCCCAAATTGTCATAAAAAAATTGTGAGTGTTGGACGTCAGACAGTACTTTGTCCCTGTGGTCAACAGTTGACTAAGCGGGAAGTGGTCGATATGAATATCCGTGATTATCAGTTATTATTTCCTGGTAAAATTAATATGAATGATTTACAAAGGTTTTTGAAAGAGAGTGTCAGTCAAAGTTATCTTTATGCTCGTGTAAAAGCAAATATTTAGGGTGTATATTACTGACATCAATTGAGAAAAGTGAAGAAAATAATCTATTTTCAAGTTAGGTGATGAGTTTGGAATATTATATATACATACTTATTAACTTAGGAAAAAAACAGCCAAGTTTTCTACACTTGATGATCAAGTAAAGAAAAAATAGCCAAGTTTTCCACACTTGATGACCAAGTAAAGAAAAAACAGCCAAGTTTTCTACACTTGATGATCAAGTAAAGAAAAAAAGTCAAGTTTTCCATACTTGATGACCAAGTAAAGAAAAAACAGCCAAGTTTTCCACACTTGAAGACCAAGTAAGGAAAAAACAAGCCAAGTATTCCACACTTGATGACCAAGTAAAGAAAAAATAGCCAAGTTTTCCACACTTGATGACCAAGTAAAGAAAAAACAGCCAAGCTTTCTACACTTGATGACCAAGTAAAGAAAAAACAGCCAAGTTTTCCACACTTGATAGTCAAGTAAAGAAAAAACAGCCAAGTTTTCCACACTTGATAGTCAAGTAAAGAACTTACTAAAAAATTTTCTATACTTGGGTGCTAAGCAAAGAATAATCCATCCCAAACAAAAAAGCTTCCAAGCAGGACAAAGAAACCAAACTTGGAGGCCATAAGGCATTCGATTATTTTATTTTCCTACTTTAAAAGCCGCTTCCAAACGATAAATCACTTGGCCACGGGCGGAGAATTTTTCTTCGTATTCCGTCATGATATTGCCTTCAAAGTCTGAGGCATGTAAGTCCAACCAGACTTGATTCAAAATCATACCATATTGCGACATCGCGGCCAAAGAATATTCGAAGAGGCCCCGGTTGTCTGTTTTGAAATGGATTTGACCGCCGGTAGGGAGGATGCCCTCATACTGGGCCAAAAAGTAGGGCGAAGTTAAGCGCCGTTTGGCATGTTTTTTCTTAGGCCAAGGATCAGAAAAATTCAAGTAAACTAAGGAAATTTCACCAGGGGCGAAATATTCGGTTAAGTTACGACCATCACCTAAAAGAATCTGCAGGTTGGGTAAGTCTTCTTCAATCTGCTTATCTAGGATGGAGACTAAGGCTGAGGCTTGAATTTCAATCGAAATATAATTGATGTCAGGATGGGCTTTGGCCATTTCAACAATGAATTGGCCTTTGCCTGAACCGACTTCAATATGAAGGGGTTGGTTTTTGGCAAAACGGCTTTGCCATTGGCCTTTAAGTTGTTCAGGTTGACCAGGGACATATTGGGGATGGGCTTTGATGCGATCATTGGCCCAGGGTTTGTTGCGTAAGCGCATGGGTCAGTACTCCTTTGTGATGAAAATTGATTACGAGAAATTAAGAACTATAGGGGAAATCCCAGAGACTATCTAAAAAATTTCAACAGTCAACAGAATCTTTCCAAAGTAAAAGCCAAGGATTTTATAAATCTTTGGCTTCTTGGTGAATGGTTTTGAGGTTAAGAATCATTTGATTAACTTGGTAAGGCCGGTCTTCATTATAGTATTGCTTAATAAAACTTAAACAAGCAACCTGACTATACCAGCACATCCGTTTATAGAAAGAACCAGACATATCTTGGCCGTAGGCTGCTAGCCAGTCACTCCACTGGGAAGGTGGAAAAGAAATCACCATTAGTTTGGCTAGGTCAGAGACGGGATCGGCAATACAGACATTCTCCCAGTCAACCATGTATAGGTGGTCATCATGGGTTAACAAGAAATTATGGTGGTTGAGGTCACCATGACAAACCCGATAAGACACTTGGTAAAAATCATCATCCACTTGGTCGCGTAAAGTATCTACAATTAAATTAATTAATTGGTTAGATTGGAGTTTGGCGGGTAGGTCATCATAATAATCCACAATAAAATCCAAGGGTTTTTTCTCAACTTCGCCGACCCGTTTTAAGGTCATCAGCAAGTGATCGGAATCATGGATTTGCCGGATTAAATCAATCACTCGTTGGTTAAATAGATCATCTCGTTCTAGGACTTGACCGTCTTCCCACTGTTGAGCAGTGAGGGTGTCGCCTGAGTAAGTCCGTTGGGTCCACATTAATTTAGGGGCAATTCCTTCTGCAGAAAGGGCCGTAATGATCGGAGAAGCGTTGCGTTTAAAAAAGACTTTTTCATCCTTACGAACGCCCATAAAGGCTTCACCGGAACCACCGGATAGGGGATGAAATTCCCAATCCTGTTCTTGGTTAAACATGGCCAGCTCCTTTCTACAAATAATAAGACATAAAAATTATTCTATCATGCTTTTAGTTTTGGTCAACACTATTTGCGAAATTTTCGCGATTTACTTCGTAAACATCTAGGACTTCACCAGTATAAATATCTGCCGCAAATTGATAATAGGCTTTGCGGTCTGCTTCATTCCGGGTAATTCCTCCCATATAAACTAGGGGCTTGCTAGTATAAACAGGATATTCAATGGCATCGTAGTCAATCCAAGAACCTTCAATGGCTCCTTCTTTAGCAAAATCGGCTTTAATTTCTTTTAAAACTAAGCCAGCATTTAAGGGTTGATTTTGTTTAACGAATAAGGCAGCAGCGGCACCAACAATTAAACCAGTGGCTAAAAGCACGCCACCCAATATATTATCACGGGTTTGATTTGACATGGTTCGACTCCTTTTAATATTTTTTTGGTATTAATAATTTTACCATAAAGGCGGTAGGGAGTTAAGCGGGGAGATCAAGGCTTCTATTTTTAAACGGTAAAAAATCGTCATAAATAAGTTAAAATAAAGAAGTGACATGATTGCTTTTACTAGGTCTTTGTGTAAAAATGATAGGTGCATAAAATTAGGTAAGATTCTAGTTTATGAAAGCAAAGAAAAGAACAAAAAAGGAGTTATATCCATGTGGTTAGCATTTTACAATCCTCAAGCATTAGGGGATGTACTTTTATTAACAGTCGGTCCACTAGACCGTGATAAAGCCCAAGTTGAAAGTAAGGGGCAAGTAACCCTTATTAGAGACGAGAAAAGTCAAACAGTTAAGGCCATTAACCTTTTTAATGTAGCTGAAGACTTAAACCTAGAGGGTCAAGGTCAAGTAAACTTGTCTGACGACCAAGTAGCTAAAATTAACGATTTAATTCAAGCGGCTGGCTTTGACACTCAAATTGAAAGTGATAATAGTCCTAAATTTGTGGTTGGTTATGTGGAGGAATGTCGTCCACATGAAGATTCAGACCATTTGTCTGTTACCCAAACCAATGTAGGAGATGAAAGTTTACAAATTGTCTGTGGTGCGGCCAATATTGACCAAGGACTTAAAGTTATTGTGGCTAAACCTGGTGCCGTGATGCCTTCTGGCAAAATCATTTGGCCAGGTCAATTACGAAATGTTGACTCTATGGGTATGATTTGTTCAACTCGTGAACTCGGTTTGACTCAAATCGAGGATTTACCGGGGATTTGGGAATTAGATGATTCCTTCGAGCCAGGCACACCGTTAGATCAAGTCGTGGCCGCTTACCAAAAATAATCACCCATTCATTTACACTTAAAGGAGGGGACTTATGGATTACCAAGGACCAGTCTTTCATAAAGATACCGCAAAAAAACGCAAAAGTCCTATTTATCAATCCCGTCCGCGGACTGACCAAGAAACAGCTACCAAGTCTAGTTTTAAACCGGCTTTTCAAGGAAGTAATCAGAAAAAACCGCATCCAACCAGTCCAAAACTTAAGCTTAAACGCGAAAATAACTTGAAGGCAGAAGAAGGGGCCAAGGATAAGGACTATAAAGTTCCTTTCTTAAATAACCACACGCCCCAAGAGAAAGTTGATCGGGCCTTAGATCAATTAGAACGGGTCCAAGACCAAAGTCAAGGCGTGGGAAAGGCGAGTCAAAAGAGCCAGTACCAACCGAGCTTTCAGGGTCAAGCTTCGCCCAAGTCAAGTTACCAAACCTCTTATCAAGCTGTTGAACTGCCAAAAACAGCCTTTCAACCTACCAAGTTACCTAAGCCTTATCAGGCACCGGTCGACCCGGTTGACCAGAACTTACGCCACTTAGCACAAAGATTAAGTAAAGACGCAGATGATTTTTTGCGTTTTGATTAAATTATGGAGATGACATCAATGGATAAAAATACAACCTATCATTTTGTAGGGATTAAAGGGTCAGGTATGTCTGCCTTGGCCTTAATTTTGCACGGAGAAGGATATAAGGTACAAGGGTCTGACCTTGGCAAGTATTTCTTCACCCAACAAGAATTAGAAAATAAAGGCATTCCAATGTTTGAATTCAGCCCCGATAATATTAAAGAAGGTTTGACTATCATTGCTGGTAATGCCTTTGGTGATGACCATCCTGAATTAGTTAAGGCTCGAGAATTAGGTCTGCCAATCTACCGTTACCATAAATTCCTAGGCGACTTAATCAAAAATTATACGTCAATCGCCGTATCTGGATCTCATGGCAAAACCTCTACTACTGGACTTTTGTCCCATGTAGTCAGCCATATTCAACCAACTTCTTACCTAATTGGTGATGGAACTGGTTTTGGGGATGAAGCGGCTAACTACTTCGCCCTTGAAGCCTGTGAATACCGTCATCACTTCTTGGCCTATTCACCTGACTATGCCATTATTACCAATGTCGATTTTGACCATCCTGACTTCTATCCATCAATTGATGCGGTCTTTGATGCCATGCAAACTTTTGCCAACCAAACCCATAAGGGGGTAATTGCCTGTGGTGAAGATGAATACCTGCGTAAGTTAGAGGCAAAGGTACCCGTTCATTTTTATGGTTTCAGTCATGACAATGAAGTTTATGCGGATAAGATTGAACGGACCCCTGAAGGTTCACAATTTGATGTCTATATTAATGGTGAATTCTACCATCATTTCGTCTTACCAGCCTTTGGTCAACATAATATCCTCAATGCCTTGGCTGTAATCACTGTCTTAAACCTTGAAGGCTTTGATAAGGACTTAGTAGCCCAACATATTGCCTCCTTCCCTGGAGTTAAACGGCGGTTCTCTGCCCGCAAGGTGAATAATTTAACCTTGATTGATGACTACGCTCACCATCCATCTGAAATTCGGGCCACCATTGATGCGGCCCAACAAAAATTCCCGCATAAACGGATCGTAGCGGTCTTCCAACCCCATACCTTTAGCCGGACCATCGCCTTGTTAGACGAATTTGGTAAGGCTCTAAGTCTGGCCGATGATGTCTACTTGGTGGATATTTTCCATTCTGCCCGGGAACATGACGGGGCGGTGACCATCCAAGATTTGGCGGCCAAAGTCCCTAAAAACGTGGAAATTATATCCAACCAACATTTGTCACCATTGATGGACTATACCGATGAAGTGCTTTTATTCATGGGCGCCGGTGACATTGATGAACTTTCTAAACAATTTGAGAAAGCCTACAGCCAATTGAATAAGACCAGTCTATAAACTGACAAAAATTATCATGAAATCCCTCCAAGTGGCCCTGCCTGCTGGTAGGGATTTTTTGAAGCAAAGGCTTGAGTTTTTGTGGCTTGTCTTGGCTAAAAGTTCAATAGCTTTGGCTTTTGTGCATTGATTTATCTGAACGCATAATTGTTTTGATTTATGTGCATTAATTTGACTGAATACATACTTGTTTTAGATTTTGTGCATTGGCATAGTTTAATGCACAGTTTTTTATTTTGTATTTTAGCCTAGCTGAATGCATAATTGCTTTATCTTTTGTGGCTTGTATTGGTTTAATGCACAGGACTACAAAAATTATTTGTCCGACGAAAGAATGGCAACCCTATCAATTTATTTATTTTGAACACTATTAAGGACAAAGCAGCCATTTCACGTTACAATAAGAGGGAAGACTTTTAATGATTTAATTTGTAAATAAAAAAGGAGGAGACTCATGTCTCATAAGAAAATTGTGCTTTTGGATGGCTCATCCTTAGCCTTCCGGGCCTTCTTTTCCATTCTGGACCTAGAACGCTTTAAAAATAAGGACGGCCTCCACACCAATGCCTTATTCTCATTCAACCGCATGCTGGAAAATATTCTAGACCAGTTTCAACCAACCCATATTTTAGTGGCTTTTGACCAACCTGGACCTACCTTCCGGACCAAACAGTTTGAGGAATATAAAGGTAACCGGCAAAAGACTCCATCCGAATTCAAGGAACAGTTGCCTTATTTCCGGGTCCTCTTAGATGGCTACGGTATTCAATACTACGATATGGCCGACTATGAAGCCGATGATATTATTGGAACTCTATCCCGTCAAGCCGATTCCGATGATGAAGTGATTGTTATTTCTGGCGATAAAGACTTGACTCAGTTGGCGACTGATAATGTTACGGTCTATATTACCCGCAAGGGAGTCTCTGAATTAGAAGCCTATACTCCTGAAGTTATCCGGGAGAAGTTCGACCTGGAACCCCTACAAATCATTGAAATGAAGGGGCTTATGGGAGATTCTTCCGATAATTATCCCGGTATTACCCGGATTGGGGAGAAGACGGCCCTCAAGTTACTCCATCAATTTAATACGGTGGCTGAAATGTATGACCGTTTGGATGAATTGAAGCCTTCCAAGATGAAAGAAAATATAATTAACGACAAAGCTAATGCCTTGATGAGCCGGGACCTGGCTGAGATTATTACCAATGTCCCCCTCGAAAAAAATCTCGAAGATATTGCCTATAAAGGAAAACAAACGGATCTGTTAATGGATTTCTACCGGCAAATGCAATTCAATTCCTTCTTAACGCAATTGCAAGCCCAAACTGGCTTGGAAGCTGAAGCCGAGGAAGTACCAGCAGATTTACCGCTTTATCAAGTGATTGAAGTCGATCAAGTTCAGGCTGATCACCTTCCTGACCGGGCAGCCCTCTATATCGAAATGTTGGAAGAAAATTATCATATGGGCCAAGTCATTGGCCTGGTTTGGCAAGACCTTGACAGTCATGAGATTTACTTAGCTGATTGGGACCAAGCCATTCAAAGCCCTGCCTTCAAAGCATGGTTGGCAGATGCCTCTAATCAAAAAATTCTTTTTGATTCTAAACGGGACCAAGTTATTTTAGCCAACGCTGGTTTAGACCTAGCTGGAATTGATTTTGATATTATGATTGCCAATTATCTAATCGATACCCACCTAGCCAAAGAATTGGCCGATATGTTAACCAATAATGACATGCCAAGCCTAGTTAAATATGATGAAGCTGTTTATGGTAAGGGGGCAAAACAAGCCGTCCCTGACTCGGCTGAATTAAATGACCATTTAGCCAATAAGGTCAAGGCTATGGGTCTTTTAGTGGAACCCTTGACCCAACAATTAAAAGATCTTCATATGTGGGACCTTTATCAAACCATTGAAATGCCCCTAGCCCGAGTCCTAGCTCGGATGGAAATCCAAGGGGTTAAAGTCGATGCCCAAATTTTAGCTGACAAGAACCAAGCCTTACTTGAACGCTTAGCCCAAATGGAAGCAGAAATCTATGACTTAGCGGGAGAAGAGTTCAATATTAACTCGGTCAAACAATTAGGTGTGATTCTTTTTGAAAAATTAGAATTACCAATTATAAAAAAGACCAAGACCGGTTATTCTACTGCTGCGGATGTCTTGGAGAAATTGGCCGATAAACACCCAATTATTCCCGCTATTCTGGAATACCGGCAAATTTCCAAACTTCAAGGGACTTATCTAGCCGGTCTACCGACTTATATCAAGGAAGACGGCAAAATCCACAGCCGTTTTGTCCAAACCTTAACTCAAACGGGTCGACTATCGTCGGCAGACCCTAACTTGCAAAATATTCCGGCCCGGATCGAAGAAGGTCGGCGCATCCGCCAGGCTTTTGTGCCAGCCCATGAAGGCTGGCAACTCTTTGGGGCCGATTATTCCCAAATTGAATTGCGCGTCCTGGCCCATATTGCTCAAGACCAGCATATGATTGCAGCCTTCAAATCGGGTGAAGATATTCATGAGGCTACGGCTCGCCGGGTCTTTGGTTTGGATCCTGACACAGTGATTGATGCCAACCTACGTCGCCAAGCCAAGGCGGTTAACTTTGGGATTGTGTACGGGATTTCTGATTACGGCTTGTCCAACAACTTGAATATTCCCCGGAAACATGCCAAGGCTTTTATTGAGAATTATTTTGAAAAATATCCCGATATCCACCAGTTTATGGAGGATATTGTGGCGGAGGCCAAGGAAAAGGGTTATGTGGAAACCTTGTTCAAGCGTCGTCGTTATTTGCCTGATATCGATGCTTCCAATTTCAATATTCGGTCCTTTGCCGAACGGACGGCCATGAATTCGCCGATTCAAGGAACGGCAGCGGATATTATTAAGATTGCCATGGTGCGGATTCAGGATGCTTTGGATGAAAAAGGGTTGCAGTCACGTTTGTTGCTGTCTGTCCATGATGAGGTGATTTTGGAAGGGCCGGCTGAGGAGATGGAAGTCTTGTCAGATTTGGTGCCGGATATTATGGAATCCTGTGTGGAATTGGATGTGCCACTCAAGGTGGAATACAATCAAGCCAACGACTGGTATGAGTTGAAATAAGACAAAAATCTGTGGCAGGTCGTCAGAGGGTTTGTGCCGGCAAATGTGAGTACTGATTAAAGTAATATAGTGATTGCTGGCAAAAGGTAGTAGTGACAAAATTAAAGAAAATTGAGTAAATATAAGGTTTCGAACAATCCCAAGCAGGTCGCGGAATCGTCCTTCAATGGGCGGGCCCATTGAAGGACTTGGCTGGCTACTCAAAGACTAAGCAGGCAAGCTGCCAAGTCTTTGATGTGCGCCAGTCCATTCTCCGTGCGACTGGCATGGATTGTTGAAGCCTTTTTACATTCAATCAGAAAGAAAAGAAGAGAAGGGAGAGGGTGCTGGTAAGGTTTGGTGCTTGAGGCAGTGGTTGGAGCTCGGTAGAAGAGAGTATTTCTTTAGTTGGTGCTGAAGTAAAGAAAGAATCTAGGTTTGTTCTTTAGTGGATATATAAGTGAGGAAAGATTTGGATTTTGTGCTTGAGTAGCCAAGAAAGTAAAGAAAATACCTGAGATTATTCTTGGCTTGTAATGGAAAATAATTACATAAACGACAAAAAACAAACGTTAAAACTTTACGTTTGTTTTTTTGCGTTCTTTAAACTTAATCGAAAGTTTCGACATAGGTATTCAGCGGATTAAAGCTGCCTAAGCAATGAGTCAGGTGAAGCCCCAATTTAAGTGGTTTGAGAATTCGATTCAAATTATTTTACCAGTGATTGCGTCGATATATGGTCTAAGCCAAAATCAACAGAAGGTCTATCGGGCTCTAGAATATGATGCCAATGCCAGTTCTGACCTGATTGAGGAAAATGATTTTGGTAAGAATAAGGTTTTGAATTTATTAGAAGAGCTGATTGACCAGGGCTATGTTGAAAAGATAGGGCGAGGTCAGGGAACCCGTTATCAGGTCAAATAGATTTGATAATTTAGGAATGATTTTTGGCTAGTATATTCGCTTTATAGTCATAAATCCAATATAATAGAGAGTAAGATTTAGGAGGGGTGTTTATGCCCGAATTACCAGAAGTTGAAACCAACCGACGAGGCTTGGCCCAGTGTGTGACTGGCTTGACTATCGACCAAGTTGATATTTATTGGCCGCGGATTGTGAAGACAGAGATGGATTTGCTTAAGTGGAGTCAAGAACTACAAGGGCGGACCATTGAGCGGATGGACCGGCGGGCCAAGTATTTGATCTTTGTCTTGAGTCAAGGTCTAGCTTTGGTTTCCCATTTACGGATGGAAGGCAAGTATTTCTACTATCCGGTTGATCAGATTCCTGAAGTAAAAGGGAAACATGTGCATTTGATCATGACCTTTACCGACGGCAGTCAACTCCAATACCAAGATGTGCGTAAGTTTGGCCGCTTTGAACTCATGCCCCAAACAGAATTAGCAGATTATTTTAAGGCGAAGAAGATTGGGCCGGAACCGACACCGGAAAGTTTTAAATTGGATGGCTTTTATGCCAGCTTAGGCAAGATTTCCCGAGCTATAAAGCCAGCCTTGTTAGACCAGAAATTAGTGGCTGGTTTGGGCAATATTTATGTGGATGAGGCTTTATTTCAGGCCCAGATTCATCCCTTGACTCCAGCAAAGGATTTGTCTTATGACCAAGCCAGCCGTTTGCATGCAGCCATTATTGATGTGCTAGCGCGGGCAGTTGAGGCTGGAGGAACAACCATCCGAACCTACTTGAATTCCTTAGGGGAAGCAGGGTCTTTTCAAGTTCAATTGGCTGTCTATGGTCAGACCGATCAGCCTTGTCCCCGTTGTGGTCATCCCATTGAGAAGATGGTGGTGGGGCAACGCGGTACCCATTATTGTCCTATTTGTCAGCCCTTATATGAGGTGTAATATGAAGCAAGTTATTTTAACCGGAGGTATTGCGACAGGAAAGTCGACTGTCTCTAACTATTTACTAGAAAAGGGTTATCCTGTCATTGATACGGATATCCTGTCTCGTCAGGCGGTAGAACCTGGTTCTCAAGGTTTGAGTCAGATTGTGGCTGATTTTGGGCCTCAAGTTTTGACTCCAGAAGGCAACCTAGACCGAGATGCAGTCGCACGGTTAGTTTTTCAAGATTCTAAATGGCGGGACCGTTTGAATCAAATCGTCCATCCCCTAGTCTTTAAAGCGACGAAAGCAGGCTTGGATGACTACCGGCAAGCCGGAGCTGAGCTGGTTTTTGTCGATATGCCTTTGTACTTTGAAGTAGGGGTTAACTATTTGGACCAAGTCAAACCGGATCAAGTCTGGTTAGTCTATGTGGATGAAGACACCCAGTTAAAACGTTTGTTAGATCGCAACCATTATGACCTGGACCATGCCAAGGATCGGATTGCCAGTCAATATCCTATTGAAGAGAAGGCCCAACAAGCTGATGTGGTCATAGATAATCGCGGAATCATTGAAAATACCTTGAAACAAGTTGACCAAGCCTTGACAGAATTAATATAATAGAAGATAAGCAAGCTAAGTAAAGGAGTGAAGTCATGCAGTGTCCTAAGTGTCATGTCCAGAATTCAAAAGTAATTGACTCTAGACCGGCTGATAATGGGCGGTCCATTCGGCGGCGGCGGGAGTGTCTTGAATGTCATTATCGTTTTAATACCTATGAGCGGATTGAGCATGCTCCTTTATTAGTAGTGAAACGCGATGGAACCCGCCAAGAATTTTCCCGGGAAAAATTATTGCGGGGGATTGTTCGAGCGGCTGAAAAGCGGCCGGTGGCCCATGAGCAAATGGCCGAGTTAGCAGCTAAGGTGGAAGAACAAATTCGCGATTGGTCTGACCATGAAATTGAAAGTCGAGACATCGGTGAATTAGTCATGCCTTTATTAATGGAACTCGATGAAGTGGCCTATATTCGTTTCGCTTCTGTTTACCGGGAATTCCAATCTAAGGAAATGTTTTTGAAAGAATTAGAAGAAATGGAAGCCAAATTGGCAGCCAATGAAAAAGATGACCCGAATGGGCCAAAACAAATGGAGTTAGATGTTCAATGAGTCATATCATGCAAGCCAACCAACCCTTTGTGGTGAACCGCCATCATAATTTGACCGTTCAAGACTTGGAAGTTTTGACCCAAGCCTATTTACCCATTATTGGTGCCCAGGCTCAAGCCCTCTATGTCACCTTATTTCAGTTTCAAACGGGCTTAAACCATTTATCCGATTCCTTTATTCATGCCCAACTCTTGGCCCAGTTAAATATGGGACTAGACCAATTTGACCAAGCCCGGATACGTTTAGAAGGGATTGGTTTAATTCAAACCTATCGGGATAAGAGTTCGCAGGGGTCTTACCAAAAACAAACGATTTTATATGTATTACATGAGCCTTTATCTTGGTATGATTTTTTTAATCATCCTTTGTACTCTGCCTTGTTATACAAACAAATTGGTCAGATAGCCTATGATAATTTAGTTCAAGCCCAGGTCGAATACCGGGTGAATGATGAATTATTCACTGAAATTACGACAGCATTTGACCAAGTTTATCATCTGAATCTGTCTCAAACTTGGCACCACCAAGAAAATTCTAGTCAGCTAGCGGCTAAGGAAGCTGAAACTAACACGATTCTTTCTTCAGCTAATTTTGACTATGCCAAGTATTTGAAGTATATGATGGCAGAAGGCATTGACCACAGTGAATTAACCGGTGACCTTAAAGCACAAGTCTTAGGCTTGCATCAACTTTATGCCTTGAATGAAATTGACCTGGTGCGGGTTACCAACTTAGCCACCAATCATTTGAATGGCCGGGTGCAACTGGACCGAATGAAGGAGATAGTCGAACGCCGGCCTGAGTTTAGGAATAAAGGTGCCCAGGGATCTACGGTCCAAAGTCAAAAAAGTTTACAGAAAATTAAACAGAAGTTACACCAAGAGTATCCTAAACTCAATGACAAGGACATTAATATTATGGCCTTATGCCAGGTGATGTCTGTCCAAGACTTCCTGATCAAATCCAAAGAAGCTAAAAAAGGCTTTGCGACCGACCAGGAACATTTTTTTGTCAAGGACTTACAAGAAAAAACTAATTTACCAACGGATAGTTTGAATTTTTTAATTTATTATTTATTAATTATTTCCAAACGGCCTAACTTGTATAAGTCTGACTTGCAGCGGGTGGCTAATGAATGGCAACAAAAGGGTCTCAAAGATATTAGTGATATTTTGGCTTATATTGGCCAAACTAAGAAAGACCAAAGTAAGCTACCTTACCAAGTTTATCAGGGCAATAAAACAGGTAGTTACCGGGAAGTACGGCCTTCATGGATGGATCAAGGTCAGGATGCCGGCAATAATGAAGGTCAGCCCCTGAAGGATCACACGGGTCAAGAAGTGGATGAAGAAACCATTCAAGCCCGCTTAGATAGGTTGTATAAGGAGGACCATCAAGAATGAAATCAATTCAAGATATAATGAAAGATTTACCCGTCCAGGCAAGCAATCGGGCGCGCTACCAGGAACATTTGCGTGATTTGATGGCTTACCCAGCAATCCGCAAATTTTTGCAGGCCAACCAGGACCGGATCAATCAAGATTATTTACAAGCATCTATCTCCAAGCTCAATGAATTTATGACGTCAATGAAAACCTATGAAGCAGCACCGGCGGAAGATAAACCGGCCTTTGTACCAAGTTTGGTTTTAGGGCGTCATTATATTGATGTGGCCTACCATCCGACGGAAGCTTTTCTACAAGCTCGTAAGCAAGCGGAAATGGGCCGGTTATTGAATAATCGGATGATGTCCAAGGATGTCCGTCAGGCAAGCTTGAAAGACATTGAGTGGAATACCCCTGAACGTAAGGCCTTGATGCAAGAAGTGTTGAATTTTGTGGAAGCCTATGAAGCGGGTCAAACTGGCCTTCAGGGTCTATATGTATCAGGACCATTTGGAGTTGGTAAGACTTATATTTTTGGTGCCTTGGCTAACCGTTTGGTTGAAAGTCACCATTCTGTTACCATGATTCACTATCCGACTTTTGTTCAGGATATGAAGGAGGCTATTAATACCAAGAATGTCCAGTCCTTACTGGACAGGGTGAAGCAAGTGGATGTGCTCTTTATTGATGATATCGGTGCCGAAGCGAATACGCCTTGGGTTCGGGATGAAATCCTAAATATTCTCTTGGAATACCGGATGAAAGAGTCCTTACCAACTTTCTTTACCTCTAATTTTAACTTGCGCGAGTTGGAACAACATTTGGCCAATGTGAAGGGTGGCGTTGAAGCCACCAAGGCTGCACGGATTATGGAACGAATTAAATATTTAGCCAAAGAAACCACCCTGTCTGGGGCTAATCGCCGGCAGATGGGACGGTCTTGATAGTCTGTCTAATATATAGAGCTCACCGGAAGGTGGGCTTTTTTTGTGGGGCGGATTGGCTAGATGATGGTTAATAGTGAATTGACGGTGTGAATGAGTATGGATTTGCACTGAATTTTGTCTGGCGGTGTGAATAAAATAGATTGGCATCGTCTTTGTCTACTTAGAGTTGATCATAAACGGCTGCCTGGTTAAACCGGAAAGTTAATCAAGTCGAAAGGAAAGAAAATCTCTGATTTTCTCGATTGTTACTCAGTTATCTAATAATCTATTGACTTAGATGGACTATATGCTGCAATAAAGTATCAGCTACTTATAAAAAAAGCGGAATGATTTACTATGAGCGAGGCCTTTAAAATATACTACCATTCTCTCCAAAATCTCACATTCCCCTTGTTTTTACTAACCTAAGTGTTATAATTAGTGCAAATAAGATTGAAGCCAACGGTTTAGGTTATTTTTTCTAGAGAGAAGTGGGACGGTGCGACACTTCAAGGTAGCTTAGATTTAGACCCCTTCATGATTGTTGCCAGGAACGGAAACAAGTATTGGCGGCCGTGTGAACGCGTTAAGTTCTTTGAGGCTGGTGTGGGCGTGACCCATCACACAGTGAACTTGGGTGGAACCACGTTAGAATGTATGTAACGTCCCTTGCCGTCGGCTGACGGTGAAGGGATTTTTTTATTGGTAATTAAATTTAGGAGGATGCAACATGGCAAAAATTAAACTTACTTTTCCTGATGGAAATCAAAAAGAATTTGATGCGGGCGTAACTATAGAAGACGTAGCGGGATCTATTTCCAATTCTTTGAAAAAAGCAGCATTAGCAGGTAAACTTGATGGTCAAATTATTGACTTTCACCAACCGATTGAACAAGATGGTGCGATTGAAATTATTACCGACAAGTCACCTGAAGCTTTAGACTTATTACGTCATTCAACTGCTCACTTAATGGCCCAAGCCATGAAACGTTTGTATCCTGAAATTCATTTTGGGGTAGGACCTGCTATTGAAAATGGTTTTTACTATGATACTGATAAGCCTGAAGCTTTAACAGACGCTGACCTACCAAAAATCGAAAAAGAAATGAAAAAAATCGTTTCTCAAAATTACCCAATTGAAGGCCGGGTGGTCAGCCGTGAAGAAGCTCTTGATATCTTCCAGGATGATCCTTATAAAGTTGAATTAATCAATGACTTACCAGAAAATGAAGAAATTTCTGTTTATACTCAAGGCGAATTCACCGACCTTTGCCGAGGCGGTCATGTGCCATCCACTGGTAAAATTAAAGCCTTCAAATTATTATCACTAGCGGGTGCATACTGGCGTGGTAACTCTGATAACAAGATGATGCAACGGGTATATGGTACAGCCTTCTTCAAACAAGCTGACCTAGATGCTGAATTAAAACGTCGCGAAGAAGCCAAAGAACGGGACCACCGTAAATTAGGTAAAGAATTAGGCTTATTCATGATTAGCCAAGAAGCTGGTTCTGGGTTACCATTCTGGTTACCAAAAGGTGCGACTATCCGCCGAGTGATTGAACGTTATATTATGGATAAAGAAATTGCCTTAGGCTATGAACACGTCTACACTCCTGTGATGGCTAAGACTGACCTGTATAAAACCTCTGGCCACTGGGCCCACTATAAAGATGATATGTTCCCACCAATGGATATGGGGGACGGCGAAATGTTAGTACTACGTCCAATGAACTGTCCGCATCATATGTTAATTTACAAAAATGAAATTCACTCTTACCGTGAATTACCAATCCGGATTGCGGAATTGGGTATGATGCACCGTTATGAAAAATCAGGTGCCTTATCTGGTTTACAACGGGTGCGTGAAATGACCTTGAATGACTCTCATATTTTTGTCCGTCCTGATCAAATTAAAGACGAATTCAAACGCGTCTTGAACTTAATTGCTGACGTTTATGAAGATTTCAATATTACTGACTATCGTTTCCGTTTATCTTACCGTGACCCTGAAGACAAAGAAAAATACTTTGATGACTACGCAATGTGGGAAAAAGCAGAATCCATGTTAAAAGAAGCCATGGATGAATTGGGCTTAGAATACTTCGAAGCTATAGGTGAAGCTGCCTTCTACGGCCCTAAATTAGACGTTCAATTCAAGACTGCGATTGGTCTAGAAGAAACTATGTCTACTATCCAATTAGACTTCTTATTACCAGAACGGTTCGACTTAACCTATGTGGGTGAAGATGGACAAAATACTCACCGTCCAGTGGTTATCCACCGTGGCGTGGTTTCAACCATGGAACGTTTCGTGGCTTATTTAATCGAAGAATACAAGGGGGCCTTCCCAACTTGGTTGGCACCAGTTCAAGCTATTCTTTTACCAGTATCACCAGAACATCATGGTGACCGGGTGGAAGAAATCTACCATGCTTTACAAGAAGCTGGTTTTCGGGTAGAAATGGACCTAAGGAATGAAAAACTAGGCTACAAGATTCGTGAAGCGCAAACTTCAAAAATCCCTTACCAAATTGTCATTGGGGACCAAGAAGTGGAAGATGGGACCGTCAATATCCGTCGCTATGGCGCTCAAGACTCTAACTCTGTCTCACTGGAAGACTTTATTGCCTTACTAAATGAAGATGTAGCCCGTAAGAGCCGTCCAGCAGCAGACGCAGAATAAAATCTAGTGCGCAAGATTAATAAATTACATTAAAAACTGGGACCCGGTGTGGTCCCAGTTTTTGCTTGACTAAAGCTGTCAGCCATTGGTTGCCTTTTCATTTTTTTCAAATTTGGTCCTTAAATAGTCATGGCTTATTCACAATTAATCGGTATAGTGAAGATAGTCCAAATGGATTTTTGAAAGGATTGAATTATGAAAAAATTAATTAAAGTAGTATCTAGTCTCCTAGTCATGGCGAGCATGTCGCCTCTTGTTTTTGCGGATAAAGTTGCCATTGACCCCATGTTCACCTATGGTGGGTCACTTAACCAAGAACAATTAGTGGAAACGCGGAAGGCCTTAGGGGTCCAAGCGGGTACGGAAGAAATTCCAGTCCAGGTATCCGAATTAAATGGTCTCTTGAATGACACCTATCCTTATAAACAAGTGTATTCATCGACTTATATCACCCCCGCTTCCAACAATGGTCAAGTGACGGTTGAGATTGTTACTCCGAATACCATCACTGATATTACCCCTAACCAATATCAAAATGCGGCCATTACCGCAGGAGCAGTGGATGTCAATATTAAAGTGGCTTCTGCAGTCAAGGTGGATGGTTCTGGCGCTTTAGCCGGAGTTTATAAAGCCTTCCAAGCTTCTGGTCAAACTCTGGATAGCCAGGCTGTTGCAGTTGCCCAAGATGAATTGAATGTTACGTCCTCTATTAACCAAGAACACCAAAATCAGTCAGGCTATTCAGATGAACTCTTGAATGCAGCCATTGCTGAAATTAAGCAAAATGTCCAAACCGAAAAAGATGCCAATGGAGGAACGATTACCCAGGAAGCAGTGCAAAATATTGTGAATAACGTGATAAACAATTATAATTTAGGTGATATCTTATCCAATAATAATATTCAAGACATCCAGAATTATATGACTAATTTCTCCAACCTAGAATTAAGCCAAGCTCAAAAAGATCAACTGGCCCAATTTGGTCAAACCTTGCAAGAACAAGGCGGTCAATTATTAGATAAGGCGAAGACTGCTTGGAATGGTCTAGACGAAGAAACTAAGTCTGGTTTTATGCAAATGTTACAAAATATTTGGAATGCTATTGTAGAATTTGTGTCATCATTGTTTGGAAATTAATTGATAGAAAAGGGGAATTCCTATGCAAGCAAAAAAATTTAGTCTTGTTATTGCTGCGTCTTTGTTATTTGGACAATTTGTTCCCGTGGATGCCATCTCTAATCAACAAGCGGGACAACCCATTGTTTCTTTAGGAGCTTCGCTCGATCCAACCGCTCAAGAACAAACCAAAGG
Organism: Eremococcus coleocola ACS-139-V-Col8; assembly: GCF_000183205.1. NCBI lineage: Bacteria > Bacillati > Bacillota > Bacilli > Lactobacillales > Aerococcaceae > Eremococcus > Eremococcus coleocola. The sequence continues at coordinate 316,952 of NZ_AENN01000015.1, read as the reverse complement.
AATTCTAGGGGCAAGTGCTGCACCCGCTGATAATATCCTTTATGTGGACGGACCGACCATCAATAAATATTTGCAAGACGGTTCTAATGAAGCTACCCAGGTTTTTTCATCAGCTTATATTATGCCCCAAGCTCCTGGATCTGGTGTCAGAGTTGAAATCGTAACCCCTGAAAATATCCAAAAGGTTAGTCGTGATACCTATCAGAATGCTGCTATTACGGCGGGGGCCAAGGATGTCTTAGTCCGGATTGCGACCGTTCAGCCCGTTACCGGGGAAGGGGCTTTAGCTGGAGTTTATGCTTTAATGGAAGCCACTGGAGCCAAGTTAGACCAAGCTTCGGTTAAAGTCGCTGAAAAAGAAATCCAAGTCATTCAAAATGTTCAAGCTAATACCCAAATATCTAATGTAGAAATTAACCAAGTCATTACCCAACTGAAACAAGAAATTACGGTTAACTTGGTAGACGGTAAAGATCTTGATGTGAATGCCTTAGTTGATAAATTATTAGCCGATAAACAAATACAAATGGACGATGCTGATAAAGAAAATATCATTGGTCTCTTAAAGGAATATGCTCAAACTGAAACAGCCAAGAATAAAGATACCGTTCAACAATTAGATGTGAACCTGGCTGGGGACTGGCAATCAATTCTGGAAGAAATGCCAGCGGAAGCTAGCCAAAGTCTTGAAGAAATTCTAGCCAAGGGTAATCCTGATTTTTCAGATACCAATAAGTATCATCCAGTTATCCAAGCGACAGCCGATGCCCTAATGGCAGCTATCAATGACGGTAGCATTGCAGATTCTAATGTATATAATGATACCTTTATTATTGAAGCCATGAAGCCTGACTTAAACGCTGATGAAAAAGCGGCCCTCAATCAAATTCGGACCACTTATGTGGAAGCTCGTATGGCTGCTGGTGAAGAAGTGGGGGCAAGTCTCAAGGATAAACTCTTGGCTGGGTTAGCTGAGGTCAATCGTTTGAAGATTGAAGATCCAGCATCTTACAATGATATTATGCTCATTGGTTTGACTTCTGGCTATATGCCGCAAAGTTTGGACTATGATTTTGATGATTTGAATTCTGATGATCAAGTCAATACTTACATGGCTTATCCTTATTTAGTGGAAAAATTAAATGAAGATAATGTCTTCAACCGTTTCAGCGTGAATAAGGAAAGTAAGGAAGTCACTATTTTACAGAATTTAAATGGCTTAAGTGCAGGCGCACTTGAAAGCATTAGCTCTGGCAAAATGATTAATGGGGTTGCTTTAGAAAATCACTTTGAATTGTTACCTGTACCCGAATTGCCTGAGTCAGATTCAGCGGCCAGTGATGATAGTCAAAGCAGTGAGTCTAGCGAAGACGAAAGTCAAGAAAGTGGCCAAAGTCAGGCGTTTAGCCAAGATCAAGCCTTAACTGCGGTCCTTAATCAAACAGGTCTAACAGGTGTATCTTTAGATGTGGCTAGTCAAGATGAAACTGATGGTTCTTGGATTATTTCAATTATTTTCGATGATGATCAAAGGTCTGCCGGTGTTTATCATGTCCACAATGATGGAACCATCGAAGTGGTTCAAGAAGCCCTAGCTCCCGAAGGCCAAGAATAAGTAAATAGTTTTTTAGGTGGAATTTAATAATCCCTCCAGTTTTAATCGCAGGTCTGCGATTGGCTGGAGGTTTTTTTGTCAATTTTAATTTAAATTCTCAACATTTTTATGCTACCATTCGAAGCAGAATTGCCGGAATAGCTCTGAGACTGCTGAATTGTAGCGGTCTTTATTTTGGGCGATCATGATCGACCGGTAAAAATGTTCACTAAATGGTCGAATTGCGATCCGAGCAGGGTTGGGGATGGAGTCAAGGAAAAATTTGGAACAGATGGTTATTCCAAAACCAGCTTCAATCAGGTGAAGGGCGAACATCTCATCAAATATTTCAAGGTCTGTATCGGTTTAATATGGTGACCTTTGAGAATATCACCGATTTCAAAATCGATTTTTTCTCCAGAGCAGATATAGGTGTAGTCCTGAATCTTTGCAATCGGTACAGAAATATCTTTGGCCAGAGGATGGTCCAAGGGGAGAACCGCAACCAACTCGTCTTTAAGAATAGGATTATATTCAAAATCGTCTGAGCCGTACTTAGAGGTAAAAGCGATATCGCTTTTACCATTTTCTAGGCGTTGGTGAATTTCGCCCTGGTTGCCAGGGAAAATATTGAATTTGATATAAGAATGTTACAAGTGGATTAAGGTAGACCATTAGCTATGCTATACTGGTAAAAAGGAGTGATTGAATGCCGAGTGAAAAAGAGAAAATGCTGGCTGGCGATTGGTATGACGCCAATTACGACCAAGAATTAATTGCGGCACGGCGCAAAGCCCAAGATCTGTGTTTTGACTTAAATCAATTGAAACCCAGTCAAGTAGAAGCTCGTAAAGCGGTACTGACAGAATTATTAGGCCAAGACTATCCCAGTTTAGACATTGTCAGCCCCTTTATTTGTGATTATGGTTATAATATTTCCTTTGGCCATGATTGTTTCGTTAATAGTTCTTGTTATTTTATGGATGGGGCGCCGATTCGACTTGGTAACCTTGTCTTTGTGGGTCCCTTTACGGGTTTCTATACAGCGAGTCATCCCTTAAATGCTGCTCGGCGTAACCAAGGTTTGGAACAAGCCCGTCCGATTACAGTCGGTGACAATGTCTGGTTTGGTGCTAATGTTTCGGTCATGCCCGGCGTGACCATTGGGTCTGGCTCTGTGATTGCGGCAGGGTCTGTGGTAACTCAAGATATTCCTAAAAACAGTCTTGCAGCAGGTGTTCCTGCAAAAATTGTAAAAACAATTGAGCAAACCGATTTATTGATGAATTAAGTAAATTTTGATGTAAAAATAATTAAAAATCAGGACACCTTATCAAAACTGTCTATCTCATTACGGCTAGATCCATTAATTTAACTGTTAAGAGCATATACCTGTAGATATTGTGGCTTGATTTTTTATTTTTCTACGTTTTCAATTATATAGGTTAAAAATCGTTTGGTGGTCAGGGGTAAGGTATCCCATTTATGCTAAGCTAGGGCAATTTGGTGGGAACTATGAGAAGTCCGTCTTTTTAGCGGATGAGAATGTGAAACCCTTCTTTATTGATTTTGCTAGTCGAGTTCAAGCCCAGATTGACTGACCTATTGTGGTGACAGGTGGTTTTCGAAGTCAAGCTAGCATGGAACAAGCAATTGAGGAAGGCAGTACAGCCATGATTGGCATGGCTAGACCCTTTGTCCTTAACCCGAACTTAGTTAAAGACAATGACCTTACCTCGATTAACGACAGGCCTTAAGAAATTAGACAAGGAATTGGGAAGTTTCATTGGATTGAGCTACTATGAGCAACAGATGGTCAGATTGGGACAAAATAAACCGGTTAAAATTCATATCAATGCTTGGTCAGCGATTTCTTATGCCTTGTCTATGCACGGACCAGCAGCACGACGGCCACGACGTGCTAAATAATACCACGAACTTATGATAAGATTGGCCATAGTCGCTAAAATTCTTGATGTTACACTGTAACTTAAGTAAAGAAGGATAGAGGATTGATTAGAGATAATTCATAAAAAATAGTATAATGGAGAGATTGAACAGGGACCTCTCTTGCTAGCGACTAGAAAATGAATGCCTCGCTATGTATGACCTTGTTTCAATTGCTAAGGGACTAATATTACGATGACAGCATTTTCAAATAAGTACAGGAGCCAAGATGAATAATTTAGCGAAACTTTTGCAAGAAGCTACTCCCTTGCTTGATGTTTTACGTGATGAGCAGCGTCAGGCCATTCTTTTGATGATTTTGGAAAATAAGGAGCTGAACGTTAACAGTATTACTGAGAAATCTGAACTGTCTCGGCCTCCAATTTTTCATCATTTTAAATTGATGACGCAGGCTGAGGTGCTCCGGTTTAGAAAACAAGGAGTACACCGTTTTTATAGGATGAATTTCGACTGCATTATGCCAGTGATGAAAGAGAGGTATGAAAGCTTAGCTCAGCTGCAAGCATTGCAGGAAACGCCACATCCAGAGTAAAAAAAGAATTAATTAGCTAATTCTGTTTATTATTTTATGGTATAGTAAACTTTGTAACCCATGGTTAGGCTGATTTTGGAAAGGATGCTAGCTTTGAATTATAAGTATTTACTTTTTGATTTAGATAATACCCTCTTGGACTTCCATACTTCAGAGCACCAGGCCTTGATGGCAACTTTTAATGATTATCAGATTGAAGCCAGTCCGACCAATGAGCAGGCCTATCTAACTGCTAATCAAGCCATGTGGGCACTCTTTGAACAGGGCAAGATTGACTTAGAAAGTCTGCAAGACCGTCGGTTTTCGGACTTCTTTAAAGCCATTGATAGACCTGACTTAGACCCGAGAAAGGCCCGCTGGGTGTATGCTGACCACTTGGCCCAAGAGGTCTACTATATGGATGGGACCCTAGAACTCTTAAACCAACTTCAAAAGGATTACCCCCTCTATATTACTTCTAATGGAATTACTTATATTCAGACTAAGCGATTAACCGCAGCAGGTTTGACACAGTATTTCCAAGACATTTTTTTGTCCCAAGAAGTAGGATCTTTTAAGCCAGACCGAGCTTATTTTGATTACGTTTTTGACCAGATTCAGGCTCAAGATAAGGAATTTAGTCTAGATCAAACCTTAATCATTGGCGATAGTTTATCGTCGGATATGCAAGGAGGACGCAATGCCGGTATTACAACGGTCTGGTATCATCCTCAAGGAATAGTAGACCAAAATCCTCGTCAAGTCGATCATCAAATCCAGCATTTAAATCAATTACCGTCACTTTTACAGCAATTAAATCAATAAAGGAGTTTTACTATGAATCATATAGAAGTTTCAAAGGACCTCGTCCAATTTATCCAAGAGTCTCCCTCTATGTTCCATTCCAACCAATCGATTGCTAAGCGTTTAGAAGAAGCTGGTTATACTTATTTATCAGAATCAAGTACTTGGCAGCTAGAAAAGGACGGCCATTACTATACCAAGCGAAATGATTCTTCTATTATTGCTTTCCAAATCGGATCCGACTTATCTGACTACCACTTTCAAATGTCTGCCGCTCACGGTGATTCTCCAACCTTTAAAATTAAATCCGTGCCTGAATTAGAAGGCCCTGCCGAGTATTTACGTTTAAATGTAGAAGCTTATGGCGGCATGATTGATTCAACTTGGTTTGACCGGCCTTTATCCATTGCGGGTCGGGTTCTTGTTGAAGAAGGCAACAAGGCTGTGTCTAAATTATTGTATATCGACAAGGACCTTTTGATTATTCCAAATGTGGCCATCCACTTTAACCGCAAAATTAATTCTGGTTATGATTACAATCGTCAAGTTGATCTTTTACCTTTATTTTCAGCGGGTGAGTTGAAAAAGGGTGACTTTGATAAGATGATTGCTGAAGAATTAGGTGTCGATCCTGACCAAATCTTGGCTCGTGATCTCTTCTTGGTTAACCGCCAAGCACCGTCTATCTGGGGGTATAAAGATGAATTTGTGTCTTCACCTAAGTTAGATAACCTCCAATGTTCTTATTCAACCTTGATGGGCTTCTTAGCTGGAGATAATCCTAAAGCAGTTAATGTATACTGTAACTTTGATAATGAAGAAGTGGGTTCTAATACCAAGCAAGGAGCCATGTCGACCTTCCTAGCCGACACCTTGAAACGGATTAATGCTGCTTTAGGCTTTGACTTAGACCAATACCACCAAGCGGTAGCAAAGTCCTTCTTGATTTCAGCTGATAATGCCCATGCAGCCCATCCTAACCACATTGAAAAAACAGATGACCAAAACCGGACCTTTATGAATCAAGGGATTGTTATCAAAGAAGCAGCCAATCAAAAATATACCACCGATGCCTTCTCCCAAGCCGTCTTCAAACGAATTTGTAAGAAAGCTCAAGTGCCTGTGCAAAATTTTGCCAACCGGTCTGATACACCAGGTGGTTCAACTTTAGGTAACTTGTCCAATACTCAAGTATCTGTTCATGCCTTGGATATTGGTTTGCCTCAATTAGCCATGCATTCAACTTATGAGACAGCGGGTTCTAAGGATACTTTATATATGATCGAAGCCTTGACCACTTATTTCAATTCTAATATTGAAATTGAAGCCGCTGATTACGCCCAAATGGATTAAAGTAACCAACTGAAAAATAATAACAACCTAGTTAAGGAAATTGTCCTAAATCAATGACAATCCCTTAACTAGGTTTTTTATACTTTTTGGGGTGAAATAAGTGGTTCTTTGCTAGCAAATTTTTTACAATAATACGAAAAAATGAGAAAAGGATGAGAGAAATGTCCAGACGCACAGGGCTACGTCAATTAATCACGGCTATGGTTATTTTTGGAACCATCGGGATTTTAACCCGGTATATCCCATATTCGTCAGCTGTGATTGCTTTTGGTCGTGGTATCTTAGGGGCTTTAGCCCTAGGTCTCTTATTAGCTTGGCAGCGACCTCATCCTAGGTCTAATCCACACTGGTTTTGCCTATGTTTTATATTTTTCTAGTATTGGCAAGCTCCCTAGTCATTGGGTGGCCTTGTTCTCTTATCTGGATCCCATTGTGGCTCTCATCCTAGCGACAATTTTTTTTAAGGAGCTATTGACCCTCCGAATGGTGTTTGGCATTATTTTGGTCTTTTCAGGAATACTATTAGTCGATTTAAAAAATCCAGATTAGAATTAACTTAGACAAGAAAAATACCGTTTACAAGTGTCTGGCTTTTAAGTATGATAGGGGAAAGTAAGTTATTTTGTGAAAGGACTTATGTAAACGATGAATAAAATTTTCAGCTACATTAAGATGTCCCCCCAACACCTTGCTTATTCCATTTTTATGGTTACTTTGGGGTCCTTATTGTATGCTATCGCAGTGAACTCTTTTGTCATTCCCAATCATTTTGGGAATGGGGGCGTAGCCGGGATCGCCATTGTGGTTTATTATATAACTAACATAGCGACTGGGACCACCAACTTTATTGTAAATGCCATTTTAATTGCGATTGGGTGGAAGTACCTAGAAAAACGAACCTTAATTTTTACTATATATTGTCTCTTTGCCATGTCAGCCATGATGAACTGGGTTCATTTGCCAGTCTTTATTTCGGATAATGCCTTGATTTCAGCGATTGCTGCTGGGGTCTTAATGGGAGCGGGTATGGGGATTATTGTTCGAGGTCACGGAACGACAGCTGGAACCGATATTATTGCGATTATGTTGAAGAATTCTTTTGGCCTTCAGTTTTCAGCTGGTGTTTTCTTGTGTAATTCCTTAATCATTCTTGGGTCTTCTTTTGTTATTGGGGCAGAGAATACGGTTATTACCTTAATCATGAAATATATCACTACCAATGTTCTGGATTTTATGGCTGAAGGCTTAAGCCGCCGTAAGTCCATGTTAATTATTTCAGACCAGAAAGATGCCATTGCCAAAGAAATTATTGAAAAGATCGATCGTGGGATTACGGTGCTAAAAGCGTATGGATATTATTCGCATAAAGACAAGGATGTACTATATGTGATTGTGAATCGTAACCAACTTGTACGGATTCAACGCTTAATTTCCCGCGTTGACCCTCATGCTTTTGTCACCATTTCGGATGTTCAACAAGTTATCGGTCAAGGTTTTACTTTCTTTAATCCAACTAATAAAAATAAACGTTTTTACTTATAGAGTCTTAAATAAAAAAATTCCCACTTAAGCTATATCTTAATCCGCTTAAGTGGGAATTTTTTGTTAAAAGAGGCTGGAGGAAGCCTATTCACTGATAGGAACATCACTATCAGAAGCTAGAGAGGAACCTAAGTTAGAATCTTGATTAGAGTCGTCAGTTTCACGCTCACTTTGATTATCTGATTCTTGACTTAATTCTTGGTCTTCCTCCTCCTCCTCATCTTCTTTAGCTAATGTTTCATCACCTTGATCACCAGCATCAGCTAGGTCAGAGTCAGAATGAATTGTCGGATTACCTGTCATTTCAGACTCTTTTTCTGATTTTTCTGTTTCAATGATTTCTAGACTTTCGATGGAAACCAGGAGAGTCTTGCTATCACTGTTTAGTCTGACTACTTTTTGAGCTTCAAGTTCTATTTTGGCTAAAGGAACATTAAACTTAATAGCAATCTTAATCAAACGATTATTGAGGTCTTCTGGATCCATACCATAGGCTTGGACCCATTTTTCTAGATCCAGGTTATTTTCTTCTTTTTCTTCTCCTTCTTCTGAATTGGTTTCTTCTTGGTCTAATCGTTCACCTGTGAGATATGAGAAGTGGTAAATTTTTCCTTCATCGTCTCGGACGTCAAAACTACCATCCTCATTAAAGTACATCTGTGATTCCCAAAGGTCATAGTCTAAGACGATTTGAGCCAAGTGGTCTTCCAATTCTTTGAGTGGAATATTATGTTTCTTAGCTAGGGCTTGGTATTCACTTTCCATATCGCGGAATTCTTCTGGATAGTAACCCCAACCATCAGCTTGTGGTTCAGGTCGTAATTCAGGATGGAGAAGGAGATATTTAACTGTAACACTTTGGTCTTGGTTTAGATTTGAATAATAAATATAGTCTCAGCCATCCCTGTGAGGGACAGAAAAGGAATTATTATCATCATCTTTATGATAAAAAATCGTTTTTATTCTTTTGGTTGTGAAATTATGATAAGATGATGACAACGGTTACCTTCATAGAAAGAGGGGCCTTTATTTTATTTGTGATTTTATGGTTAATTAATTTAGATTATGAAAAGGGGTTATGATTATGACTTTTTTAACTGATATTGAGATTGCTCAAGCCAATCAAATGAAACCCATTACTGAAATTGCCCAAGAATTAGATGTACGCGATGAAGATTTAATTCCTTATGGAAAATACAAAGCAAAAATTGACATGACTTCAATGGAACGTTTGGCTAATACGCCAGATGGAAAATTAATCTTAGTAACAGCGATTAATCCTACCCCAGCTGGTGAAGGAAAGACCACAACTTCTGTGGGCTTGGCGGATGGATTGTCATTAATTGGCAAGAAGACGGTCATTGCTTTACGGGAACCTTCTTTAGGGCCTGTTTTTGGGGTTAAGGGGGGCGCTGCCGGGGGTGGTTATGCCCAAGTGGTACCGATGGAAGACATAAACTTGCATTTTACGGGCGACTTCCATGCCATCTCTGCTGCTAATAACTTATTAGCAGCTATGTTGGACAACCATATGCATCATGGTAATGCTTTAGGCATTGATCCGCGTAATATTACTTGGAAACGGGTGGTTGATATGAACGACCGTCAGTTACGTTATGTTGTGGATGGTTTACAAGGGAAAGCCAATGGTGTGCCACGAGAAGATGGCTTTGATATTACCGTGGCTTCTGAAATTATGGCGGTCCTTTGTTTAGCAACTGATATTGTTGACTTGAAAGAACGCTTGGGTCGGATCATTATTGGTTACAATTACCAAGGACAACCGGTGACGGCTAAAGACTTGAAGGCCCATGGTGCCATGACCGTCTTACTCAAGGATGCAATCCATCCTAACTTGGTTCAAACCTTAGAACATACACCAGCTTTAGTTCATGGTGGCCCGTTTGCTAATATTGCTCATGGTTGTAACTCTGTGATCGCGACTAAGCTAGCCATGAAATATGCTGATTATGTTGTAACTGAAGCTGGTTTCGGTGGTGATCTTGGTGCCGAAAAATTCTTAGACATTAAATGTCGTCAAGCAAATTTAAAACCAGCAGCTGTAGTCTTAGTTGCTACCGTGCGGGCTCTAAAAATGCATGGGGGAGTTTCTAAGAAAGAATTAGAGGGTGAAAATGTTGAAGCAGTTAAGGCTGGTATTCCTAACTTAGAACGTCATATCCATAATATGCAAGACACCTATGGCTTACCGGTCGTGGTTGCTATCAATAAATTCCCAACCGATAGCCAAGCGGAATTGGATGCGATTGATCAAGCTTGCCGGCAAGGGAAGGTTGAAGTGGTCTTGTCTGATGTATGGGCCCACGGTGGTCAAGGGGGCAAAACCTTAGCAGAAAAGGTGGTTGAATTAACTGAGGCACCAAATAATTTCCACTTTGCTTATCAAGCCGATGATTCAATTGAAGAAAAATTAAACAAAATTGTGCAAAATGTTTATGGCGGTCGTGGGGTTAAATTAACGGGTCCAGCCCGTCGTCAAATGAAGAAATTAGCTGACCTAGGCTTTGGTCAATTACCAATTTGTATGGCCAAGACTCAATATTCATTCTCAGATGATCCGAATAAATTAGGAGCACCCGAAGATTTTGATATCACCGTCCGAGAACTTAAAGTGTCCGCCGGTGCTGGCTTCATTGTGGCCTTAACCGGTTCAATCATGACCATGCCAGGTTTACCTAAGGAACCTGCAGCTGAACGGATTGATGTTGATGCGGAAGGTAATATTGTCGGCCTATTCTAATTTTTCTAAATAAGATAGATGAAGATAGCTGAGCTTTTAGTGAAGGACTGAAAGCCTGGCTTTTTTTATGGTCAATGCGTCATACAGGAATCTTTTTATTGTTTGTTAGTTTAGGCTTTAGGCAATCTTTTAGCTAAAATTACGCCTATCCTTTATAATTGTATTTAGAAAAAGGAGTGTGGCTTGAATGGAAGAATTTGATTTAATTATTATTGGTTCTGGGTCTGGAGGCTCTGCAACTGCAAATCGAGCAGCTGAACGCGGGGCGAAAGTAGCGGTCATTGAAGCGGGGGTTTTAGCTGGGACTTGTGTGAACCGCGGGTGTGTGCCGAAGAAATTAACCTGGTATGCTTCTCGGGTTGCGGAAGCTATTCACCGCTTTGGACCGGGCTATGGTTTTGATACCGATAAGGTAAGCTTTGATTATCATAAATTTCTAGAATCAAGGGATGGTTATGTTGGTCGGTCAAGAGCTTCCTATGGCCGTAATTTTGAAAAAAATGGGGTCTACTATATTGAGGGTTACGCCCAACTCTTAGGTCAAGGCCAAGTTCAAGTCGGTGAAAAGACTTATCAGGCTAAGTATATTGTTTTAGCCACGGGTAGTCGCCCAAGTGAATTGGAAGTGCCGGGTCATGAATTATTGGATAATTCTGATGATTTCTTCAAATGGACTGACCTACCTCAATCTGTTGCTGTGGTTGGGGCCGGCTACATTGCGGTGGAACTCTCTCAAGCCTTGCATGGTCTAGGTGTTGAAACACATTTAGTAGTTCGGCATGACCGTCCATTGAGAACCTTTGATAAGATGGTTACGGATGAGTTGGTAGAAATGATGGCCAAAAACGGGCCTGAGCTCCATCCTTATACTAATTTTGATGCCTACAAACAAACTGAATCTGGCCAAATTGAGTGTTATCAAGATGGTAAATTAATCCTGACAGTGGATAGGGTGATTCAAGCCATTGGTCGTAGACCTAATACAGAAAATTTAGGACTTGAACAAACTAGCATTAAACTGGATGATAAAGGTTTCATTGAAGTAGACGAAAATCATCAAACAGGAGAAGAGAATGTCTTTGCCTTGGGTGATGTCATCCACCGGCCTCAATTAACCCCGGTTGCGATTAAAGCAGGCCGGAGCCTAGCTGAATATCTCTTCAATGATGGACCTAGTGGAGCGATGGACTATACTAATATCCCAACGGTAGTTTTCTCTCATCCAACGATTGGAATGATTGGTTTAACCGAAGACCAAGCTAAGAAAGAATTTGGAACAGAAAATATAAAGGTTTATACCAACCGCTTCTTTTCCATGTACGCTTCAGGCGGTTTGGACCGTGAAGCTTGTCATTTTAAATTAGTTTGTCAAGGTCCTGATGAAACAGTCGTGGGACTTCATGCCATTGGCGAAGGGGTTGACGAAATGATCCAAGGCTTCGGTGTGGCTATGAAAATGAAAGCGACTAAGGCTGATTTTGATTCAGTAGTTGCCATTCATCCAACGGGTGCAGAAGAATTCGTCACTATGCGGTAAAATTTCAAAAAATTGTAAGAGGTTTAGTTAAAAAAATATTGCTGTGAGCATATATTTGGTAATTTTTGTAAAATAGTTATATAATTTAATTACCCTAAGAAAAAGGAGTTGATATATATGGGTTGGTTATGGTCATTAATCGTCGGTGGTGTCATCGGCTGGTTAGCTGGCGTAATTTTAGGTAGAGATATCCCTGGTGGTGTTATCGGTAATATCGTTGCCGGTTTCCTAGGTTCATGGATTGGTAATAATTTATTATCTGGTTTTGGACCTGAAATGGGTGGATTCTTTATCATTCCATCATTAATCGGAGCAATTATTTTAATCCTTATTGTTTCATTTGTGTTGAAACGTAGAGCATAATTGAATATAAGAAATGGGGGGACTGAGCATTTAGCTCAGTCCCTCTTTTTTGTCCCTTCCTAATCAACAAGACATAACAGCTTAAGAAAAATTTATTTTTTGTGTGCCACCATATATTGTCTAAGAGTCCACCCAGTTCAGGTGCTTTTATTATTTTAATATTAGTGCTATAATTGGCTTTGTCGTAAAGGGGGGATTTCAATGACAAAATCCTTAAAAGTATATACTGAGAATATTGTTGTAAATGATTCATTTTTTAAAGAAATTAAAAATCGCCGTGTCGTTGATTTTTCTCATTTAATGGAGTCGACCTTACAAGTTTCGGGTTACCATGACCATGCCTTACGTCAAGCCTTCCCAGATCAAGCCTATATTATTCAACCTGGACAAGTTTGGGTGGTCACCCAATATCGGATTTCCTTTGGTCAAGCTCTTTTACAAAAAGAGCAGCCACTTTCAATATCTACTCGTTTAACAAAGGTTAATCGCTTTATGGTTGATCGATATTTTGAATTAAGTCAGGCGGGGCGTCAAATTATGACGATTGATTCGCAATTTGTTGCGCTGGACTTTCAGGAACGGAAGATGGTGCCACTAAGAAGAGATTTTTTAACTGATAATGACTTAGTTGATCAAACTATCAGCAGTCAATTTTATCGGTTTAAAGCAGATGAATTTGACCAATACTTAGGGGATTATGAAGTAAATATCCAAACGGATGATATTGATGAAAATGCCCATGTCAATAATTTGGTTTATCTCCGTTGGTGTCTTAAATATTTACCCATCGAGGAAAATAGACAATTAAGCCGCATTGATGTGAAATATAGCAAAGAAATTTTACCCGGTCACCGAGTGATGATTGACTTAAAAAAAACAAGTATTGATGACTCTCCTCAATATCTATTTAAGATAAAAAATATGACAAAAAATGAAGAAGCCTGTCAGATTCGCTTCTGCTGGCAATAAAATAAAGGATGGTAATATGTTAACCTTAAAATCAACACGTGAAATTCAACAAATGCATGAATCAGGCAAATTATTGGCAGGTATCCATGTGGCTCTGAGAGATTTTGTAAAGCCAGGTGTGACGACCCATGAAATTGACCAATTTGTCCAGAAACGGATTGAAAAACATGGTGCTGTAGCCGCTCAAATTGGCTTCGAAGGCTATGAATTTGCGACGTGTACTTCTGTTAATGAAGAGATTTGTCATGGTTTTCCAAGTAATCGGGTCTTAAAAGAAGGGGATATTGTCAAAGTTGACTTTTGTGTTGACCTAGACGGTGCTATTTCAGATTCTTGTTGGACTTATGCTGTGGGTCAAATCTCACCTCAACATCAAGCTTTAATGGATGTAACTAAAGAAGCTATGTATAAGGGGATTGAAAAAGCCCAAGTCGGTAATCGAATTGGTGACATTGGCCATGCCATCCAAACTTATGCTGAGTCATATGGTTATGGGGTCGTGCGTGACTTTATCGGTCATGGCATTGGGCCAACCATACATGAAGCTCCCGCTGTTCCACATTTTGGGGTACCTGGAAAAGGTTTACGGCTTAAAGAGGGTATGGTTATTACGATTGAACCTATGATTACGATGGGGACTTGGAAAATGAAAATGGATCCGAATGGCTGGACCGCTTATACTCGCGATGGGGGTTATTGTGCCCAATATGAACATTCTTTAGCTATCACTAAGGAAGGACCTGTTCTCCTAACCTCACAAGATAAATTAGACCCCGTTAACCTCTAGAATAAATTAAAAAACATTATCTCCCAACAGCTTATATAAGCTTGGGGGATAATGTTTTTTATTTAACTTTTAACTATTGCTTATCGAGCATCATTCGATAAATTGATAAATATTCTTGGTTGATTTTATTCCAATCAAAATAATGGATATTAGCTAAGGCGGCAGCAGACATGGTCGTATAATGGTCTTGAATGTAGCCAATAGCCTGATCTAATTGGTCTTGATCATGAGGGTCAACTGATTCGCCAACTAAATGATTGGAAAAGAAGGAATCAAAGCCTTGTCCCTTAGTGTAGATGATAGGTAATCCTTGACTCATGGCTTCAGCATAGACTAAGCCAAAGGTTTCTGGATAAGATAGCAAGATAAAGACATCCATATCGGCATAAAAGTTAGCTAATTCTTCTTTTGACATAGCTGGGTGATAATGGACAAAAGGATAGGCTGTTAGTTTATCTAAGAGGCCTTTTTCCCATTCTGGTCCAACTAAATGTAGTTCCAGTTTTTCCTGGTGGTTTTTTTGGAAACTATCCAGGCGAGCTACCAAATTTTCATAGCGTTTTCGTTTCATTATTTTACCGGTTGAGACCATTCGAAGCGGGTGGTGGGGTGCTTCTTTTGCTTGACTAGGGGCATTCTGGTGCCAGAAGTCATCAATTCCATTGGCTAAGACTTGGCTTTTAGCTTGAATATCATCGAGTTTATGTTTAGGAATATATTTTTCAAAAACTTCATTGTAATTATTTTGCGAGATGAAAATAATTTTTTCGGCATTTTGTAAAATCCTAATCCCCGTAGCCCGCATCCAGGGCATTTTTCCAAAGAAGGTGGCTATATCAGCAGATCGGACTGCCACCATATAAGGGAGGCCAAATCGTTGTTTTAATTGGTAGGCCAGCCAACCATTAGAAAAGAGGGAGTGGGCATGGACTAAGTCAAAGTTTTCAAAGTTATACCGCCCCACTAAATCTTTCAAGATATGGTGGTGTTTCATCGGAAATATGACCCGTTCCCATTGGTGGAAATTTTTGACGACATCAGTGTAGGAACCACTGGCTGCTAATTTTTCAATGTCATATTCATGAGCGATTGGCACATACACATTTAGGTCTAATCCGACGGCTTCTTGGCGTTGATAGAGTTGCTTGAATAAGCCAGAAGTAGAAAAATAAGAGTTTATATGTAAAATCCGCATTAAAATTACTCCTCAGCTTGTTTTTCTAAGAGTTGGTCCACTTGATTTTGAAGACTTTCCACTTGATTGTCGAGTTGATCGACTTGTTCCACTAGGGCCTGATAAGAACTATCATAGGCTTCATCGGAGCTAGGATTGAGTTCCATAAAAAAGTATAAGAATATAAATAGGGCAACGAGGGCTAGGACAAGATACAACCAGCCAGACCGATCGAGTCGTTTATCCATTTCTTCCATTTGTCGGCGAATTTCTTGTTCGATTTGTTGGGGTAGAGCAGTCGTTTTATTATCATTGTTTGGTTGAACCACTGCAAATTCCTCCTTTAGTTAGATTAAAACGCCCACTCACCATTTCTAAATATTGGGTGAACTGAGCCATCGGCCTTAATGCCGTCAATATCCATTTGACCATTTCCAATCATGAAGTCTACATGGACGGTCGACCGGTTTAGACCGGCTGCCTTTAATTGGTCTTGGGACATTTTAGTGCCATCTTGGATAGACGTAGCATAAGCTTGTCCAAGGGCAATATGGTTAGAAGCATTTTCATCAAATAAGGTATTAAAGAAAATGATATTTGATTGAGAAATAGGAGATTTATGGGGAACTAGGGCAACTTCACCGAGGGAACGGGCCCCATCATTTTCTTCTACTAATTTTTCTAAAGTTGCTTGGCCTTGACTGGCTTCAACCTTAGTAACTTTACCATCTTCAAAATAAAATTTCATGCCATCAATGACAACCCCCCCATAGGAAAGTGGTTTAGAGGCAGAAACATAACCTTGGGCTCGGAATGAATCTGGTGCCGTAAAGACTTCTTCGGTTGGCATGTTAGCAATAAAGATTTGGCCGGCTTCATTATGACTGCCGGCAGATTCCCAAACATGATTTTTGGGCATACCGACCGTGAAGTCTGTACCTGGACCAGTATAATGGAGTTGGTCAAATTGTTGGTCATTTAAGTATTTTGCTTTTTCTTGGAGCTTGGCTTCATGGTCATCCCAAGCCTTGATTGGATCTTCTTCATAAACCCGAGTTGACTTAAATATTTGATCCCATAAGGCATCTAAAGCATCTTCTGGTGATTTATCCGGAAAAACTAGTTGGGCCCAGGCTTGTCCGGCTGCCGCTGCTACGGTCCAAGATACGACATTAGCTTGGGTCGCTAGGCGCATATTGTGCATGGCTATGGACTTAGCTTTGTTGGCTGCCGCGATTTTATCAGCATCGATGCCTTTGAAATTATTAGGGTCGGTTGACCGAATAGCTAAGCGTTTAGCTCGTTTTTCAATATAGTAATCAGACTCTGCAACGACATAATCAGGGACTTCTTTAAGCTGGTCAATGGTTTGGTTTTGAAAATTTAAACGAGCAATTTGATCATCGGACCATTGAATATGGACATCCGTAGCGCCCGCTTCATAAGCAGCCGCTACAAGTAAGCGGGTAAGCTCAATTGAGTTAACATCGGTCTGGATATTAACATAGTCACCTTCAGTCACATTAATTCCTTTGTAAATTAATAAATCAGCATATTTTTTGAGTAATTGATCAAAGTTTTGTAAAGTCATTAGACACACACTTTCTATTTAAAATAATCAGCTAAAGCTTGTGCTAGAGTTTGAATAGCTTCAAGTTCTTCTTCAGTGTCAGGTGCGATATTGGTTTTTACCCCAGGTGCAACCTTGATGGCACCTGATTTAATTAATTGTGCTTCAAAATCATCAACTACTGTGGCAAATTTAGGATAATAATCATCGCCAGAACCAAAGACACCAAATGGTTTGCCACTTAAATCCATGGTTGCTATTTCTTCATAATAATCTAGCATTTCATCAGGGATTTCGGCATCATTTCCAAAAGTGTAAGAACCAATACAAATGATATCATATTCAAGTAAATCCACAGGATCTGCTTCCATGGCATCCAAGATGATGACATCAATTTGACGGTCTTCTAATTCATCAGCCAAGATATCGGCTATTTGGGCTGTATTACCAGTGAGGGAAGAATAAATGATAAGTGCTTTATGCATTATACAATCTCCTTTGTCTTTTGTTTGTAATCAGTAACAATTATATCAGAAAATGGGAGGGATAGCCTAATCTTGTCTTATTTTATGAGAGAATAGCTTACAAAAAGTCACAAAAACTTAGCATTTCCTCAGTAATAATTAGGGGTTTTGTATGGTATAATCTAAATTACGAATTGAGCAGACCGATAAAATTAGTTTAAGGAGTGGTTTAATGTCTATTTTAGTAACGGGTGGGGCTGGCTATATTGGAAGTCACACAGTAATCGAACTGTTAGCAACTAATTATGATGTGGTCATTGTAGATGATTTTTCAAATTCAAAACCTTTAGTCTTAGATCGAATTCGCCAAATTTCTGGCAAAGACTTTGAATTTTATCAAGGGAGTATTTTAGATAAAGAATTCTTACGTAGTGTTTTTAAGACACACCAGATTGAAGCAGTCATTCATTTTGCTGCCTTTAAGGCCGTAGGTGAGTCAGTGGCACAACCCTTAAAATACTACCATAATAATATAGAAGGTTCGGTTTCGCTCTTAGAAGTTATGCAGGAATTTAAAGTAAACCACTTTATTTATTCTTCATCAGCAACTGTTTATGGTTTAAATAACCCCTCTCCATTAAAAGAAGATATGCCTACCTATCAGGCCACTAATCCCTATGGCTACTCTAAAATTGTAAATGAACAACTGGTTCAAGATCTAGAAATTTCCCAACCAGAATTTCATTCCATTCGGCTACGGTATTTTAATCCGATTGGAGCTCATGAATCTGGCCTAATTGGTGAGGATCCGCAAGGAATTCCAAATAACTTGATGCCATATATTACCCAAGTAGCTATTGGCAAACGGGACTATTTATCAGTCTTTGGGGATGATTATGATACTGCAGATGGTACTGGGGTTCGTGATTATATTCATGTGGTAGATTTGGCTAAGGGTCATGTTAAAGCCCTAGAATGGCTTGCACGTAATCAAAAAAGTGGGGTCTTTAACTTAGGAACTGGACAGGGTGTCAGTGTCTTAGACTTAGTCAAGGCCTTTGAAGAAGCCAACCAGATTGAAATCCCATATAAAATTGTAGCCCGTCGTCCGGGGGATATTGCAACCTGTTTTGCCGATCCTAGTCGTGCTAATGATCAGTTAGGCTGGCAGGCTGAAAAAAATATTGTGGATATGTGTCGTGATTCTTGGCATTGGCAGTCACAAAACCCTGAGGGTTATGAAGCGTAATTATGCCTAAGCTAGAAAATAATCAATTTAACTCGTCTTCAAAACGGGTCAAAACGTTAGAGGAAAAGCCAAAGTTTAAAACCTGGTCTCTATCTAAATTTATTATTTTAATGGTGGTCCTACTATCCCTTGGTATTTTATCCATTGCTGGTATGAACCAATATAATTCAATTCAAAAAAATTATTTGGCTTTAAAGCCTAATTATGACCAAAATGAACAGGCCATGACTTTTACTGAAAATGAGTCTAAACAATTTTTAGTGATGGTAACAGACTATGATGAATTTGGTCGTTTGGGTAATCATGGTTTACAATTACTTTATTTACTTTCCCTAAATAATGAAGCAGGTCAACTTAATATTGCTAATATTCAACTTGACCTGAAATTAATGGACAAAAATCAGGAAATTAAAGATTATGACCGTCAAGCAAATTATCTAGCTATGAGACAGGATCTGGCAGCCTATTTGGAAGTAGAAAAATTGCCTTTTATTTTAATTAACAATGCGGAAAGTAAACCATTATTGGATCAATTAGAACCAATCATTGCTGATTTCTCTGATCCAGTGACTAGTCCTAAAACAAGTTACCAAGCAAATCAAGCTTATAAACTAAGCACCCGTGACTACCAGATGCTTTTTACAAACCTAAATCAGGATCATCATAGTGACCAAGAAAGAAAAAATGTCTTATTGAGTAAAGTTCTTGAACAAATGACTGATTGGAGAAACCTGCCTCACTTATCTGGAAATTTAAAGGCTGCAAAAGATTTTGTTCATAGTGAGCTACCTTTTCCTTTGCTAAGAGACCTATATTTTGATTATAATCTTAAGCAATTAAGAATTTCTTATCACTTAATTACTTCATTAGACGAGTTAGCAAAGATAAAACGCTGAAATTTAACAACAGAAAATGAGTTGAAAAAATGCTAAAAAAATATTTTACAAATAATAAGGATAAGTTCTCATGGTGGAAATTTATTCGTAATATCTTTATTATTCTTTTACTAAGCGGAGCTGCCTTTGCAGGAAAGCTTTATGCTGATATATCCCAAACGATTGGCGATATAAATAAAGAAATTAGCGTCAGTGAATCTAATAATCAAGAGGACACAGCCCCAATTGAAGGACAAGCTATTAATGTGCTTTTAGTAGGGACTGATGCTGATGATTTGGAAAGAACGGAAGACAAGGGATTTGTGGGACGTTCTGATACCCTTATGTTAGTTACCCTAAACCCTGAATTAAAGCAGACTAAAATTGTCTCAATTCCTCGGGACACTTTAGCTGAAATTAATAGTGATCATCCAGCCGATAAAATTAACCATGCTTTTGCCTATGGTGGAATTGATTTAACTATTTCAACAGTCGAAAATTTCTTGAATATTCCAATTGACTATTATGCTGTTGTGAACATGAGTGGCTTAGAAGAACTCATTGATGCTATGGGAGGGATTGAGGTCACAAGTCCCTTAACCTTCGAATATCGGGGTACCTCGTTTAAGAAAGGTGAGACTCGCCAAGTAAATGGGGTTAAAGCCATGAATTTTGCCCGGATGCGTTATGATGATCCCCGGGGAGAATTGGGACGTCAAGACCGTCAAAAATTGGTTATTCAAGCGGTTGTGAATAAAGCCCTTGATGTGGGCACAGTCTTTAATTATCAAAAATTATTGAAGGTAGTCAGCAAGAATATCCAGACCAATGTTAACCTTAATGAAGCCGTGTCTTTATTAGCAAAGTACCGGTCAGCTTTGGAAACAATTTCTGCAGTTAAATTTACTCAATTAGAGCAAATTTATATTGATAGTGTTTTTTATTTCCATATTCCTTTAGCGGATCGCGTTCGGGTCTCTAATGAATTGCGGAGTCAATTAAATTTAGCTAGCATTAGTAGTAAGGATTTACGTGAGCCATCTGATCAAGCCATTTCTCAGGCCAAAAATCTTATTGTTGTAATTAACCAGTATCCTACAGGGGTTTCTGATGATAAATTAGCAGAGATTGAATCAGATCAAGCGGCGGTTCAAACTATAAGACAAACTGAAGTCTATCGTCCAAGTAGACCTGCTAATAATGGCTATTATAATGATCCCAATCGAGGCACTACCGATAATCAAGAGTCCACTGTGCCGGAGCCAAGGCCAGAAGAAAATGGGCCGTCAGAAAGCGAATCTATCCCTAATTATCCTGATCCCTCAACGCCGATCCCCGAGGAAAGTGATCCTCCAGAAGAGATTCCTGGCAGTGAAGAAGTGCCACCCGTTGAAACTCCGGAATCACAACCAAGATAATCGGCCCCAAGTGATGGATTAGATTAGTATTGCTAATAAAAATAATCACACCTAAATAATTAGCGGCTGCTTCTTTGAAAAAGAAGACCGCTTTTTAAATGTGTTTACCCGTAGAAAGGGGTTTCTATGCAAGCTCAATTACAGAATACCCAGAAAGGCATTCGTGTTTTACATATCATGTCTGGATTTGGTGGGGGTATTTCTTCTTTTATCTATAATAAAGCTCTTGCCATGCCAAAATATCAAATTACCTTTGATGTTGTCACCTATGACCAATGTTCGCCAGAATTTGTAGCAGCAATTCAAGCCACAGGTGGCGATGTCTATCAATTAATTAACCCCAAGAAAAAGGGTTGGTCCGCTTTTAAACATTCCTTTACCAAGGTTTTAAAAGCCTATCATTATGACCTAATTCATTGTCATATTGATGGATACCGGGTACTTCCTTATCGTTATCTTGCTTATAAGTGGGGGATTAAACGTTTTTATATCCATGCCCATCAGTCCTATACTATGAGTAATAGTATTTTAAACCATGTAAAATTGGATATAAATCAATGGTTAAATCGGTCCTTAACGCAAGCTTATTTAGGTTGTGGTAAGCTGGCCATATCAGGCGTCTATGGGCATCAAGTCAAACAAAATCAGATGATGATGATTCCTAATAGTATTGATGTCAATCAATTCATCCAATCCCAAGAACAATTAAATGAACGAAAACAAGCTTTACGAGCACAGTTTGGCGTAAAGAATGAGGACTTTGTGATTGGCCAGGTCACCCGTTTTGAAAAAGTAAAAAATCATCATTTTACCCTAAAATTAGCTTATTACATGAAAAAAAATAAACTACCAGGACGGATTTTTTTAGCTGGAACTGGAAATCTTTTAGAAGAAATTAAAGCGGAGGTATCTCAAAGGCATTTAGAAGATTATGTGACCTTCATGGGACGGTTAAGTCCGATGCAAGACTATTACCCTTTGTTTGATGTCCTACTATTACCATCTATCTATGAAGGGCTCCCAACCGTGGTAGTGGAAGCCCAAGCCATTGGTTTACCCGTTGTAATGTCAGATACGATTACTAAAGAAGTTGATTTAAACTTGAACTTAGTTCAGCAACTGAATCTTAAAGATCCGATGGCTGATTGGTATCAAGCTATCTCGCAAGCAAGTCAGAGAAAAATCCCTGACTTGCAAAGTCGGAAATATCGGATTGAACAAGAGAATTTCTCAAATGAAAGTTCAGCCCAACTTTATGTAAAGTTTCTTAAACAAGACATTTCTCACTATATTATTTAAGGAATGACACTATGAAAAAATTCTTTTACCGTTTGTTTGGCTTTTCTTTAGGTCCAATTCTCGGTGCAGTTATATCGTTTATTCAGGTTCCCGTTTTAACTTATTTTTTATCGGTCGATGAATACGGTTATGCTGGGGCTTTTCAAACCCTCTTGCTTCAACTACCAAATTTTATCTATATTGGGATTGACCAAGCCTATACCCGTGAATATCATACCAGCGATGATAAAAGACATCTAATTCAGGCTGCCTTATTTATCCCCATGCTGGTGGGCTTAATTATCTTTGCAGTTTTTATTCTTTTTGATGGGACAATTTCGAATTATTTGTTCAATAGTCCTGATTACACTTATATTGTCTGGTATTCAGCGATTTGGATCTTATCTGCTATTCTTGAGCGTTTTATCCTCTTAAGTATTCGGATGGAAGAACGGGCATATGAATATTCCATGTATAATTTAATGCTCAAAATTGGTGTCTTTGCTTTATCTATGATTTTAATTGCAATTGGGATGCGGGACTTCCGCGTTATCGTCTATGGCTTAATTTTTGGTCAAATTGTGGTGGATTTATACTTGTTCTATAAATATCGGTCACTCTTGAATTTTAAAGGTTTTAGTGTCGATAAATCATTAATCCGGCGTATGTTTTGGTTTGGACTACCCTTGATGGTAGCCACAGCTTTACAATCAGCTCTTAATTCAGTGGATATTATGTTTCTAAAACAGTATAGTACCGTAGCTGATCAAGGGGTTTATTCAGTGGGAATCCGGATTGCCGGAGTTATTGGGATTATTAAGACAGCTTTTTCGAGTTTCTGGGTACCGACAGCCTATCGTTGGTATGAAGAAAAGAAATCGATGAAGCATTATAAATTTATCTCTGACGCTATTCTCTTAGTTTTAACTTTTCTCTTTTATTGTTTACTTTTATTTAAAAAACCAGTGGGTTGGTTGGTCTCAACCCAAGACCCGGGCTATTTAAATGTTCAATACATTTTTGCCTTACTATGTTTCCCCCATATCATGTACACTTTATCGGAAACAACTACTTTAGGGATTGTTTTCTCCCGTAAAACTCAATACAATATCTGGGTTTCGGTTTTAACGATTATTCCTAGTCTATTGATGAATGCTTTATTGACACCTGTGTGGGGTTATCGTGGTGCTGCTCTAGCTTCAACTGTAGCCTATATTATGTTTTATTTGGCTAGGACTTATTTTTCCAGTCGAACGGGTTTCTATTTTGGTCAGAAATTGCAGCTTATTTCAATTATTATCATGACCCTAGCTGCCATCTTGAATGCTTTTGATATTGCCTATATTGAATGGTTGACGATTGGTTTAGGTATCCTAACTGTCTTGGTTCAATGGCCAACCATTGCCACCAGTCTAGATATTAGAAGACAGCCAGACCTCTGGGATTTTAACTAAACTAAAAAACAAAAAGCCGTTTTCACTTGTTCATCAGTGAAAATGGCTTTTTGTTATTTAATCTTATTCTGGTTTTTGGTCAGTATCTAAAGGTGATATCACAGTTTTTGAAGTTCCGGCTAAATCAAGATAGGGTTGAATATCTTGGACTAATTCCAAAACTCCTAGAAAGTCTCCTTGGTCATCTCTAAGCGCAATATAAGTAATGAGAATCATTTGCTTGCCTTTTTGGTACCAGAGCGATTCTCGGTCTCGTCTACCATGAGCAAAATCACTGATTAGGTCCGTCACCATAGCTACTAGACGAGGAGGGTGGCATTCTTCTATGGTTCGTCCAATTTGGCTCGGAACTCGTTTAAGAATCATTTGACCTTCTTTTCCTAGGTCGTTAAAATATTGAAAAATATTATCCTTATTAACGAAAGAAATTTCCATCGGTAAATGCCTAAAGATTTGATCAATTTGCTTTAAATTAAGGTTACCATGATTTAGGGGCAACATCTGGTCAGGACTGGAAGTGAGATTTGGATGGGTCTGATCAGGAATCCACTCAAATTTTATTTGGCCTCCCGGCACTTGAATAGAATGTTGGTTTGGGTCAAGGTCCAGCTTATTTTTTTGTTCATTAATTTTAGGAGCTTCTGTTTGTGATAAGGCTTGACGGGGCTTATTCAGGTTACTTACGTTTTGGGGGTGCCATTCTTGGTTAGGACGAATAATGGCGTAACCATAAGTTTGGGATTCTTGAGCAATTTGATACCAATCTTCTTGACTGAAAATTTCGAGAAAGATATTTAACAAAATCTGTTCTTCCTTGAAAATCATTTCTTCAAATTCGACCTGAAATTCCTTAAAAGCTTTGATAAAGTCAGGAAGGTTAGTGGCTGAAAGAGATTGACTGATCGCCACGGCTCGATCAAAGAGGTCGCGAATGTCATCGTCGACGCCCCACATAACCTTAGGTGGCGCATCGTGCCCGTACCGTTCCATATGGGCAAAAAGGACTTCTTCTTTACGTTTATAATGGATTTTAAATTGGTCTAGGAGAGCTAATTGTCTTTGGAGACCACGGATGACGTCTGGGTCTTGCAAAAGGTCTTTTTGTTCTTGGATGCGGGTTAAAATGCGACTGATACGAATTAAGCAAGCTTGGAGGGCTTGGTTTTCGGCTTTAAAGAGAAAAACCGGATGACCGGGATGGTCCATATCATTTGCTATAACAGGGTCGATAGCATCTTTGAATAAGTTAGCGTGAACATTACATAGGCGCATCACATCTTGGAAATTTATGCCAGTATCCGTTGACATGAGTTCATGCTCCATGAGGGAAATCTCAATCGCAGAAACCCCAGTAAAGTGGTGATTAAAATCTTCTTGGACACTTTCAGGGGCAGCTCCATCATGCAGTTTTAATAAGATTTCTTTCAAGGCCTGGATACGATTTTGATGATTAGTCATGGTCTTCAACTCCTTTAACTTGATAACCATTGTTATGGAGTGTTTGAATAAGTTTTTTTATATCTAAACGAATTAATTTACAACCAGATCGTAGGCTAGTGATTTTTCCCACAGAGTTTAGCATCTTAGGATTAGCCAGAGGCTTAAAACCCAGGTCGACTAAAATATCTAATAGTTCAGGATGGGTTTCTATGGTTTGAAATACAGGTTGGTCAAGGTCGATCATGAGGCTTTTCCTTTCGTTTTGCTTTTCAGTGATTTAAGGATTTCTAAGAGAGAGTCTGAAATGAAGACGCCAAGAGCAATAGCACCCGCTATCAGTAAGGTTTCGGTTAAATAAAAGAGGGTTGAGTCAAGTTGGTTATTAATAAAATAATAGGCGGTTTTATAGATTGAAGCCCCTGGGACATAGAGAAAGAAAGTCGGGACATAGAAGATGGTCACGGGCATTTTAAACCACCGGGCGAAGGCCTGGGCCACTAAGGAGGCTGAAAGACAGGCAATAAAGACAGCATTCACAATTGAAGTGAAGGATAGAGTTAATAAATAGATTGTATAGGAAAGTGCCCCTAAAAGGGTGATTTTGTTAAGACTATTTCGGGGTGCTTCTAGGATAATGGCCGCTGTGACTGCTACTAGGCCAGCTCCCATAATTTTAAAGAAGGGGTCGATTAATTGAACCATGACTGCACCCCCTGACTTAAGAAGAGGCCCAAGGCAACGCCCAAGGCAAGGCTGACAGCTATCACGAAAGCATCAGCAATTCGGGCAACCCCAGAGACATAGTCTCCTTTAAGGACATCACGAATCCCATTAGTAAAAGCTGTTCCCGGAAAGAGGGGCATTAAGGCTGATACGATAATAATATCTTGGTTAATTTTCCCCGGGATTAGGGTGACTATTAGGGAAAGGCAAAAGGAACTAATCAAGGTTGAAATAATCCCGTAGATAAACCCATTCAAGGCTAACCATTCTTTTAAAATACGTGAAAAAGCAACGAGACACCCTGTCAAAAAGGCAAGAATTAATTCTATTCCATTGGCCCCAAAGAGGATAGCAAAGCCTAATACCAGTAAGATGGTCGCTAGGTCTTTTGAAAAGACATTATATTCGGACGCATCGATTTTGAGTAGCTTTTTATAGGCGGTTTCAATATCCATTTCTTCTTTTACCAGAGCCCGTGAGATATTGTTGACCCGGTATATTTTACTCAAATGGGTAGTTCGTTCATTGACCCGTCTAACTAGGGTAATAGGGTCAATGGCTTCGTCATCATCATCTAGGGTCATTGTGAGACCCGTTGAGGTTGAAACTACTTCGGTCATTGAGAAACCAGATGTTTTTAAAATATGGTAGACTGTTTCTTCAACTCGATAAGATTCTGCATGGGATTCCAGCAGGATTTTACCGGCTAACGCAGCCACTTCAGCAATTTTCTTATATTTAGTGACCATTTAATCCCTTCTTCCAAGTTTTTTAATTGGGTTAAATACCATTTAATGTTACCATATAAGAGCATATTTCCCTAGATTTTTTTGGAGGTGAAGCCAATGAAAATTACTAAAATTGAAGTCCAAAAAAAACACCCAGGCCGGTATTCTCTTTATGTTGATGAGGATTTTTGGCTAGGAATTAATGAACGGGTCTTATTGAAGTTTGCCTTATTTAAGGGGCAAAGCTTGGATCAAGCTTTAATGGATCAAATTACCGCTTATGAAGTTGAAAGCAAACTTTACCAGAAAGCCTTAAATTATTTATCTTTCCGCATGCGGTCCAAACAAGAAATGACCACTTATTTAAAAAAACAGGCCAAAGTATTAGATTTACCCCATCAAGCCTGTGACCACTTGGTGACCCAGTTAGAAAGTGAAGGCCTTTTGAATGACCAGGTTTTTGCCCAAATGTATTTGGATGATGCCCAACACTTGAATGCTAAAGGTCCCAAGTTGATTGAACAAGACTTACGGCAAAAGGGCGTACAAGCTGAAATAATTAATCATGTCTTAGAAAATTATTCTGAAGACCAAGCGCTTGCTAATGCCCACACCCTTTTAGATAAATATCTACGGACCAAATCAAAGTTGAGCCTACAGGCCGCTAAGGATAAGGCCTATCAACATTTATATCAAAAAGGGTTTACTAGGGACACTATTAAAAGACTTTTGACTGAATTTGATTTCCAAGCATATTTGGAAGACCAAGACAAAGTTTTGGCCCACCAAGCCAATAAATTATTAGCTAAATACCAAAGAAAAGCCCAAGGTTATGACTTAAAACAGAAGCTTTATCTTGCCTTAAGACGGAAAGGCTTTGATAATGACAGGATTAATGACTGGCTTGCCCAAACCCCAATTTTTGAGAATGAATAAAGGATATTAGATAAGGAGCCCCCATGAAAACACGACAAGAATTAATTGAAACCTATCCTATTAGCTGGTCTCAAACAAAAATTAAGGCTTTTCGTAAAGCCTTATTAAATTGGTATGACCAAATGGGGCGGAGCTTACCTTGGCGTGAGAATCAAGATCCTTATTCAATTTGGGTTTCAGAAATTATGTTGCAGCAAACTCAAGTTAAAACCGTGATTCCTTACTACCAACGCTTTATGACAACCTTACCTAATGTTGCGGCCTTAGCAAAGGCCAGTGAAGAGCAAATCCTCAGCCTATGGCAGGGCTTGGGTTACTATTCAAGAGTTCGAAATATGCAGACGGCTGCCCAAGAAATTGTAACAAACTTTGACGGGCAATTTCCACAAACCAAAGCCGAATTACTTACTTTAAAAGGTATTGGTGACTATACTGCTGCTGCCATTGCCTCTATGGCTTTTGGTCAAGTGGAACCCGCTCTCGATGGCAATTTAATTCGAATCGTAACCCGGCTCTTTGAAATTGACCATGATGTGACCAAGGCCAAGACCAAGCAAGAATTATTGGGCATTCTCTATCAATTAATTGATCCGGATAGACCGGGAGATTTTAACCAAGCCATGATGGATTTAGGTGCTACGGTGATGACGCCAGACAATTTGAATATTAACGCTTCACCCTTAAAAGAATTTGACCTTTCTTACCAACATGGAACTGCTAAAAACTATCCCAATAAGCCTAAAAAGAAAAAATCTAAAAGTCAGCATTTTTTAGCTTATTATATATCGAATGAAAAAGGGCAGTGGTTGATGCGCCAACATCAAGAAGGAGAACTCCTGCAAGGTCTATGGCATTATCCCATGGTAGAGGCAGATTTAGTGATAGAAGCTGCTTCTCAAGATGAATTAAGCCAGCCCTTCATTGAGAAATATCATGTCTTGGAAGGCCAAGCTGACCGCTTGAATTTGGCAGTCAGGGGTCATGTTAAGCATGTTTTTAGTCACCGTATTTGGCAGGTGGATATTTTAGAGGGCACCTGGCCTAAAGATCTTCCATTAGGAGATAATTTAGAATGGGTCGATTTGGACCATCTAAGTGACCATCCACATTCCAGCCTCCAAGAAAAAATGTATCAATATAATTTTGATTTAGGTGAGGAGTAAGCGATGAAAGTTTTATTAAAATATTTCCAAGGATATTGCTTGGTTACTGTGTTGGCCCCCTTGTTGAAATTAGCTGAAGCCCTTTTAGAGTTAACCGTACCATTGATTGTGGCTAAGATTATTGATCAGGCGATTCCAACAGGAATAGTCAGTGAATTATACCCTTATCTTCTAACCATGTTTGCGGTCGCTTTTATTTCCTTAATTATGGCTGACTCTTCACAATTTATGTCAGCTAAAGCAGCCGTTGGATTTACGGAAAATTTGACGAATGATTTATACAGTCAAGTAATTCAACTGGGTGAGTGGGCAGTTAATCAAATTAGTCCAGAGTCGTTGATTGCCAGGTTAACCGCTGATGCAGCTCAGGTCCAGGCCGGGTTAAATACTAGTTTGCGTTTATTTTTACGGTCCCCCTTTATTGTGTTTGGGGCCTTTTTTATGGCTATGCGGTTAAATTTTTCCTTATCCATGTTTTTTTTGATGATGATTGTGCTGCTCTTTGCGGTGGTCTTCTTGATTTTACGTTGGACTAGTCCGCTATACCAAGCAATTCGGCAAGTTTTTGATAAATTAGTCCAATTAACGCGGCAACAGATTCAAGGAATCCGTGTGATTAAAGCTTTTGACAAACAAGCTAGTGAAATACAAGAGTTTTCAGACCATAATCAAAGTGTGACCCGTCAGCAAGTCAAGGTAGCGCAAATTGGCACCTTAATCAATCCCTTAACGTATGTGATAGTTAATGTCTTCTTGGTGATTATCATTTGGCAGGGGGGGACGAGTCAATCAAGGCATTATGACCCAAGGGGAGACCGTCGCGATTATTAATTATTTACTGTTAATTCTGGTGGAATTAGTAAAGATGGCCATGGTCGTAACAACTATTAATAAATCGATGGTATCGGCTAACCGGATTAGTCAGATTATCACACGTCCAGTGGAGAATCTCCAAGCAACCGATACAGCTAAAACAGGTGATTTGGGTGACTCAATTTTTAAGATGAAGGATTTGTCCTTTACCTATCCTCAAGCCAATGAATTAGCCTTAGATTCAATTGATTTAGATATCAAAGCAGGACAATTTATCGGAATCATTGGAGCAACCGGGTCAGGTAAATCAAACTTACTTAAATTATTAACCCAATCTTATCAACCAGACCAAGGTGAAATTATCTTTAATCAAGCTTATTTTCCAAATGGTTCAAGAAAAAAGCTTCGTCAGCAGATGGCTTTGGTACCGGCGAAAATAGCCCTCTTTAAAGGGACTATTCGGTCTAACCTCCTAGTGGCCAATCCTCAAGCCAGTGACGAGGAAATGTGGCAAGCTTTAGCAGGTGCACAAGCAAAGGACTTTGTCTCCAAATTAGACCAAGCTTTGGATGCTCCAGTGGAAGCCTTTGGACGGAATTTCTCTGGCGGTCAGCGGCAACGGTTAGCCATTGCGCGTGCCTTATTAAAACAGGCCCCCATCCTAATTTTTGATGATTCAACCTCAGCTTTGGATTATGTCACTGAAGCTAATTTTCAAGCTGAATTGAAAAGAAACTACCAAGATATGACGATTCTTATGATTTCACAACGCGTCCATTCCTTACAAGCGGCCGACCAGATTGTTGTTTTGGACGAAGGGAAGGTTGTGGGACTGGGTCATCATTATGATTTATTAGAAAACAATGAAACTTACCAAGAAATCTATGCGTCTCAAACGGTTATGGAGGTGACAGACCATGAACAATAAAGTTCAATCAAACCGCCAAGGGTCGACAACGACTCGACGGTTATTTGATCGTTTGTTGGAGGATAAATTCTCTTTTACTATAATTGTGATTGCGACAATTTTTCAAGTGCTCTTAACGGTTTACTTACCTGTGCTTATTGGACAGGCAGTTAATTATATTGTCGGACCGAGCCAGGTTAATTTTCAAGCTTTAAGCCTATTAATCTTAAAGATGCTAGTGGTTATTGGCGTAACTACCTTACTGCAATACCTCAATCCTTACCTCTATAACCGAATGATCTATAAGATGGTTTCAAGTCTTAGACAAGAAGCCTTAGAGAAAGTCCATCGTTTGCCATTATCTTTTGTTGACCAACAGTCAACTGGAGATTTGGTGAGTCGGCTTACCACTGACTCTGACCAGTTAGCCGATGGTTTAGTCATGGTATTTAATCAGTTCTTTGTAGGAATTCTAACAATTGTATTTACTTTGATTTCAATGTTATGGTTAGACTTACTAATGGTGTTATTAGTTGTAGGGTTAAGTCCCTTGTCTATTATTGTGGCGCGGTTTATCTCAAGTCGTTCTTATAAAATGTACCAAAAACAAACAAGAAGTCGGGGAGAGTTAGCTTCATTTATTGAAGAAAGTGTCCAGCAAGAAGAGGTCATTCGCTTATATAATCACCATCAAACCATGAATAATGACTTTATTAATCAGAACCACACTTATGCAGATTATTCTAAGTGGGCAATTTTCTATTCAGCTTTAGGCAATCCGACTACGCGTTTCATCAATGCTTTAATCTATGCCTCAGTGACTTTTGCTGGTGCTGTGCGAATTATTTCAGGTACTTTTTCTGTCGGAGAATTAACGACCTTCCTAAATTATGCTAATCAATACATGAAGCCGTTTAATGATATTTCTAGTGTGCTTTCTGAAATCCAAGCATCTCTAGCCTGTGCGGAACGAATGTTTATGTTACTTGACCAAAAAGATGAAGTTGAAACTGGTCAAGCTGTCTTTGATAGCGAGCAGTTGAAGGGGGATATTGGCTTTGATCAAGTCGATTTTGCCTATGTTAAAACTGAATCTTTAATTGAAAATCTATCTTTTAATGCTGAAGCTGGGCAAACAGTCGCGATTGTTGGTCCTACAGGTGCAGGGAAATCAACTTTAATTAATTTATTGATGCGGTTTTATGATGTAGACCAAGGGAAAATTGAGTTAGATGGGACGAATATTGAAGTCTATACCCGGGCAAGCATCCGCCAACAATTTGGTATGGTCCTTCAAGAGACTTGGCTTAAAGTTGGGACAGTTGCGGATAATATCGCCTATGCTAATCCGAACCTTAGTCGGGTTGATATTATTCGGGCCGCCAAAGCCGCCAAGGCAGATCGGTTTATTGATATGCTCCCCCAAGGTTATGATACGTATTTAGATAAAGCGGGAGCAGAGTTGTCAACAGGACAACAACAATTGCTTTCAATTGCACGAGTGTTTGCGGCTAAACCTAAAATGTTAATTTTAGATGAAGCGACTTCCTCTATAGATACCTTGACCGAAGTATTGATTCAAAAAGCGTTTGATCAATTAATGGTTAATCGGACTTCCTTCATTATTGCCCACCGTTTATCCACAATTCAAAATGCTGACCATATTTTGGTTTTGGATAAGGGACATATCATTGAGCATGGGAACCATAAAACTTTAATGCAGGCTAAAGGCTTCTATTATCAATTACAAATGGCTCACCAAAGTGTTGGCCAATTCGATTAGTCTTATCCTTGTAACTTTCCCTCAATGTGGTATATAATGGTTAAGAATATATGGGGCTTCCCCATATGCTTGAAAGAAAGAGGGATCAGTGATGAGACAACCTAGAGAAGGTGAATTCATCACTATTAAGAGTTATAAACACGATGGTTTATTACATCGGACTTGGCATGATAATATGGTTTTAAAAACGAGCGAACAGTCAATCATTGCTTGTAATGACCACACTCTTGTCACAGAATCTGATGGACGCCGTTGGCGGACCCGTGAAGTCGCACTTGTTTATTATCACCGTCATTTTTGGTTTAATATTATTGCCATGCTGCGTAAGAAGGGTGTTACATATTATTGTAACTTGGCCTCGCCTTATGTGCAGGACAAGGAGGCTTTAAAATATATCGATTATGATTTAGATATTAAGGTTTTCCCAGATGGTGAAAAGCGTTTGCTTGACTTAGATGAGTACGAATTACATGGACGTCAATACCATTATTCTAAGGAAATTGATACCATTATTAAGTATCAAATCCAGGAGTTAGTACGTTGGATTGAAGAGGAAAAAGGCCCTTTTAATACAGCATTTATTGATATATGGTATGAACGATATTGTCAATTAACCCATCGTTATAAACATAACAATCGTAAATAGTGGTGGATCAACCTATAGAATTTATGATAGGCCAATTAAGGGTTCGACAAGAGGTCGGGCTCTTTTTTATCCAGAGTAAGAGATTAGGAGCTAGAAAAAATGAATTTGTACGAAGATTTAAAACAAAAGAATGTCCCTTTAGCAGTTGTCGGCTTGGGCTATGTCGGTATGCCACTGGCGGTGGCTTTCGCCAAAAAATTAAATGTTATTGGCTTTGATGTCAATGAACACAAAATTGCCAAATATCAGGCAGGAATCGACCCAACGAATGAAGTGGGTGATCAAGCGGTTAAGGATTCAGGGGTACGCTTTACCAGTGATCCAAGACAATTAGAACAAGCAAAATTCCATATCATTGCGGTACCAACACCCGTGAATGCTGATCATACACCCGACTTACGGCCTGTCATTGGCGCATCACGGACACTGGGCCAGTATTTAACAAAGGGATCCTATGTAGTTTATGAATCTACAGTTTTTCCTGGGGTTACGGAAGATATTTGTATTCCAATTTTAGAAGAAGAATCAGGTTTAAAATTTGGTCAAGACTTTAAAGTAGGGTATTCACCTGAACGGATTAATCCTGGGGATAAGGTTCACCGCTTAGAGAATATTACCAAAATCGTTTCTGGATCAGATGTTGAAGCTTTAGAGCTAATTGCTAAGGTTTATGAATTAGTGGTAGAAGTTGGCGTTCATCGTGCACCAACTATTCAAGTAGCGGAAGCTGCTAAAGTGATTGAGAATTCTCAACGGGATGTTAATATTGCTTTTATGAATGAATTAGCTATGATTTTTAATCGAATGAATATTGATACCCGTGCTGTCTTGGAGGCAGCGGGGACCAAATGGAATTTTCTTCCCTTTACACCAGGTTTAGTTGGAGGCCACTGTATTGGAGTAGATCCATATTACTTAACCTATCGGGCTGAACAATTAGGGTATCATTCTGAAATAATTCTTTCAGGACGCCGGATCAATGATCAAATGGGACACTTTGTCGTTGATAACCTGATTAAACTGATGATTCAAGCAGATTTAAAAATTAAATCTGCCAAGGTTGCTATCCTAGGTTTTACCTTTAAAGCGGATGTGCCCGATGTTCGTAATACCAAAGTTTTAGATATTTATAAAGAGATGCAGAAATATGGGATTGACCCACTAGTGGTAGATCCTATTGCTGATGCAGATGATGCTAAGTTAGCCTATGATATTGAGCTGTCACCTATGGCTGAAGTTAAAGAATGCCAAGCAATCATATTAGCCGTTTCCCATCAAGTCTTTAAAGATTTAGATAAAAATAAAATTGATGGATTCTTTAGCCAAGATGATCGAGTTAAAAAGGTCTTAATTGATGTTTCAGGAATTCAAGGTGATAAGTTAATGGATGATCCGTCATACTTGTATTGGCGTTTGTAATAAATAAAAAGGAGCGAACAAGAGGTAGAAAATCTCAGATTTTCGCTTCGTCTGATCGCCCCCGCAAGGTTGATTAGGATGGAACAAGTCGCTTTGCGACGTGGTCTCCATCTAATCAACTACTGCGATAAATTATTTGTTTTCAATTAACTAAAGAAGCTGGGCTTTTTGCCCAGCTTCTTTTCTTCTCTTATAAAATCTTTTAAGTGGATAAAAGTCTAACCCTTAAGTTGTTAAATCAATATTCTTGTTTTAGAACAGGTTTCCTAGGAAATTAGTCAGTGGATTATTTCGTTTGTTTTCGTAAGTTTTTTCTTTCTTATCTGAGTTGCTTTCAGAACTGTCAGATTCTGATGCTTCATCTTCTTTTGGATCTGCTTGTGGTAGATTGGTAGGTAGAGCTTCGTTCTTATAAAGATCTGGGAATTTTAGCAACTCATCTAGAAGAATTTCAGTTTCCCAATAAGAATTTGATTGGTCAGTGAAGGTCCCCATAGTGACAGCAATTACCTTACGCCCATTTTCAGTTGAAGTTGCGACAAAACAACGGCCTGCTCCATCTGTGAATCCAGATTTCAAACCAGTGATACCGTCCCGACCATACTCTTGGCCCGCTCTAAGAAGGTTATTATTAACCAAAGTTTGTTCGTAGTCAGTACCTGCCTTGAATTGATAAGAATCAGAATTAGTAATATCTAAGACTTGAGGGAAGTCTGTGATTAGATGTTGAGCAACTAAGGCGATGTCTGCTGCAGACATGGTATTTTCATCGTTTTCACCTGTTCCTGGTATTCTGATATTTTCTGCTAGCTCAATATTAGGAGTTCCCGAAACTGAGACAAGTTTAAAATTATTAATGCCCCAAGAGTGTAGCAAGTCGCTCATGGCATTGACACCTGCTTCTTCACTACCATAGATTTGCCACATAAGGGCTGAGGTAGCATCGTTACCTGAAGACAGGAGCACACCATTGAGTAAATCTTCCACACTATATTCTTGGTCAGCTACCAAACCTACATTTGATAAGTTAGGATTTGAAGTATAGTTATCAATAATTGCTGGATCAATGGAAATCATTTGATCCATTGATAATTTACCTTCGTCGATTGCTTGATAAACTAAATAAGTAGAGATAATTTTTGACATGGATGCAATTGGATATGGTTTATTTCCCTCTTGTTGAGCCAAAACCCGATTTGTCTCCTGATCAATTGCGATATAAGAACGGGCATCCATATTATCCCTATACCAGTCAAGAATTTCTTGGGGATAATCACTTGGCATAGTATATGGGTCAACAGTATTTAGTGTTGATTCCTTGCCAAAATTTGGTGTTTTACTAAGTTCTTGGGCAAAAATAGTGGCAGGGTTTGAAGCACTTAAAGTAATGGTCATCACAGCAAGAACCAGTAGTGATATATTTTTTGAAAATTTCAAAATCATTCCTCCTAGGATAAAATCGTTCTAGGATATTATAACGAAAACAAGCTAGGTTGACTAGGTGTGAAACCGTAGTCTTCAATAAATACCTGAAAATTCATAGAAAATCCATAAAATATCGTTTTAAATAGATGACAAGTAATCGTGGAGAAATTATAATAAAAACCAGGATCAATAGAAAGGGGGAAGCTATGAAGAAAAAAGTAAGTAATTTTTTTGAAAAGAATAAGTGGGAATTGGACCAACTGATGTTTCTACTTATCTTGATTCTGATGTTTCTCTCTTTTTATTTAGGATCGGCAGCATTTATCCTATATACACTTTTTCTATGTATTCAAAATCGCAAACATTTAGGGACGATTATAAAGAAAAATTTTCTCTTTTATATTTTTGTATTGTATAGTTTGGCAGTAGGTATCTATAATCAGACACTTTCGGGGATGACCGTCCCCTTAGTCTATGCTTTTGGCTTCTTTTTCTTTTATTTTTATCTTCAGCAAATTAAAGCGAAAACCTATTATCTATCCTTAAAGGTGATTGCCCTGGCAATTATTCCTTTAACTGTCATGTGTCTTTATACTTATCTGAATTATGCACTAGGTCATGGCTATGGTCCTTGGTATATTTTTAAATATGCCAATATTCAAACCCGAGCTGAAGCAACCTTTTTTAATGCTAATTATTACGGTATGTATTGTTTAATGGCTTTGGTGACCAACCTTTATATAATGAAAAAAGAGTCCAATCATAAGTGGTTATTACTCGGCTCGGGAGCCATTGGAGCAGTATTAATTTCAATCATATTAACTGCATCACGAATGCTTTTACCTACTTTAGTTATTGTTCTAATCTGGATGTTAGCTTGGTTACAACCACGTTGGGTCAAGTATATTATTGGTTTGGCCCTAGTTGGTGGGATGGTTTTAACCTTGAAACCGGGGCTCATCCCACGGATGGAAACTTTAACATATGCCTTTCAAGACCGGTTTAATTTGTGGGCGGTTGGCCTAGCTATTTTCTTGAGCCGACCACTCTTTGGTAGGGGCGCCATGGCCTTTGTAAATTTTTATTACCTATATAGTGATTATGCTCAAATGCACGCCCATAATTTATATATCAATACCCTAGCTAACTATGGAGTTCTTGGGGCTACTTTAATACTGGTTTTGTTGAAGCCTTTATGGCACCATTTAATCACATTATTTAAGGACAAATCTTTAAGACCAGAATTTGCTTTGATTTCTGCTTACATTTTGATTGTATTGGTGCATGGGACGATGGATGTGGCTATTTTTTGGGTGCAAATTGCCTACATCTTCTTGATTGTTATTCTAGTTTCAAAAGAGGAATTAGAAAAATTAAAATAATCCTTGCAAAGGGAAGAAACGTGTGTTATTATTTAAAAGTTGAGAAAACAAGTAGAAACTCGCGTTTCTCGCCATAAGCAAGAGCGATTGGCAAATAAAGTTAGTGTAAGGATAACCTATGCTATTTTATGTGGAGCGAGTTCGTTAGAACTGGCTTTTTTTAACTTGTCACTCTCAAACAAATATGGAGGTGGAAATTATCGCTAAAGAATTACCTATTAACGAACAAATCCGTGCACGAGAACTACGTGTTATTGGAGATAATGGGGATCAATTAGGTGTTAAATCACTGAACGATGCATTGACGATTGCTGAATCATTTGAACTTGATTTAGTTTTAGTATCGCCTAATGCGCAACCACCTGTTGCAAGAATTATGGATTATGGTAAGTACCGTTTTGAACTTCAAAAGAAGGAAAAAGAACAACGGAAAAACCAAAAAGTTGTCAATGTTAAAGAGATTCGTTTAAGTCCTTCAATCGAAGAACATGACTATCAAACTAAACTAAGACAAGCCATTAAGTTCTTGGAAAAAGGTGACAAGGTCAAAGTAAGCATTCGCTTTAGAGGACGGGCCATTACGCATAAAGATTTAGGCCGTGATGTTTTGGAAGATTTTATTGAAGATACTGCTGAGGTAGCTACTGTAGAATCTAAACCCAAAATGGAAGGACGCTCAATGTTTATGATTTTAGCCCCAAGTGCTAATTAAGTAAATTAACTAGGAGGATTATTATGCCAAAGCAAAAAACACACCGCGCAACTGCTAAACGCGTTAAGAGAACTGGTTCAGGTAAATTAAAACGGGGACGTGCTTTTACTTCTCACCGTTTCCACGGTAAAACTAAAAAACAACGTCGTCAATTACGTAAAGCATCACTCGTATCTGCAAGTGATTACAAACGTATTAAACATATGATTTCATCATTATAAGACTAGAGGAGGAAACGAAGCATGGCACGTGTTAAAGGTGGATACGTTACGCGTCAACGTCGTAAACGTACAATTAAGTTAGCAAAAGGTTATTACGGAGCAAAATCAATTTCATTCAAGATGGCTAAACAACAAGTCATGAAATCTCGGATGTATGCTTTCCGTGACCGTAAACAAACTAAACGGAACTTCCGTCGTTTATGGATTACTCGGATTAATGCAGCTGCTCGTCAACATGGCGTAAGCTATTCAGTATTAATGAATGGTCTTAAAAAAGCTGGAATTGAAATGAACCGTAAAATGTTAGCTGATTTAGCTGTAAATGATGCTAAAGCTTTTGAAGCATTAGTTGATCAAGCTAAAGCTGCTGTTAAATAATTAAATTATTAGGGTAGAGTATCCGGCCTTCACCGCTTGCTCTACCTCTTATTATATCTATGATAAAATGGGGCTGGTATCTAAAATATTTTTTTAGATGTAGGTACTCATCTTTTTTATATCTATAAAATATCTATTGAAAAGGAGGCTCTTATGGCACATATATGGCGTTATATTAAACGTGAACCAAAATTACTTTTTTTAAATTTTATTGGTGCAATTTTCTTCGTTCTCATTAACCTCGGTTTACCTACGATTTTAGCAGAGATGATTAACGAGGCGATTATTCCTCAAAAGGTTAATCTTTTATATTTTTGGTCTATTATTATGATCTTGGTGATTATTGCAGGGGCAGCTGGGCGAGTATTACTATCCTACGCTTCGAGCAAATTAACCACTTTAATGATTCGGGATTTAAGAAATGATATGTTTGAAAAATTGCAATTATATTCGCATGAAGAATATGAAAAAATTGGGGTCTCCTCTTTAGTTACCCGGATTACTACGGATGCCTTTGTCCTCATGCAATTTACGGAAATGACCCTACGTTTAGGTTTCAATACGCCGCTGATGTTTTTAGGATCTATCATTATGATATTTATTACCAGTCCTTCTTTAGCTTGGATTCTACTCGCTGCCATGCCATTTTTAATTGCTTCGATTGTTTGGATTGCTAAGAAATCTCGCCCAATTTCTAAAGAACAACAAGAGTCTTTGGACCAAATTAACCAATATGCTCGTGAAAATCTAACGGGTTTACGGGTCATTCGGGCTTTTAGTCGCGAAGACTTCCAAGCAGATAAATTCCATCAGGAAACCAACCATTATAGCCAAGTGGCAGGGCGTTTATTTAAATTAATGGGCTTAGCCAATCCGCTCTTTTTCCATATTTTAATATGGATGATTATTTTAATTATGTGGTTTTCTTTAGGACCGATTGAAGCAGGTCGCTTAAATATTGGGGTATTAGTGGCTTTTATTGAATATGCCTTTCATGCCTTGTTTTCAATTATGATGTTTTCCCAATTATTTATGATGTATCCGCGGACCAATGTTTCAGCCAATCGAATCTCTGAAGTCTTAGAAATGCCAATTTCTATCTCACCGAATGAAGATGGGGTGACCGAAACTGAGACCAATGGTTACCTTGAATTTGATAATGTAACTTTTGCCTATCCTGGTGAAACTGAAAGTCCGGTTTTACATAATATTTCCTTCAAAGCTCAGCCAGGACAGATGGTGGCTTTTATTGGCTCGACCGGGTCGGGGAAATCAACCTTGGTTCAATTAGTGCCGCGTTTTTTTGATGTGACGCTAGGGCGGATATTAGTCGATGGGGTCGATGTGCGAGATTATAAACTTTCAGCCCTGCGGCAGAAAATTGGCTATATTCCGCAAAAAGCCTTACTTTTTACCGGCACCATTAGTGAAAATTTACGCTATGGTAAATATGATGCTTCAGAAAAGGAATTAATCCGGGCCAGTGATGTGGCCCAGGCATCTGATTTTATTGAACGGACGCAAGAAAAGTATCAAACCTTTTTAGCGGAAGGTGGCGCTAATTTATCAGGAGGCCAAAAACAACGGCTATCCATTGCGCGTGCCATTGTGAAAGAGCCAGGAATCTATGTTTTTGATGATTCCTTCTCTGCCTTAGACTACAAAACCGATGCCGAACTTCGGCGTCGGTTAAGTGAAATTACCAAACACTCGACCGTCCTTGTGGTGGCCCAACGTATTTCATCAATCCGCCAAGCTGATCAAATCATTGTCTTAAATGAAGGGGAGATTGTTGGTCGTGGCACTCATGAACAACTAATGGCTGAAAATAAAATTTACCAAGAAATTGCCGCCTCACAAATGAAGGGTGATCAATTATTTAAGGAAGGGGATGAAGATCATGCTTAATTCATTTCAAAAAATCTGGCCTTTCTTCAAACCTTATCGGTTTAAATTAATTTTATCGATTGTCTGTGTGGTTATGACGGTCATCACTAATGTCCTAGAGCCCTTCGTTTTAGGTCTTGCCATTACTGAAATTACCGCCAATGTCCTCGCCATGGCTCAAGGTCAAGCAGGAGCGGGCTTAAATTACCGCTATATCTTAATGATTTTGCTACTTTATTTCCTACGGGGTTTAATTAATCAATTGGGGACATATGGGTCTAACTACTATGTAACTGAAGCAGTTCAAGCCATGACCCGGGATTTGAGAGATGCAATCATGAGCAAAATTAATCGTTTGCCCGTATCTTATTTTGACCGACGACAATTTGGAGATATGTTAGGCCGCTTTACTAATGACGTTGAAGCGATTGCTAATGCTGCACAGCAAGCGATTATCCAGGTTGTCAATGCTATCTTGTCAATTCTCTTTGTGGCAATTATGATGTTTATTCTCCAATGGCAATTAGCTTTAATTGTTTTAATTTCAATGCCCCTATCTTATGCAGTCGCTAGAGCGATTGTAAAAGTCTCCCAGCCTCATTTTAAAAAGCAAGCCAATATTCTCGGTAAATTAAATGGCTTTGTGCAAGAATCCCTGACTGGCTTTAATGTCATCAAGTTATTTGGCCATGAGGATTCATCTGAGACTGAATTCCGTCAAATTACCCAAGAATTATTTGATACAGGTTTTAAAGCCTCCTTTCTTTCAAGTTTGATGATGCCACTTGTGTCCGTGGTCTCTCATTTAGCTTATTTAGCGGTAGCTCTTGTCGGTGGACTTTTGACCATTGCTGGACGTTTGACAATTGGTAATTTGCAGGCCTTTACCCAATATGTATGGCAAGTAAACCAACCTATCCAAATGATTACACAATTATCAGCCATGGTTCAATCTGCCACCGCAGCCATTGACCGGGTGATGGAAGTACTAGAGGCTGAGGAAGAGACTCAAGCTTATGACCAAGAATTGCAGCAAGCTCTTAGTGGTCAGGTTTCCTTTAAAGATGTGGCTTTTTCTTATAGTCCGGATAAACCCTTAATTGAAGATTTCTCAGTTGAAGTAGAACCTGGTCAGACTGTGGCGATTGTTGGACCAACTGGAGCCGGTAAGACCACCCTAATCAATCTATTAATGCGGTTTTATGATGTAAATGAAGGGTCTATTGAAGTAGATGGCATTGATATCCGGTCACTATCCCGCCAAGAGTATCGTAAACAGTTTGGAATGGTATTACAGGACGCTTGGTTGTACGAAGGAAGCATTCAGGATAATTTACGGTTTGGAAATTTAGATGCTTCAGACCAAGATATCGTAGCGGCTGCAAAAGCTACTAATGTCGATCATTTTATTCGTACTTTACCAGGCGGTTATCATATGCATATGAATCAAGAATCCTCTAATATATCTCTGGGTCAAAAGCAATTATTAACCATCGCTCGGGCTCTTTTATCTGACCCAAAAATCTTAATTTTAGATGAGGCGACTTCTTCTGTAGATACCCGCTTAGAGCTCCTAATCCAGAAAGCAATGGATAAATTAATGGAAGGGCGGACTTCTTTTGTGATTGCCCACCGCTTATCTACCATTCAAGATGCTGATTTAATTTTAGTGATGGATCAGGGGCATATTATTGAGTCTGGTAACCATGCCTCCCTATTAGCGGCCCAAGGTTTTTATTATGATTTGTATAATAGCCAATTCACGTCAGCTAAGGATTAGGAACAACAGATAGATATAAGAAGATGAGTGATGTCAATTGTCTTAGTCAATTTTATAAATTATAGAAAAAGGAAGCGGCTGGAACAATCTTAGGTTCCAGCCGCTTCCTTTTATTCTATTTTTTGCGTAGGATACGGAGTTGGGTGTGTTTTTTAGTTTTTTGTACCGGCCCTTGGGCTACTTGATAAAAGTACTGAGCCACAATATCATCCGTTTCATCCAGAATAGAATTAAATTCAATGTCATTATCTGTTAGGGTACGTACATCGCCTGATTGTAATTCTTGAATCACTAAGGTAGGTGTGCGATGGACTAACATTTCTTTTGCAATGTTTTGATTCTTTAGGTAGAGATTTCGGACAAAGTCAGAATTCATATCTTGACGGAAGGTTTCCAAATCTAAATGACATTGCTTGGCAATTTTTAAGACTAAGGCTTTATCAAAACGGTCAATTTCACCTGAAACTTGGGCTTGCATTTTCATTAGAAAATGTCGGCCTTTCTTCTGCCCCTGCATACTGGCAGCAATAAAAGCCAGGGAAGCATGGTACATTTTACGATAGAATTCGTTTCGGAGACCAAGATGGCAGCGTTTAATCCCTTTCCTTTCCATAAATAAATTAACGATATCCTGGTTATGGAAGGGCAAGATATAGATGTCAGTATTCGTGGAGATAACATCAATTGCTTTGGTAATTTCTTGTTCAGACTGATAACAAAGAGTGCCTAAAGGATTGATAAATAAATAAAATTCAAAAATATTTTGGACGCCATTATATTTATATTCTACTTGATAATTCTGTTGTCTCACGAGTGACCTCCTTTCTTGCTTTTGCGTTCATTTATATGTTAACAAAGAAAAAAATTTATTACCAATAGAAAGCTTAAAAATTAATTAATAATAATTTTATCTCTGTTTATTTTATATAGTTTCAGTTGAATTTTATGTTAAAATGTTATTTGTGAGCTTAAGGAAAGGGGCGCAAGAAAAATGATAGCAGATAATTTTATTGAAGATTGGCAGGTTTTCTTAGCACCTTATCAACAAGCTGTTTCAGAACTTAAATTAAAATTAAAACAAATACGACAAGAATATCAGGCCCAACACTTGCATGCGCCGATTGAATTTGTAACCGGGCGGGTAAAATCAAAAGAGTCTATCTTGGAAAAGATGGAAGTTCGCCAAATTGCGCCAGAAGACATTTTAATTGGTGTACAAGATATTGCAGGGATTAGAATTATGTGCCAATTTGTCGAAGATATTTATTATACTGCTGATTTACTAAGTAAACGTCAAGATTTTAAAGTCCTTCTAATTAGAGACTATATTGCTAATCATAAACCATCTGGTTATCGTTCTTACCACATGGTAATTGAATATCCGGTTCAAAGAGCCCAAGAGGTTATTCCAGTCATTTGTGAAATTCAAATCAGAACGTTGGCTATGAATTTTTGGGCCACGATTGAGCATTCTTTAAATTATAAGTATCAAGGAAAATACCCTGATCATATTTTAAAACGCTTAGAAAGAGCCTCAGAAGCTGCCTTCCTATTGGATGAAGAAATGTCTGAGATTCGAAATGAAATCCAGGAGGCGACTCGATTTTTCGAAAAACGTCATGAGGAAAGAAACAAGGAATGGGAGGACTAACTTTGAAAAATAAGCTATTGATTTATACTAACAATAGTTCACGGTCACGGTTGGTGAAAGAGGAGTTCTTACGAAAAGCCCAAGCCAAAGGTTTACATATCGTCGATGATCAGGATAGTCCAGACTATATTGTAACTATTGGGGGGGATGGGACGCTTCTGCAAGCTTTTCATCAATTTCAAGCATACTTGAGCCAGGCTCAATTTGTCGGTATTCATACGGGGCATCTAGGCTTTTATACAGATTGGCAACCTCAACAAATGGATGAATTAATTCAGTTTCTAAGCCAACCCAAAGGGCAATCCATTACCTATCCTCTTTTACAGGTCACCCTAAGATATAAGGACGGTAAGAAAGAATCGCTTTTGGCCTTGAATGAATTTACTTTAAGGTCTAATAAAGGAACGATTGTCTCTGAAGTTTTTATTAAAGATTACTTCTTTGAAACATTTCGTGGAGATGGTTTATGTGTAGCAACACCTACAGGGTCAACCGGTCTCTCTAAGTCATTGGGTGGGGCAGTTATCCATCCAAGACTCGATGCTCTCCAAATGACTGAAATGGCTTCAATTAATAACCGGGTCTATCGTACCTTAAGCGGACCAATTATTATTGCTAAAGATGAATGGATTAAATTAATTCCGATCGCAGATAAAACTGCCTTCTCTCTGAGTGTGGACCATCTTCATTATGAAGATAAAGCGGTTCAAGCCATTCGCGTACAGATTGCTCAAGAACGAATTGCTTTTGCTAGTTTTAAACACCTGCATTTTTGGAACCGTGTTGAAGGCTCATTTATTGGTCGCAAGTATTAAATTATAATAGACTAGTAAGGAAATAGTATGGAATTAGAATGGATTTATCAAGCCGACCAGCCTCAACTGGTTCGTAATTTTTTACAAGAACAGGGAATTCCGCGGAAGTTTCTGTCGGCAGTTAAATATCGAGGCGGTAGTATATTATTAAATGGACAAGCAGTGACAGTCAGAGCAAGCTTGAGACCAGGCGATCGATTGAAAGTACAAGCAGCACCAGAACTCGGTCATGAAACAGTTCCTGCTTCTCAACTCCCAATAGAAATCGTTTATGAAGATCCAGACTGTTTGGTGGTAAA
The DNA here is from genome assembly GCF_000183205.1 of Eremococcus coleocola ACS-139-V-Col8. NCBI lineage: Bacteria > Bacillati > Bacillota > Bacilli > Lactobacillales > Aerococcaceae > Eremococcus > Eremococcus coleocola. The sequence continues at coordinate 272,173 of NZ_AENN01000015.1, read as the reverse complement.
TAAACCTATTAACACAGTTTCAATTCCATCACAGAAACATCCAGATTCGTCCATGGCTAACCGGATTAAAGGTTATTACCAGCAACAGGGCTACTCTGATCAAGTGATTCATATAGTGACTCGTTTAGACCGAGATACCTCGGGATTAATGTTAATTGCTAAGCATCGCTTGGCTCATGCCTACTTTGATCAACAGATCAGGAATAAGACCATTAAAAAGTACTATTATGCTATTTCAGAAGGTATTGATTGGCCAAGGGAGGGCTTGATTGATGCGCCGATTGGCCGTCACCCTGATTCAATTATCCAAAGAAGAGTAGACGTAAGTGGGCGGCCTGCTTTGACCCGGTTTTGGGTTCAAGATAAGTATCCAGAGGCAACTTTATTAAAATTACAACTGCTGACGGGGCGGACTCATCAGATTCGTGTGCATTTAGCTCATTTGGGAGGTCCACTCGTAGGGGATACTTTATATGGCGGGTCTTATCAAGACCAAATCCAGCGCCAAGCATTGCATTGTGGCCAACTGGAATTCAAACAGCCCTTTAGTCATGAGCAGATTATACTTAAACAAGCCTTACCGGCTGATATGCAAGCATGGCTTGAGGCCCAAGCTTGAGAAAGCTAAGGAGTTAAGGAGGAATTAGTTATGGAAATCTTTGAAAGATCCTTAGAAGAAAATATTGAAATTATTCATCAATTATTAGCCCATAATCGGATGACCCGGTTCAGGACTGAATTTTTGGCCTTGCATAATTATGACCGGGCCCAAATTTTTGCGGCTTTGGAAGTAGATGATCGTAATAAAATTTATCAATACCTTTCGCCTACTGAGTTAGCCGATATCTTTGATATGTTAGAAAACGAAGATGACTCAGTAATTGGTTATTTTGACGAGATGTCGAATTCTTATGCAGCTTCCTTATTGGGAGCCATGTACTCCGATAATGCGGTAGATGTGTTAAATTCATTAAAAAACCGTAATCAAGTGAATATCTATTTGCACCTGATGCCGGTAGAAAGTGCCCGCGAAATTTCTAAGTTGATGTCCTATATGGAAGAAACTGCGGGGGCGATTATGACCTCTGAATTTATATCGATTCCTGAAAATATCACCTTGGGTGACGCCTATCGGAAAGTTCGCAAACAAGCGGCAGAAGCAGAAACCATTTATTATGTCTATGTGGTGGATGAAGAAGGTCGGTTAACCGGTGTTTTATCCTTGCGGGACTTAATTGTAAATGAAGAAGATAAGCAGGTAAAAGACTTCATGAATAATCGAGTTATTACCGTGCAAGTGAATGACAACCAAGAAGAAGTTGCTCAAATGGTCCAAGATTATGACTTGCTAGCCTTACCTGTAGTTGGTTTTGATCAAGTTTTACTAGGGCTGATTACAGTTGATGATATAATGGATGTTATTCGGGAAGAGGCTGATAGTGATTACTCTGGTTTAGCTGCCGTCGATGTATCAGAGCAACATTTATCACCTTTTTCAGCTGCAAAGAGTCGTTTACCTTGGCTAATTACCTTGTTATTTTTGGGAATGGGAACTTCTACGGTTATCTCCCAGTACCAAGATGTCATTGCTTCAGCCTCAATCTTATCTGCTTTTGTCACCCTAATTACTGGTACGGCCGGGAACGCTGGAACTCAATCCCTAGCGGTTGCAGTCCGCAAGCTGACCAATAAAAGTGAAGAAGATGATTTTACTTCATCCTTATCTTTTGAGTTATTAACCGGAGCTATCACGGGCTTAGTGGTTGGTTTAGCGGTCATGGTTATTGTTTTAGTATGGCAACATAATTTGTTTTTAGGAGCTATTATTGGTTTTGCTATGATGATGGCCATTATTGTGGCTAATCTAGCAGGGTCGCTGATTCCTAAACTAATGGATCGGATAGGTTTTGATCCGGCTGTTGCTTCGGGACCTTTTATTTCTACTTTAAGTGACTTAACCTCAGTATTTATTTATTTTTCAATTGCTTCTTTCTTCTTGAATTTAATTCAATAATTTAATGAAACTTTTGTGATTTTTTGCTAGAATAGATAAGTAACGGATTGAATAAAAGAAAAAGGGGGGAGTCAGATGGAAATAGGAAAAGAGTTAAGCTCAAGCTTATTCGGTTATAAGAAGAGTCAAGTTGATCATTTGCTCGGAGAACAAAAGCAAAAAATAGCTGATCTACAAGCACAGTTAGCTCAAGCTCAAAGTGAAATTGAAAAATATAAAGAGTTAGAAGCCAGCATTAAAGACTCCATTTTAGATTCGCGGCAAAAAGGAAATCAAATTATCCAAGAATCAAATGACAAAGCGGTTCAAATGATAAATCAAACGGAAGAGCAAATTACTCAATATAAGGAAGATTTTGTTTTTCAAAGTCAGGGGCTCATTGAATCTGGGGTTGGACTTAAAGATCAGCTTAAAGAAATGAAAAATCGGATGCAAGCGATTTTAGAGGAATACCAAGATATGCTCGATACCACTAACTTTGATAAAATATATCCTAAGAAGAAAATTGAACAATTTTCACTCCAAGTTGAGAACTTTGAAACTGAATCAATGGATGCCTGGAAGAGTCACCAAGACCTCAGTCCAGAAGCGAATTTGAGTGAAGCTGAAAAAGCGGAATTACAAAAGCTAATCTCTGATGTTATTGATAACGAGAATAAAGAAGAGAATAAAGAAGATAAGTCAGTTGAGAGTGATCAAGAAAAAATCCGCTTATTATTTTCAAATAATTCATAAATAGAACGGTGAATTTAACTTTAGGTTGTGTGTCGCTAGGCGGCTTAATTTAACCTAATCAGCTGTGCGGGGGTGGGCAGACGTAGCGAAAATCAGAGATTTTCATGCTTCTTGCCCGCTCCTTTTCCTATTTATTAAAAGCAAACTATGAAATGGAAGTGACCTATGAGTAAGGAATTAGCCCAAGAGGTTAAAAAAAGACGTACATTCGCAATTATTTCTCACCCAGATGCGGGTAAAACCACGATAACCGAACAACTCTTGCTTTTTTCAGGTGCCATTCGTCAAGCTGGGACGGTTAAGGCCAAAGGGAAGAAGTCAAATAAATTTGCTAAGTCAGACTGGATGGAAATTGAAAAACAAAGAGGGATTTCAGTAACTTCATCGGTAATGCAAGTAGACTATGATGGCTATCAGGTAAATATCGTAGATACCCCGGGCCATGAGGATTTCTCGGAAGATACTTATCGAACCTTAATGGCAGTGGATGCTGCCGTTATGGTCATTGATACTGCCAAGGGGATTGAACCACAAACGAAGCGTTTGTTTGAGGTTGTGAGTCACCGTGGCATTCCAATATTTACCTTTATGAATAAGTTGGACCGAGATGGCCGCGAACCTCTTGAATTGGTCGAGGAATTAGAAGAAGTCTTAGGCATTGATGCCTATTTAATGAACTGGCCAATGGGGATGGGCTCTAGCCTTTTAGGCTTATATGATTTATATAACCACCGAGTAGAATTACGGCGGGGCGATGATGATAGTCATTACCTACCTTTAAATGATGAAGGGCAAGTTGAAGGGGACTATGACTTTAAATCCTCTAGTCTCTATACTCAAGGACTGGAAGATGCTCAATTACTATCCGAAGCAGGAAATCCTTTCGATCAAAATCGGATTAATTCTGGTAAATTAACCCCTGTTTTCTTTGGATCAGCCTTAACTGGTTTCGGGGTTCAAACTTTCTTTGATGCCTTTGTGGATCTAGCTCCTGCCCCTTCTGCAACATTAACTGTAGATGAACAAGTAATTGATCCTGCTGATTCACGTTTTACCGGTTTTGTTTTCAAAATTCAAGCAAATATGAATCCAGCTCACCGCGATCGTATTGCCTTTATTCGGATTTGTTCGGGTGAGTTTGAAAAAGGTCTGTCAACTACGTTAGAACGGACCGGTAAGTCCTTATCAATGTCACATACTACTCAATTTATGGCCGATAGCCGGGAAGAAGTTCAAAGTGCAGTTGCGGGAGATATTATCGGTCTTTATGATACCGGAAATCTACAAATTGGAGACTCAATTTATGAGGGCAAACAGGTGGTTAAGTTTCCTGCCTTACCACAATTTACTCCCGAATTATTTATGCGGGTAACGCCTAAGAATGTTATGAAACAAAAGTCCTTCCATAAGGGGATTGAACAACTGGTCCAAGAAGGAGCGGTCCAATTATATAAAACCTACCACACCGAAGATTATATTATTGGTGCGGTAGGCCAACTCCAATTTGAAGTTTTTCAATATCGTTTACAAAATGAATATAATGCTGAAGTTGAAATGATACCAATGGGGCATAAGATTGCCCGCTGGATTAAGCCGGAAGACTTGGATCCCAAGATGTCCTCTAGTCGGAATATTTTAGCTAAAGACCGCTTTGATCGGCCGGTCTTCTTATTTGAAAATCAGTTTGCAGAAAATTGGTTTACATCTAAATATCCTGACATTGAGCTTGAGAAGCTATTGTAAGAGGTTTAATTAAAGCCTTTTCCTAAATTTCTTGTACTTTATTAGCAAAAATGATACTATCTATAAGTAAAAGCTGAATTTTTCTCAGCGAATATTAAATTTTAAAGGAGACTTTGATTATGGAAAAGAAAGAATTTCACGTTGTAGCAGAAACAGGTATTCACGCTCGTCCCGCTACTTTGTTAGTACAAGCTGCTAGCAAGTTCGCTTCTGACTTAAACTTAGAATATAAGGGTAAATCAGTAAACTTAAAATCTATTATGGGTGTTATGTCACTAGGTGTTGGTCAAGGTGCTGATGTAGTGATTACTGCTGAAGGTGAAGATGAAGCTGCAGCGATTGCTGCCATCGAAGAAACCATGAAAAAAGAAGGTTTGTCTGAATAATGACAAAAGCTGAGTTAAAAGGTATTGCTGCCTCTGATGGGATTTCAATTGCTCCTGTTTATCTCTTAGCAGACCCCGATTTAAGCTTTGAAACGACTAAAGTTTCAGATGTTGAAGCCGAAGCTACTCGTTTTGATACGGCTGTGGCACAAGCAACCCACGAAATTTCTACTATTCGTGATATTGCGGCTGAATCACTAGGGGCTGAAGAAGCTCAAGTTTTTGATGCTCACTTATTATTTTTATCAGACCCTGAATTTACGGGTCAAGTTACTGCTAAGATTAAAGATGAAGCTATAAACGCAGAAGCTGCTCTAAAAGAAGTTTCTGAGATGTTTATTACGATTTTCTCTTCTATGGAAGATAATCCTTATATGCAAGAACGTGCTGCCGATGTTAAGGATGTGTCAGAACGTATTTTAGCTGCCTTATTAGGGGTTAAATTAGCCAGTCCTGCAACCATTCAAGAAGAAGTAATCATTGTAGCCAATGACTTGACTCCTTCCGATACCGCACAGTTAAATAAAAAGTATGTAAAAGCTTTTGTAACTAATATTGGTGGTCGGACGTCTCACTCTGCTATTATGGCTCGTTCTTTAGAAATTCCTGCCATTGTAGGTTCTAAAGAAATTACGGACCATGTTCAAGATGGCCAAGTGATTATTGTGGATGCTTTAGAAGGTAAAGTAATTTTAAATCCTAGCCAAGCGGAAATTACTGAGTATCAAGCAAAAGCACAAGCTTTTGAAGATCAAAAAGCAGAATGGGCTAAATTAGTCGATGCTCCTACCCTAACGGCGGATGGTAACCATGTTGAATTAGCGGCCAATATTGGTACGCCTAAGGATGCAGAGGGTGCGATTGCTAATGGTGCGGAAGCTATTGGTTTATACCGGACTGAATTCTTATATATGGATTCAGCTGAATTCCCAACTGAAGATGAACAATATGAAGCTTATAAAGCTGTCTTAGAAGCCATGGGTGATAAGCCCGTTGTTGTACGGACCATGGATATTGGTGGCGACAAGGAATTACCTTATTTATCTTTACCAGAAGAAATGAATCCTTTCTTGGGTTACCGGGCTATTCGGATCTGTTTAGATCGTCCTGATATGTTCAAAACTCAATTAAGAGCCTTACTAAGAGCTTCTGTCCATGGTAAATTAAGAATCATGTTCCCAATGATTGCTACCTTACAAGAATTCCGGGCAGCTAAAGCTATTTTAGAAGAAGTAAAGGCTAACTTAGTAGCTGAAAACATTCCAGTTTCAGACGAAATTCAAGTAGGTATCATGATTGAAATCCCAGCTGCTGCTGTTTTAGCAGATCAATTTGCTAAAGAAGTTGATTTCTTCTCAATTGGTACTAACGACTTAATTCAATACACCATGGCCGCTGACCGGATGAATCAACAAGTATCTTACCTATACCAACCATATAACCCATCTATTTTACGTTTAATTAAAAACGTAATTGATGCCTCTCATAAAGAAGGTAAATGGACGGGGATGTGTGGCGAAATGGCTGGTGACCAAACAGCTGTGCCATTATTATTAGGTTTAGGTTTGGATGAATTCTCTATGTCTGCTTCAAGTATCTTGAAAACTCGGAGCTTGATGAGTCGCTTATCAATGCCAGATGTTCAAGCGTTGGCTCATAAGGCTTTGACTGAATGTACGACAGCTGAAGAAGTTGTTCAATTAGTTAATGATTTAGTTAATAAATAATTTTTAAATATTAAAATTCTCGGTCCCTTCTTAGTTGTAAAAGCTTGTTTAAGACTTTTATGCTAAGTAAGGTGACCGAGTTTTTTTACATATACAGTTTTTAACCCAGCTAATATTAGTTTACCTTGAAGGGGACTACTTCTTGGATTCAGACCAGATATCCAGTATTATAATTTTCATCGTATGTGCTATTTTATTTTGTTTTTTTCTTCTTCCGAAACTACGTTTACCTCTTTGAATCAGATTCGTCCGACTAGCGAGGCCAAAAATGGAGATAAAAAGGCGGCTAAAGCAATTTATTTGATGGAACATTTATTGTAATTTATGGGGTTCAATTGGATCAACTGTATGAATTTTGGAATTTAGCGGGGGCTGTGAGGATGTTCCAAGGAGCGATTCAAGCCATGTCCCGGTCTTATTATGCCAAGATAATCCCAGGTTATAAATCGGGTGAGTATTTTGGTATCTTTGATATTTGTGGAAAGGGAGCTTCCTTTGTGGGAACCCTCTTGGTTTCTGTGATTACTCAAATAACCGGAAACCAACAAATTGCGGTTTTCTCTTTATCATTTATGTTCTATTAGGTTACTATTTCTTCCATTTAACGATTAAAAGTAAAGAGATAGCCTAAGTGATATAATTCATAGCTTTGAAGACGAACCTCTTCTAATTCTAGAGAATAGGGTCGTCTTTTTTATTTTATGAGAAAAATCCTATCAAAAAAATATATTGGCGCACCTAAAAAATATTAAAAAGGGTAATAATCATATTGATTTTGTTAAAATGATAGGATACACTGGTAGTGAAATCTTCCACAAAACGTGGAAAAGAGAGGTGTATCATGTTCAAGCTTCGAAAAGGTGTATTTATTGGACTCCTGTCCCTATTGTTTCTTTCAGGATTGGGGCTTGCGGTCAAACAAGTTTTGCTTCCCGGAGAGGATGCTGAGCAAAGTCAAAGTGAAGCGGATGTTAGAGCTGCTTATATGGTATATGCTGTAGCAGACCAAGCTCCAGTTACTGTCAATGGGACGGTCCAATTAGCGGGTGATAGCGCTTATTTTTATGATTCGAATCAGGGAGAGATTGCCGACATTAAGGTTAAGGATGGACAGAAAGTTCAGCGGGGGGATATTCTCTTTACTTATAATAATAATGGCCAAGATCTTAAATATGAATTAGAGGATGCCCAAAGGGAGAATCAAAGGCTGATTGACCAAAGACAATCTTTATTGAATCAACTCACTGAATTGACCGGGGTCTATTATAATTTTAAAGGAGATCAAATTGAATTAGATCCTAACGCTAAGGACGGATACTATGTTGTCGCAGAAATCGGACAGAGTGTGTCTGCACCCAATTCTTCAGCTGAAGCAGAATCGGAAGGTTTAGATGACCAAGATGGGGGGGAATCTGTTAAGGAACAAATTCGTCAACTTAACCAGCAAATTGATGATGCAACCATTAAGATTGAACGTTTGAAAGAAAAACAGAGTTCCAGTGTTAAGGCTCAAGCGGATGGAAAGGTCTATTTAAACTTAAACGGGCAAACGGATTCTAGTCTGCCATTGGTCAGAATTGTTTCCGAAGATATTGTGGTTCGGGGTCAAGTCGATGAGTTTGATTTCTATGTCCTAGCCGAAGACCGACCGGTGACAATTTATCTACCGGCCGAAGACCGGACGGTGAAAGGTAGTATTATTTCGTATGAAGATATCCCTGCTTACAGTGGCACTAATACTAGTAACAGTCAACAAGAAGGGCTTAATACGAGTCCTAGTCCTAGCCCAAGTAATGCAGAAAGTGCTAAATTTGCCTTTGTTGTAAAACCTGAAACAAAACTGCAAGCGGGTTTTTCGGCAAAAGTAAATATAAAGTTACCCGGTTATGTTATTCCAGCTGAGGCTATTCTTGATCAAGCGGGCAAAACATATGTCTTTATTTACCAAGATGGACGAGCCTTTAAAAAAGAAATAAAGCTAGAGCAAGAGGCCGGTCAGGATATAATTAAACGAGGACTTAAAGTAGGCGAACAAGTTATTTTAAATCCTATTGACTTAAGTGATGGTCAAACTGTTGAAATAATAGATAACCAAAATATTGAAGACCCTCTTTCAGCTGAGGGATCCCAATAAAGTGGGGGATGAGCATGGCAGAATTTAAAACAGAAGTACCCCTAATCCAGTTGAACCAAGTCAATAAATCCTATCAGTTAGGCAAACAGTCTTTCAAAATCTTAAAAAATATTTCATTAAATATTTATGGCGGAGAATTTGTGACCATTATGGGTCCATCGGGGTCAGGAAAATCGACCCTTATTAATATTTTAGGTTTTCTAGATAAAGATTTTGAAGGGGACTATCGCTTTCAAGGTCAAGCAGTTGAGCAACGAACGGACCGACAAGTTTCGCAATTGCGAAATAGCATGGTTGGCTTTGTCTTTCAAGATTTTAACTTAATCGAATCAATGACGGTGGCTGAAAATGTGCGCTTACCCTTGTTATATCAAGGTAAGCCCAGTTATAAAGTGAAAAAACAAGTCCTAGCCGCCCTCGATCGCGTGGGGATTAAGGAAAAAGCCCAAGCCTATCCTAAAGAATTATCGGGGGGCCAAAAGCAAAGAGTGGCGATTGCGCGGGCGCTCATTAATCAGCCTAAATTTATTATCGCCGATGAACCTACGGGAGCTTTAGATAGCAAAACTTCCGCGGTTATTATGGACATCCTTGCCCGTCTTCATCAAGAAGAAGGGGTGACGATTGTTATGGTTACCCATGATCCTAATTTACAAGCCTATGCCAATCGACAGATTAAAATTGTTGATGGCGAAATCGAAGCCAATTACGCAACTGAGATTGAACACCAACTCGCAGATCAACCTTTAATTTTTCAGGAGGTTTTTAATCGTGAAACTTATTGAGATTATTAAATCTTCTTTTACGTCCTTAAGAATGAATGGTCGCCGGACCTTCTTGACCATGTTTGGCATTATTATTGGGATTGCTGCTGTTATTACCATTTTAAGTCTAGGAAATGGTTTCCGCCAAAAAACCTTGGACGAATTAGTCAAAGACGACCAGGGCCGTCAGAGTCAGTCTTTTTATTTTAACGTGACCAGCTTGGAAGAGGAGGATTACCAGAAATTAAATCCTTTTAATGATCAAATTGTAACTGAACTCGAAGAACTTCCAGGTGTGGATGAAATTAAACTTGACTCAGAAGAAAGTGACCCGCAAGTATATGCTAGTTTTAAGCAGGGACGGAAGGACAAAGTTGATATTGTTTATGGCTATGAGGAAGAGACTGATTTACCACTATTGGCTGGACGTAACTTAATGAAAGCAGATAATCAGGCTAAGCGTCATTATTTGATCATTGACGAACATTTAGCTGCTAATTATTTCGAGGATTTTCAAGCAGCCATCAATCAGAGTGTCGACCTGGATGAACAACCTTATACGATTGTGGGTATTTTTCAGTCTCAGATGAGTGAAGAAGACTTGGCGAATCAGGATAGTTTTGGTTTTGGGACCAGTTCTAATCCCCAAGCCTACATACCGCAAGCAAGCTATAAACGAGACCATCCCCAAGAAAGCAAAAATTTTGGAATCACGGCATATTTTGAAGAAGGGACGAATATTAAGTCTGTATCTAAAGCTATAGCGGATTATCTAAAAGACCATGGCCCCGATAAAGATAATGGAGAATACGGTTACTATGATACCTCAGAGATGATGGCAGAAATTGGCAAACAGTTGGATATGGTCACCCTCTTTATTTCAGCGGTTGCTTCAATCTCTCTGTTTATTGCTGGCATAGGGGTGATGAATATGATGTATATTTCCGTTTCAGAACGAACCCGGGAAATTGGCATCCGGCGGTCTATCGGTGCGACCCAAACCAGTATACAAACCCAGTTTTTATTAGAGGGAATTGCGATTACCACCTTTGGGGGTCTATTAGGTTATCTTTTAGGTCTGGGGCTGGCAGCACTGGTCGGAAACTTCCTACCTTTCAAAGCAGTGTATGACCTTAAGTCTGCTTTAATTTCGGTGGCAATTGCGGTCCTAATCGGGTTGGTCTTTTCATATTTTCCAGCCCGCCAAGCTGCACGTAAAAATGTGGTTGAAATATTAAGATAGTCTACTAGCATATTTGGTTGAATACAAAAAGGAGTGGCTAGATCTGCGAAGATTTCTTGTCTTCACAGGTTTAGCCACTCTCAATCATTTAAAGAGTAAGGTTTGAATTAAATTTTTGTTTTAGTCTGAAAATATTAACCGGTCATTCAAGTTCCTAGAATGATGCTTAAAATTGATATTTATCGATGAGGTGTTTAATACTAGGAAGGTTAAAAAGATAGTAAAGGACGAAAGAATTTACAAAAAATGAAATCATATTTTTAAAAATTCTAATCGGTAAGAGGGCGAAAATTGCTTTGTCATACATAATATGAAGCCAAATTGAATTTAAACCTACATTGATAAGTAGGCTGACTAAGCCAACTGCTAGCATAATTTGGCCAAGGCTACGAGGTTTCCGCCACAAAAAGTAACCATAAAAGAGGCCACCGAGGGCAGCTGAAAGGGTGAAGCCTAGGAAAAAATTGTCGCCGCGAAGTAAGCTTGAAATAATATCAGCAGCAACCGAGACGATTAGAGCATACCAAGGCCCAAAAAGAATACCGGATAAGGCAGCCCCGATAAAACCAAAGCCAATCTGGATTTGATTGCCAAAATTTAGGGAAGGTAAAAAGCCCAAAACTAACCTGAGGCCGAGGATAATCCCTAGTAAAGAAACTCGGAAGGCACTGCGGTGACTTGACATTTGATCAATCTTATTATTCATTAATACTCTCCTTTTCTATTACAGAGAGCTACATAAGATATTTGATTATGTAGCGAATGCAGGATAAAATCGCGATCTTCCAATCTTCGTTTACAGGCAACATTCCATCCTGTAACACTTAACGCTTTATCCCTACTCTGACGTTTTTGATCAATGACTTAAATGAAATTAAGTTCAAAAACACTATAACACTTGTTATGCCACTTGCCTAGCTATAAGATTGAAATCAGATAAGGTCTTTAAATTTTACTTTAAATTTACTATAATGTTTATGACTATATATTCAAAGAGAGAAGGTTTAAAAAGTTATGAATATAGGCTTTTTTACCGATACCTATTTTCCGCAAATTTCCGGCGTTTCGACGTCAATTAGTATTCTGAAAGCGGAATTGGAAAGCCGAGGGCATCAGGTAACGATTTTTACAACCACCGATCCGAATGCTGAAGAAGATCCCACGATTGTGCGCTTACCCAGCGTCCCTTTTATTGCCTTCTCTGACCGACGTGTCGCCTACCGCGGCTTTGATAAGTGCTTGAAAATTGCTCAAGAAAAGCAATTAGATATTATCCATACTCATACTGAGTTTTCTTTAGGACTGGCTGGCCAATTTGTCGCAAGCCGTTTAGATTTACCTTTAGTCCATACCTACCACACCATGTATGAGCGCTATACCCATTATATTGCGGATGGTCTGCTGATTGGACCAGGCCAAGTAAAGGTATTAACCAAGCAATTCTGTTCATTAGCCTCAGGCGTGATTGTGCCATCACAATTGACCTACAATACCCTGAAATCCTATGGAGTGAAAACCCCCATGCGGGTCATTCCCACAGGGATCCCCCTAAATAAATTTAATACCTGTTCTGACAACGGTTATAATGAGACCCTCAAGATTAAACAAGACCTGGGTCTAGACCAAGGTCAAACAGTTTATGTTTCATTGTCTCGCTTAAGTAAGGAAAAAAGTATTGATGCTGTGATCCAGGCTTTTAAAGAAATATACCAAGAAGACCCTAATTCAGCCCTAGTAATAGTGGGAGATGGCCCTGAAAAAGAAAATCTTGAACTTTTGTCACGGTCATTATTAAATAAAGCCATCTTTTTTTTAGGTGAAGTTAGCCATGATCAAGTAGGAACCTATTATCGCTTAGGTGATGTTTATTTAAACGCCAGTGATTCCGAGACGCAAGGATTGACTTATATTGAAGCTTTAGTAAACCATGTGCCTGTCGTAGCTAAGGAAAATGACTATTTAAAAGAGGTCTTTGCAGGACAAGTGAATTTTGGTTTCTTGTATCAGGATGTTAGTGAGTTTAAAGCGACTGCCTTAAAGTTAGTTAATTCATTGAGGACAGAAAGCTTAGCACCCATTTCTGATTCTCAACTATATGCCATTTCAGCTGAAAAATTTGGGGCAACCGTTGAAGCCTTCTATCAGGATATTTTAGCAGACCCTAAAAAATATAAAAATTCCTTATCCCATCAAGTTCAGAATTCTATGAAACGATTTATCCGAGAATTAGTATTAGGGAGTGAACAAAATGACTAAAGTTGGTTTTATTGGCTTAGGAGTTATGGGATCATCCATGGCCAAATTCTTATTAGCTGACCATGAACTCTATGTGTATAACCGGACTAAGTCCAAAGCAGATGAATTGATTAAGTTAGGAGCTAACTGGTGTTCGTCTCCTCAAGCAGTTGCTGAAAAGGCTGAGATTATCTTAACCATTGTGGGTTACCCCCAAGATGTGGAAGATGTTTACCTAGGAACTAATGGTTTGTTTAATGGCAGTCGGTCTGGTCAAATTTTTATTGACTTAACCACGTCTTCGCCTAGTTTAGCTCAGAAACTATGGCAGAAAGGTCAAGAAATAGGGGTGACAGTCTTTGATGCGCCAGTTTCTGGCGGTGATATTGGTGCCCGTAAGGGAGAGTTATCGGTCATGGTCGGGGGTCCTGAAGACCAATACGAAAAGGTCCAACCCATTTTAGCTGCTTTTGCTAAACAAGTTCAATATTTTGGATCCGCAGGCAGTGGTCAACATACTAAAATGGCCAATCAAATAATGGTAGCAGCCACGATGTTAGGTTTGAGTGAGGCCTTAGTTTATGCAGACCAAGCCCATTTGGAACTTGAACAAGTAATTGACGCATTGAGCGGTGGGGCCGCTGCTAATTTCTCACTCGCTAATTATGGCCCCCGAATTCTTGCTGAAGATTATTCACCAGGTTTTTTTGTAAAGCACTTTGTTAAAGACCTCAAAATTGTCCTAGAAGAAGCGGAAAAATTAGAATTAGAATTACCAATGACCCATTTAGCTAGTCTTCTCTACCAAAAGTTGAGTCAAGCAGGCTATCAGGATGCAGGAACTCAGGCTATAATCAAATTATGGTGGAAGTAAAGTCGTCAGGAAGGAAGTTTTCATGTCTCGTTCAGCCTTAAGTCACATTATTAAACGTTTAGAAATCATGCAACTTAGTGAAAGTGATGAACTACGTCGCTTTGAAGTAGATGATCAAGAAAAGTGCACGGTAAGGTGGCAGGCGCAGACTGGTTTATTTATTTTACATGATCTAGATAGAGATGCTTATTACTATTTTGATAATTTGGACCTAGTTGCAATTGAAATTTATGAATTGTTAGGCTAAGGATGCTCAGCATTCTAGGCGATCATTTGATTGTTTTTTTCCATTCCCACAGCCAGCGCTTGAAGGGTTTCTTTAAGAGATTAGATTTCTATTAAAGTCTGGCTTTACCTTCATAAAATGATGGAAGGTCTGGGGATGGATTTTTTGTATGTTAGGTTAATTTCAACGGCTGCAGAGTCAAGTCACCATGAAGACGATTGTATCAGAATACAAGTTGGCTTATTTTATGGTATAATTCAGCTAATATAAGGAAGGGAGCCTCTATGAAAGCATTATTTAAACCAACCTGGTATGTTAATACAATATATGATATTTCTGCCCAACAATTACAAGCCCATCAAATAAAAGGAATGTTGATTGATTTAGATAATACGATTCTCCCTTGGAATATTTTAGAAGCCAATGAGGCCTTGATTAACTGGGCTCAGAAAATGAAAGAAGCAGGCATTGAAATTTATATCATCTCTAATAATTCCTTTAACCGGGTTGCGCGGGTGGCAGATCCTTTACAATTACGGTTTGCTGCTTCGGCTTTGAAACCATTTCGACGTAAATTTACTCGTGCCATCGAAGATTTAAGGATTGACCGAGAAAATCTTGTGATGGTAGGGGATCAGATTATGACAGACATCGTGGGGGCCAATCGTAACCAATTGAAAAGCATTCTTGTAAAGCCTTTGGTTAACCATGATAATATTTATACGCTTTTGAATCGCCAATTGGAACGCATCGCCATGAAAATGGTGGGAATCGATCGTAATCAAGACTGGGGGAAAACACTTGACTAAAGACATTCAAAATAAAGAAGAAGCATATCAGTGTATTGGTTGTGGTGCCTATATTCAAACAGATCATCCTGAATTACCTGGTTATACACCCCAATCCGCGTATGAAAAGGGATTAACCAAGGGTGAATTCTATTGCCAACGTTGCTTCCGTTTACGTCATTATAATGAAATTCAGAATTTTGATGTGTCTGAATATTTCTTCTTGGAACAACTTGATAAGATTGGTCAAGATGAGGAAGCTTTTGTCTTTCATTTGGTCGATATTTTTGATTTGGAAGGATCCTTATTGACCGGGCTGAATCGCTTCACTGGCAATAAGCCCTTTATTTTAGTGGCAAATAAAATTGATCTATTGCCTAAATCAGTTAAACTAGGTCGGATTCAATCATGGTTAACCCAACGCTTCCATGCCCTTGACCTCTACCCTCAAGATGTAATTCTTTTATCAGCTAAAAAAGGGGCTAGCTTAGATCAATTAATCGAAGTCATTCAAGACAAGATTCAAAACCATAATATTTATACTGTAGGAGTAACCAATGTGGGTAAATCATCCGTGATCAATCATGTGTTAAAAGATCTGGGTGAGGCAGATAATTTGATTACCACTTCAGCCATGCCGGGGACGACCCTTGAATTCATCGAATTACCTTTAACCGAAGATCACGCTTTAATTGATACACCAGGGATTATTCGTAGTCAACAAATCACCCATTATTTAGACCGTGAGGGAATAAAAGTTGTCTTGCCAGATAAAATGATAAAACCTCGGTCTTTCCAATTAGACAGCGGTCAAACCATCTTTTTCGCAGGATTAGGACGACTGGATTTTGAGCGAGGAGACAAAACAAGCTTCACTTTCTATGTCTCCAATAATTTGCTCTTACATCGAACTAAAACAGAGAAGGCGGACCAACTATTGGCAGACCATCAAGGACAATTATTGAGTCCGCCTCAGGCTAAGGACCAGTTACCTGCATTTAAAACATATCATATTCAACTACAAGCTAATCAAGATTTAGCAATAGCGGGCCTAGGTTGGGTTACCGTCAACCAAGCAGTTTCACTATCCTTGCAATTACCACAGGGTGTGACCTATGCAGTGCGTCCAGCCATGATTTAAGAAAGGAAGAACCATGACACTTAATAAGAATCAGATCAAATATTTACGCAAAATGTCCCATACCCAGAAATCTCTATTTCAAATGGGGAAAAATGGTTTAACGCCAACCTTTATGGGACAAATCGATTCTGCCCTCGAACGGCGAGAATTAGTTAAATTTAATCTATTACAAAATAGTGATGAAAGTTTAGAAGAGGCTGCCCATGCAATTGCAAGTGAGTTAGATGCTGTTGTCGTCCAAACAATTGGTTCAACAGCTATCTTATTCCGGCAGTCGTCACAAGTGAAATATCAAATTCTCTCACAAAAGGTAAAGGCATTATAGAAAGTGGTGGGAAACCCATGAAAACACAAGCAGTGACGCAGGATAAGTTGGCTGAATCACTGGATGATTTTTTAGGTGCCATTACGATGACCCAGTTGCAAGCTGGTACAGGTAAAGAAAAACGGCAACGGATTGGAATATTAGGGGGAACCTTCAATCCGCCTCATATAGGCCACCTACTTATGGCGGAACAAGTAGGAAACCAATTAGACTTGGATGAAGTATGGTTTATGCCTACAGCTAAACCGCCTCATGCACCAGGGAAGACCACTATTGCTTCCCAACACCGGTTAAAAATGCTGCAATTAGCGATAAAGGATAATCCTCGCTTTAAAATTCAACCGTATGAAATAAACCGGGGAGGCAAAAATTTTACAGTTGATACTATGGCTTATTTTGTTGAAGAGTATCCGGAATGTGATTTTTATTTTATAATTGGCGCAGATTCAGCCAATGATTTATCAACTTGGCGCCAGATTGACCGCTTAGTTTCCTTGGTTCAATTTGTAGGGGTAAGACGTCCGGGTCAAGCGCCTTATAATAATCAATATCCTATTTTGTGGGTGGATTCACCTATGGTTGATTTATCATCCACAGAAATTCGGCTCCGGGTTTATTTGGAACAGTCAATTAAGTATCAAGTACCAGACCTGGTTGCTGAATATATTTATGAACATAAGTTGTATACGATGGAATAGGAGCTTAAAATGAAATTTCCCGAGTATTCAGAAAGATTAACTAATATTAGTCGAGACCAGCTTCTGACTCAATTGAAAGATCAAGTCTCAGAAAAAAGATATAAGCATGTTTTAGGAGTAGAAGAGGCGGCTTTGGAATTAGCTGAGGCAAACCAAGTTGATCTAGCTGAAGCATCACTCGCAGCTTTACTCCATGATTTTGCTAAAGATATGGACCCCGAAACGATGATGGGCTTAGCCTTGATTTATACTGGGAATGAACGCTTGAAAGAAGGTTCCCCCGCTATTTGGCATGGTCCAGCGGCTGCTCAAATTGGTCGTGATCGCTTTGGTATTACCAATCCATCGATTTTAAAAGCGGTGGCAGTTCATACTATCGCGAGTCCAGAAATGGATTCGCTAGCTAAAGTATTATATACAGCAGATTATATTGAAGCAGGCCGCGATTTTAAGGGGGTTGCAACTGCCCGTAAATTAGCCAAGAAAGATTTGGATCAAGCCTGTTTGTATCAAATGGCAGAGACAATTGCCCATTTAGCTCAAGAACGTAAAGCAATTTATTATGAAAGTCTGGATGCCTATAACGCATGGTGCCAGAAATTAAATTCTTAGGAGGTATTATGAAAGAAGTATTAGATAAAGTTCAAGTTATTGTAAAAGCTGCTGATGATCGGTTGGCTACAGATATTGAAGTTCTGGATGTTAAGGAGTTAACGCCGATTGCTGATTATTTTGTGATTATGTCAGCCAAAAATGAAAGACAGTTAGATGCAATTGTGCAGGCTATTACAGAAGCAGCAGAAGACCATAAAATCGAAATTAAGGATGTCGAAGGGAAGCGCTCAGGACGTTGGATTCTGATTGACTTATTCGATGTGATTGTTCATGTCTTCTATTATGAAGAACGTGGCCATTATAATTTAGAAAATATCTGGAAAGATGCTCCAGTTTTAGATATCCATGAATGGTTGGCATAGCCATGTCATTTGCCCAGATTGCGCATATTTACGACCAAGTAAATAATTTAGCAGCTTACCAGGAGTGGATAGATTTTACTAAGCAACAAGTTCCCACTCCCCCTAAGCGGGCCCTCGATTTAGCCTGTGGTACAGGCTATTTTTCATTTTTATGGGCCAAATCCTGTCAAGCATTAATTGGAATCGATCTTGATCCTGCTATGGTTAAGATGGCTGAGAAAAAACTAGGGCAAGGTGAGTCACCTCTTGAATTTAAGGTCGAGGATATGACGGACCTAACTTTTGCTGATCAGACTTTTGATTGTATTACCTGTTATTTGGACTCTTTATGTTTTCTGCCTAACCTTGATCAAGTTCAAGCTTGTTTTGCCGAAGTATATCGGGTGCTAGAGCCAGGTGGTACCTTCCTCTTTGATGTCTGGACCCAAGATTTTTTACTCGATTTCTTTGATGATTTCATTAATGTTGAAAGCTTTGATGAAGGTCATCTTATTTGGCAAAGTCAAGTCGACTTTGACCAAGTTCAGGTGACTCATGATTTAACCGTCTATGAAGGCCAAGGCAATTCCTATCAGAGAAGTCAAACTAGCTTACAGGAGCGGACCTATCCACTGGATGATTATTTGGCAGCCCTTTTAGCCGTTGGTTTTAATATAGATAAAATCTCTGTTTGGCCAGACTTTCAAGATAGTCAACCGCAGTCTGATACTAGTCGCTGGGTCTTTGTCGTGCATAAATAGGAGGTAGCTATGGATGCTTTTGGAATTATTGCTGAATATAATCCCTTTCATTTAGGACACGATTATCAGATGAAGCAATTTAAAGAATCCCTTGATAATCAAGCGATTTTGCTGGTTTTAATGAGTGGCAACAGTGTCCAAAGAGGAGAGTTTGCGGCCTATGATAAATGGTCGCGTGCCCAAATGGCTTTAGCTGCAGGGGCAGACCTGGTTATTGAAGCCCCCGTCTTAATGAACCTCCAAGCAGCCGACCAGTTTGCTCAGGTGGGAGTTAATTTATTAGATTTATTAGCCTGTGCTAGCTTTGGCTTTGGTACAGAAAAGGCATCCCTAAGCGATCTTGAAAATCATCTTACTTGGCGTCACCAGAATCAGCTTGATCTGGATCAGGCAGTCCAAAAGCAATTGAAGCAAGGGTTATCTTATGCAGCTGCCTATCAAGAGGCAATTCATACTTTGGGATCCCAAAGCGCTTTTGATCCAAGCCTACCTAACCATCTCTTGGCGCTTCAATATATTCAAGCCAATCAAAGCTTAAGTCGGCCTATGGTAATCCAGGTTTTAAAGCGCTTGGTAAAACAAGATAAGCAACGCCTGATGTCAGGGAGTCAAATTCGTTCCTTTTTAGCAGGCGGGGGCAATCCTCAGTGCATACCCTTGCCTAAGAAAAGTCAAGAATTGGTTCAGGATCAAGCCTTGGTTACCTGGGAAGACTATTTCCACCTGTTAAAATATCGCCTTTTGACCCACAGTCCAGAAAGTCTTAGTCAAATCTTTGGGGTAAGAGAAGGTTTAGAATATAGCCTATTGGCTAAGATTGAAGCTAGTCAAAGCTTTGACGACTTTATCAGCCTGCTCACCTCAAAACGCTGGACCAGAGCTTCACTGCAGCGGATATGTTTAGCAATCTTATTAAATATATCTTGGCAGGAATTTGAAGCTTACCGGGCCAAGTTCTGGCAAGCACCTTGCCTACGGTGTTTAGCCGTGTCTGGACTAGGGCAGACTTACTTACGGCAATTAGATCAGAGTAAAATAAAGGTTTTTGCTAATTTAAAACAAGACTATATAAATTATGGCTTGAATCTCAGAGTGGATAAAGTTTTTTCAATGAATGATAAGGTTTCAGACCAGATCAAAGGACGCTTTCCACTAGGAATAAAAAAATGAGGGAAGTACTTTGCTTTAGGTGTATAACATGGTAGTATTAGTAATATGTAATAGTTTTCTTCAAGTAAAATATTATTGACTTGTTGAATAAAATCTCATATAATATTATTTGTTGTCTTAGAGGTGAAACGATGAAATGGACCATTAAAGAAATCAGAGAGTATCCAGAAGATATCATGCCATTTGATTGTCATTTGGATATTAAGACCTCATTATTGAAACGACATTCTGATATTCTAGATGTTGATTCAGTGAATGCGGTAGGTTACTTAACAGATTTGAATCATGAGATTATCTTAAACGGTAATATTGTAGCAAATCTGTCACTACCATCCTCGAGAACTTTAAGACCTGTCTCTGTTCAGTTACAGGTCCCCATTAATGAACGTTATGTCTATCCTGGACATGAGGGTAAAGTAGATGATTATGATGCGACAACGATTGTCATTGAGAACGATGAAATTGATCTTGATGCGGCTGTTATTGATTTAATCCTATTGAATATACCCTTACGTGTCATTGGCCAAGATGAAACGGACGATACATTACCCCAAGGTAATGATTGGGATGTTTTAACTGAAGAGCAATACACTATGCAAAAGCAAGCGCAAGCCCAAGACCAAGTCGATCCAAGACTGGCCAAGCTTAAAGACTTGTTAAACGACCAAGATAATTGATATCAGAATTAGGAGGTGGACCCCCATGGCAGTACCAAAACGTAAAACATCAAAAGCTAAAAAACGCTCAAGACGTGGTGGAAAAGGTTTATCAGTACCAAATGTATCATTTGATCCAACAACTGGTGAATACCGTATGAGCCATCGTGTTGATGCTAACGGTAACTACAATGGCCGTCAAGTCATTGAAAAATAATTGAAATATTAAAACCTGGACTATTATGGTAGTCTAGGTTTTTTATTACTTTAAATGATGTCTATATGGGCAGTAGACGCCGTTATTAAGCAATTAATTATCTATGTTTATATCGGGTCTAGGTTAGAAAAAGCTGGAAGCAGATATCTTGACCTTTTTTGACCTATAAGTTATACTCAGTTTTGTAATAAAGTATAGGAGGTTACTATTATGAATTTAGTACCAACAGTGATTGAAAATACGTCTCGTGGCGAACGTGCTTATGATATTTATTCTCGTTTATTGAAAGACCGGATTATTATGTTAAGTGGTGAAGTAAATGATGCCATGGCTAATTCGGTGATTGCTCAATTATTATTCTTAGATGCTCAAGATCCAGATAAAGATATTTATCTTTATATTAACTCACCCGGCGGTTCTGTTACAGCGGGTATGGCCATGTATGATACCATGCAATTTATCAATGCTGATGTCCAAACAATCGTTATCGGGATGGCAGCATCAATGGGCTCAGTCTTATTAGCGGCAGGGACTAAGGGTAAACGTTGGGCCTTACCAAATGCTGAGGTTATGATCCATCAACCATTAGGTGGTGCACAAGGTCAAGCGACTGAAATTGAAATTGCCGCCAAGCATATTCTCTTAACCCGTGACCGTTTAAATAAAATTTTATCGGATGCGACAGGACAAGATCTTGAAGTCATTCAGAAGGATACTGATCGTGATAACTTTATGACTGCTCAACAAGCCTTAGATTATGGTTTGATTGACGGAATTATGGAAAATGCTAAGAAGTTAAAAGAAAAGAAATAAGAATTATTTGCGGACTAGGTAAATTTACCTAGTCTTTTTTGTACAAATTTTTTCACTTATTGGGGGGAGAAGCCTGAGAATAATTGGCCATTATAGACAAGTAATATATAGTATTAACTTTAATAAATTTTAAGTTCAAAACCAGATGTAATTTGCTATGAATAAATTAAATTTAAATTAATGGACAACATATGTCCAATTAAAATAAAGTTATGAAGGGTAAAGCTTTTTAATTGCTTTTTGCTAGTATAAATGGTAGTATAAAAAATGTGATATAGGGCCTAGTCCTCCCAATCACTTGTCAAATTTCACTTGATAATTATTTGGACAGAAATTGACCAAGGGGGAATTTTGATGGATGTCTATTCAATCATTCAATCACTTGTTCCTGAACTTGATCAGTTGTTACCGGCTCGTTTAGAATTGATGCGATATTTATCGGTCATGGATAACCGAGTTGGGCGGCAAAGTTTGGCCCAAGCCTTAAATTTATCTGAGCGGACCATGCGGTCGCTCATTAATGTACTACGAGGTCAAAATATTGTTGATGTTGAACGAAATGGAGTTCAATTAACTGATTTTGGGCAGAAAACCCTAGCTCAAATTGAAAAAGTCTTAGAGACTGATACCAGTTTATCCTTGTCTTATTACGAAACAGCATTAAAACAACATTTTAATTTAAAAGATTGTATTGTGCTTCCGGGTGACAGTCTTCGTCAAGAAAGTGTCTATGAAGCAATGAGTCATGCTGTGCAAGACTTATTAGCCCAGCTATTACATGAGGGAGATAATGTGATTGCGGTGACTGGTGGATATACCTTAGCCCATGTAGGACGGTATTTTCTACCGCACTATCGGAAAGGGCGAAAGATAACCTTTGTGCCAACTAGAGGTGGTTTTGGGGGGGATTTCTCCATTCAATCCTCTACAGTGGGTGGCCTAATGGCGCGACAATCACAAGCCGACTATATTCCATTTTTTATTCCTGAATCCTTAACTGCAGAAACAAGTCGTTTATTAATGGAAGAACCCTCAGTTAAGGAAGCTATCGAAATAAGTAAAAAAGCGGATTGTCTTCTATTAAGTGTTGGAACAGCAGATGTGATGGGACAGCGTCGTAACATTACTCCAGATCAGCGACGTAAAATTAGTCAAGAAGCGGCCGTAGGTGAAGCCTTTGGTGTTTTCTTTGACAAAGAGGGGCGCGAAGTCATTCGCTATCCGCGAATTGGACTTCAAATAGAGGATCTTGCTAATATTCCCAATATAATTACGATTGTTGGGGGGCGGGCGAAAGCCCAAGCTATAGCAGCCTTTTATAAAACTGTGCCACATCCAGGTATTTTATTCTGTGATGAAGCACTTGCTAAACAGGTTTTAAATGGTTAAACGCCATTAAACAAAAATCCTTAAGGAGGAATTTATTTATGTCAGTAAAAGTAGCGATTAATGGTTTTGGTCGTATCGGTCGTTTGGCCTTACGTCGTATCCAAGATGTTGAAGGTATTGATGTTGTTGCTATCAACGACTTAACAGATGCTGCTCAATTAGTTCATTTGTTCAAATATGATACTACTCAAGGTCGTTTCCAAGGCGAAGTTGAGTTAAAAGAAGATGGTTTAGTTGTCAATGGTGACGAAATCAAAGTCTTCTCTAACCCTAATCCAAATGAATTACCATGGGGTGATCTAGGAGTTGATATCGTATTAGAATGTACTGGTTTCTTCACCTCAAAAGAAAAAGCTGAACTACATTTAGAAGCTGGTGCTAAACGTGTTGTAATCTCTGCTCCTGGCGGAAATGATATTCCTACTATTGTCTTCAATACAAACCATGAAACCTTAACAGGTGACGAAACAGTTATTTCCGGTGCTTCATGTACGACTAACTGTTTAGCTCCAATGGCTGATACCCTTAACAAGAAATTTGGTATCGTTGAAGGTTTAATGACAACGATCCATGGTTATACTGGTGACCAAAATACTTTAGATGCACCACACAAAAAAGGTGACTTACGTCGTGCCCGTGCTGCTGCAGAAAATATCGTACCTAATACCACTGGTGCTGCTAAAGCTATCGGCTTAGTAATTCCAGAATTAAACGGTAAATTAGATGGTGCTGCTCAACGTGTTCCAGTTCCTACTGGTTCATTAACAGAATTAGTATCTGTTTTAGAAAAACAAGTAACTGTTGAAGAAGTTAACGCAGCCATGAAAGAAGCTGCTAACGAATCTTACGGATATAATGAAGATCCAATCGTTTCTTCTGATATCGTAGGTATGCACTACGGTTCCTTATTTGATGCTACTCAAACTAAAGTTATGACTGTTGGCGACAAACAATTAGTTAAGACTGTTTCTTGGTATGACAACGAAATGTCATACACTTCTCAATTAGTTCGTACTTTAGTATACTTCGCAAATCTATAATTCGATAACCGTTTTATAAGCGCGTCGATCCAGATAGGCGGGGAGGCTTGACGCTTCCCCGCTTTTTTTATAAAAAGGAGGAAATGCATGGTTAAGAAGACTTTAAAAGATATTGATGTAAAAGGTAAAACAGTCCTAGTCCGGGTTGATTATAATGTGCCAATGCAGGATGGTAAAATTACCGATGAAAATCGGATTATTCAATCTTTGGAAACTTTAAACTATTTAATGAGTCAGGATGCTAAAATCGTTCTTTTCGCTCACTTAGGTAAGATTAAAGAAGAAGCTGATAAGGCTAAAAACGATTTAGCACCTGTAGCTAAATGTTTAGGCGAAATCTTAAATAAAGAGATCCTATTCTCAACTGAAACTCGTGGTAAAGAATTAGAGATGGCAGTTAAGAACTTAAAACCACAAGAAATTTTAATGGTGCAAAACACTCGCTATGAAGATCTTGATGGTAAAAAAGAGTCTAAAAACGATCCTGAATTAGGTAAATATTGGGCTTCCTTAGGTGATGTATTCGTGAATGATGCTTTCGGTACTGCCCACCGGGCTCATGCCTCTAATGTTGGAATCGCCTCTAACCTAGATTCAGCGGTAGGTTTCTTGGTTGAAAAGGAACTTAAATATATTGGAGGTGCAGTTGATCAACCGCAACGTCCATTTGTAGCTATCCTAGGTGGAGCTAAGGTTTCTGATAAAATTAAAGTAATCGAAAATCTATTACCTAAAGCTGACCATGTAATTATTGGTGGTGGTATGGCTTATACCTTCTTAAAAGCCCAAGGTAAAGAAGTGGGTAAATCTTTATTAGAAGAAGACCGTATCCAACTAGCTAAAGAATTACTTGAAAAAGCAGGAGACAAGCTTGTCTTACCAGTTGATATTCGAGTAGCGGATGACTTTTCTAATGATGCTAATACTCAAGTCGTTTCTGTGGATGAAATTCCAGTAGATTGGGAAGGCTTAGATTGTGGTCCAGCCAGTTTGGAAAAATTTGCTGCAATCTTAAAAGATGCAAAAACAGTAGTCTGGAACGGACCAATGGGTGTTTTTGAAATGCCTACCTTTGCTAAAGGAACCAATGGGGTCTGTGAAATTCTTGCCGGTCTAGATGATGCGACGACGATTGTCGGTGGGGGCGACTCTGCGGCTGCCGTTGCTCAATTGGGCTATGAAGATAAATTCACTCATATTTCAACCGGTGGTGGTGCTTCTTTAGCTTATTTAGAAGGTTCACCATTACCTGGTATAGAAGCTATTGCTGATAAATAATTTGCGGAATTAAAGAAAGGAAGTTGACATTTATGTCACGTAAACCAATTATTGCCGGAAACTGGAAGATGAACAAAACTGCGGCGGAAGCCCGTGAATTCATTGAAGCTGTCAAAAATCAAGTTCCAGCCAATGAATTAGTAGATTCAGTTGTCGGTGCTCCTAACTTATTTGTTGAAGGCATGACTAAAGGCACGAAAGATTCTGAATTAAAAGTAGCCGCTCAAAATTGCTACTTTGAAGATGAAGGAGCTTATACCGGTGAAACTTCACCTAAAGCCTTGGGCGCATTAGGTGTGGACTATGTAATTATTGGCCACTCTGAACGTCGTGATTATTTCCATGAAACTGATGAAGAAGTAAATAAAAAAGCCCATGCTATTTTCCGTAATGATATGTTGCCAATTATTTGCTGTGGTGAAAGCTTAGAAACTTATGAAGCGGGTAAAGCAGAAGAATTCGTGGGTGGCCAAATTAAAGCTGCATTAAAAGACTTGTCTGCTGACCAAGTTGCTTCATTAGTATTAGCTTATGAACCAATCTGGGCGATTGGGACTGGTAAATCTGCGACTAAAGATGATGCACAAAAGATGTGTGCTCATATCCGTTCTGTTGTGGCTGGTGAATTTAGCCAAGATGTGGCTGATAAAGTTCGCATCCAATACGGTGGTTCAGTGAAACCTGAAAACATCGCTGATTATATGGCTTGTCCTGATGTGGATGGTGCCTTAGTGGGTGGCGCAAGCTTGAAGGTTGATTCATTCTTAGCCTTATTGGAGGCCGTAAAATAATGAGTAAAGCACCTGTTGCAATCATTATCTTAGATGGTTTTGGTTGTCGTAAAGAAGTTGTGGGTAATGCGGTTGCCCAAGCAAAGAAACCTAATTTTGACCGCTATTATAAGGAATTTCCTCATGCAACCATGAAGGCTTCTGGCTTAGACGTTGGTCTACCTGATGGCCAAATGGGAAATTCTGAAGTGGGGCATACCAATATCGGAGCAGGCCGGATTGTTTATCAATCCTTAACTCGGATTGATAAAGCCATTGCAGACGGCGAGTTTATGACCAATGAGGCCCTAAATCACGCTTTTCAACATGCCTTAGATAATGACTCTGCTTTACATTTAATGGGTCTTTTGTCTGATGGTGGGGTTCATAGCCATATCAACCACTTATTAGCTTTAATTGATACAGCTAAAACCAAAGGCTTAAAGAAGGTCTATATTCATGCCTTTATGGACGGCCGCGATGTCGACCCTAAAGCTGGTCCTGGTTACATCAAAACTTTGGAAGATCATATTGCTAAAGTAGGTCTTGGACAAATCGCTACTGTCTCTGGTCGTTACTATGCCATGGACCGTGATAAACGCTGGGACCGAGTTCAACTTGCTTATGAAGCTCTAGTTCACGGGAAAGGTTCTCGTTTTGAATCAGCTCAAGCAGTTTTAGATGATAATTATTCTAAGGAAGTCTATGATGAATTTATCGTGCCTGGAGTTGTTGAAGAAGCTGGTAAACCAGTGGCTAAAGTCCAAGATAATGATGCGGTTATCTTCTTCAATTTCCGTCCTGACCGGGCTATCCAATTATCTAATGCCTTTACTGATCAAGAGTGGGATAACTTCGATCGGGGACCTAAATTACAAAATCTTAAATTTGTAACAATGACCCTTTACAATCCTTCCATCGATGCTGAAGTAGCTTTCCCACCTATTCCAATGAAAAATGTGATTGGGGAAGTCTTATCTAATGCTGGTTTAAAACAATTACGGATTGCTGAAACGGAAAAATATCCCCATGTTACCTTCTTTATGAATGGGGGTCGGAACGAAGAATTCCCAGGTGAAAACCGGATTCTGATTCCATCACCCAAAGTAGCAACCTACGATCTTAAACCCGAAATGTCAGCTTATGAAGTCGGCGATGCCTTGTATAAGAGCATTATCAATGATGAAAATGATGCGATTATCTTAAACTTCGCTAATCCTGATATGGTTGGTCACTCTGGTATGTTAGAACCAACCATTAAGGCCATTGAAGCGGTTGATGAAAACTTAGGTAAAGTTGTTGATGCCATTCTCGAAAAGGGTGGCGCTGCTATAATTTTTGCAGACCATGGTAACTCAGAAACCATGATTACGCCGGATGGACGTCCTCATACTGCCCATACGACAGTACCAGTGCCTGTCATTGTTACTAAGAAAGGTATCGAGTTACGGACAGATGGCCGTTTGGCGGATGTGGCGCCAACTATGTTAGATTTATTAGGGCTTGAACAACCTGCTGAAATGACAGGTCAGTCTTTGATAAAAAAATAGATATTGATTGCTTTTGAGCAAAAGAATATCTACAAATAATATGTAATTAAAACAAAAAGGAGAGTATTAAATTATGCCATTTATTACAGATGTTTATGCACGCGAAGTATTAGATTCACGCGGTAACCCAACGATTGAAGTTGAAGTTTATACTGAAAGTGGTGCGTTTGGTCGCGGTATGGTTCCTTCTGGTGCTTCTACTGGTGAACATGAAGCGGTTGAATTACGTGATGGTGACAAGGGTCGTTATTTAGGTAAAGGTGTTGAAAAGGCCGTTGAAAACGTCAACGAAATTATTGCAGCTGAATTATTAGGCTACAATGTTCTTGATCAACAAGCTATCGACAAAATGATGATCGAATTAGATGGTACTCCAAATAAAGGCAAATTAGGCGCCAACGCAATTTTAGGTGTATCTATTGCTGTAGCTCGTGCTGCTGCTGATTACCTAGGAATTCCTTTATACCAATACTTAGGCGGCTTTAATACTAAAGTATTGCCAACTCCAATGATGAACATCGTCAATGGTGGTTCTCACTCTGATGCTCCAATTGCTTTTCAAGAATTCATGATTGTACCAGCTGGTGCACCATCATTCAAAGAAGCTTTACGTTGGGGTGCTGAAATCTTCCACGCTTTGAAATCAATCTTACATGACCGTGGTTTAGTGACTGCTGTTGGTGATGAAGGTGGTTTCGCACCAGCTTTTGAAGGAACTGAAGATGGCGTAGAAACTATCTTAGAAGCTATCAAGAAAGCTGGATTCGAACCTGGTAAAGATGTCTTCTTAGGTTTCGACTGTGCTTCATCTGAATTCTATGAAAATGGCGTTTATGACTATACCATCTTTGAAGGTGAAAAAGGTCAAAAACGTAACGCTGAAGAACAAGTAGCTTACTTAGAAGGATTAGTTGAAAAATATCCAATCATCACTATCGAAGATGGTATGGATGAAAATGACTGGGAAGGTTGGAAATTATTAACCGAACGCCTAGGTGACAAGGTTCAGTTAGTTGGGGATGATTTATTCGTAACTAACACTGAAATCTTAGAACGTGGTATCAATGAAGGTATTGGTAACTCAATCTTAATCAAAGTAAACCAAATCGGTTCATTAACTGAAACCTTCGATGCAATTGAAATGGCTAAACGTGCTGGTTATACTGCCGTTGTTTCTCACCGTTCTGGTGAAACTGAAGATTCAACCATCGCTGATATCGCTGTTGCAACCAACGCTGGCCAAATCAAGACTGGTTCATTATCTCGTACGGACCGTATTGCTAAATACAATCAATTGTTGCGTATTGAAGATGAATTAGGTGAAGTGGCTAAATATGATGGTTTAACTTCATTCTATAACTTAAAAAATAAATAATTATTAACCATTAGCATTATGCTATAGTTAAATGAGCAAGCCCTCTTTTTATGGTAATCATAGAAAGGGGCCTTTTTGTGCTTTGGAAAAATATTGCCTAAAGATGAATTGAAAAAGTGTATGGTATATTATTATAAGTCAAGCGGTATAATGGTAGATGATACATAGATTTTTAATCTTGACATACATAGGCTAGCAGAAATAAAAGAATTGCTGGAGAGGGGTTAGCTTGCCATGGATCAACGAAAGATATTAATTATTGAAGATGATGTCGATTTAGTCGATATGTTAGAGATGTACCTAGAAGATAAAAATATAACGATTGTAAAAGCTTATAGCTCAGTTGATATCCCTGAGGACTTATCCGCAATTGACTTGATCCTTTTAGATATCAACTTGCCTGGAAACAATGGCTTTGAAATATGTAAACAGCTCAGAGAAAGATGGCTGATGCCCATCTTGTTTTTGTCAGCCAGGGTTAATGAAGCCGATAAAATCGAGGGACTCATGTTAGGTGGCGATGATTATATCACCAAACCTTTCTCTTTAGATGAACTTTACGCCAGAATTTATACCAATTTAACTCGCAGTGACCGGGTCAAATATTTATCAAAGAATAATCAGGTGCGTTTGATTGAAGGATGCGTTTTTAGCTTAAATGGTGTGGCCCTAGATTTAACTAAATCTGAATTTGAAATACTAGAATTATTGGTAAATAATCCTAAGCAAATATTTAGTAAAGAGCGCATTTATGATAGCCTGTGGGGCATTGATAGTTTTGGTAATCCTCAAGTAGTTTCGGAACATATTAGAAATATTCGTAATAAAATGGCGGAAGTATCAGACCAAGAGTTTATTAAAACGCATTGGGGGTTAGGCTACTCATGGATTGGTTAAAGGAAGCTAGTAGGAACTGGAAGTTAAAAACAAGTTTTATTATCTATATGTTGGTGAGTTTATGTTTTTCTATGCCTTTGGGTATCTTTATAAAATATTTATTAAGCGAGGCTAGAAGCAAATATTTAGTAAATCATGCGCTATCAGAAGTGAATAACGTTTTTGGTAAACTAATTTTTTCAAAGGCCTTAGGAAGTATGATTGATATTTCACCCATATTAGTGGTCTTATGCTTTTTTTATCTATTTTTTCAACTATTTTATCTGCATAAAATTCAACCGGTGCTGAATTATTTATCTCATCCAGACCAATTAGAATTAACAGATAATAATGAGTTGAGTGATAGGGTATTTGCTTTAAGCCAAGAAAATCTAAATATAAAAGAAGAAAATTTTGCCAATATTATTAGAATGAATGAAGTTAGTAAGCAGATGGATAGCTTACTCCATGAAATAAAAAATCCTCTAACTATTCTCAGTGGTGATTTAGAGATTATAGATAAGAAGTTTAAATTTGAAGATGAACGTTTAATTCAGATTATAGCCAGAATGACTCGAAGTACTCGTAGAATTCAGGATTATATCCAGTATCTTAGTATGAGTCAACATATAAAGGATATCGAAGTGAATGTGCGACCGATTAAATTAAATGCTTTAATAGTTAGTATTGAAGCTGAGTTAAATAATTTGCAAAGGGATATTCACTTTAGGAAAGACATAAGCGATTTATCCCAAATAGTCCACTTAGATCTTGCTTTATTCATTGAGGGAATGACTAATATCCTCAGAAATTCGGATGCCTATGCTAAGAGTAAAATAACTATTAAGCTTTTTGAAAATGACCAGGAAGTAATTTTGGAAATCGAAGATGATGGTCCAGGTTTTTCGCAAGAAGCCCTACAAAATTACAATAAAGCCTATTTTAGTGAGAATCCGCTTGTGGGCAATATGGGTTTGGGACTGTATATTACAGATGAGATTATGAAAAAACTCGGCGTTAAGATGGTTTTAAATAATAAATTAGGGGCAAGCACCCAATTAATCATAAAAAAATCCTAATCTTGGAAAAGTATTGGAAATTGTTTTATATACTTCAACTAAAGAAAAGGAGGTATGTAGAATGAATTCAATTGAAATCAAGCATTTATCGTTTTCCTACGGCAAGAAAATTGTCTTGAATAATATCAATCTGAGTATTGGTAATGGCCTTTATGGATTACTAGGCAAGAATGGGGCCGGAAAAACCACTTTAATGAAATTAATTGTGGGTCTCTTGCCAAAGTCCAAGGGTCAAATTAAAGTGTGTGGTGAAACGGACCCCAAAAAGATTCGAAGTGTTGTTGGATACTTACCACAAGATTTTGATTTTTATCCGGACATGAAAGTCAGGGAGGCATTAAATTATCTAGGAATTTTGGATAATATGAAAGGCTCTCAATTAAATCAAAGAGTTGATGAACTCTTGGGTCTGGTTAACCTGAGTCAAGATCAAAATAAAAAAATTAAAGACCTATCCGGTGGGATGAAACGGCGACTAGGCATCGCACAAAGTCTTCTAAATAATCCTCATGTCTTAATCGTCGATGAACCGACCGCTGGTTTAGATCCTGAAGAACGTATTCGGTTTAGAAATTTATTAAGTGATTTGTCTGCGGAAAAAATCGTTTTATTCTCAACCCATATTGCTAGTGATCTCGAAAGTACTGCAAATCGATTGGGAATCTTAGATAATGGTCATTTTATCTACGATGGCTCGGTTGAAGATTTATTAAAAGAATACTCTGGTGGAACCTATGAGACCATCGTTAATAGAAAAGATTATACAAGTTTTAAATCTCAGTATATTGTCTTTGAACAAAAGGAGCTAGCAGAGGGAATCCTAGTCCGCTTTATCCATTATGGTAGACCGCTAGCGCAATTTAAACGAATTTCTCCTAACTTAGAATCGGCATATCTTATGAAGATTTATGATCGGAGGAGATAAGAATGAGAAGTCTAATCCAAGAGTTTAAACGAATACTTAAATCGCTGATCTTTTTAGGTTTAATAGTCGCTTTTGTCCTTGCTTTAGTGAGTCAATTGGGCAGCAAACCACCTGAATTCCAAGAACCGAAACCGAATCAAGAAACTTACGGTATTTATCTAACCGATGACCTTGACTATATTTATCCTAATTTAATGGTGGATTTAAAGACTGCAGTGGATGCCAATTATTTTGCCACGTATCCCTTTGGTTTTTATCGTGAGAAAAATCTAAACGATAGTGAACTTAATGCGATTAAGGCGATAATGGCTGAAATGGCAGGAAAACCTTATGAAGAGATAAGTGATAATGATCATTTAAAAAATCCTAGTCAAGCGAAGTTAGAGCTACAGTTAGAAAAAATTGATGCCTTAATTGGTGGGGGTTCCTTCTATGCTAGCGATGAATATAAGGTTCATTTTGGAAAAAAAGGCATGTCATACGAGGAGGCCTTGTCAGATTATCATTTGATGCGGGGGCAAGGCTTTGATTTGGCCTTTGCTAGATATTTCAGTGATTATGCGGGTATCTTTACCATGCTCTTGACCTGGTTTATGGGTTTGTATTTGTGGAATAAGGACAGAAAAGAGGGGGTTGCTAATACCCTCTATGTTAAGTCGATTTCTTCTCTAAAGTTAATTATGACGCGGGTATTGGCGATGAGCTTAGCGATTTTATTAATTATATTGGCGATCTTTACCTATTATGAGGGTCAGCTTTTGTTCGACTACGGATTGGATTTATTAAGCCCACTAAAAGCTTATGGCCTAGTAATTGCCTGGATCCTTCCCATTATTTTATTCATCGTTAGCCTCAGCAGCTTAATTACGATTGCAAGTAAGAGTATTCTGTTTGGCTTTCTTGGGCCAATCTTTTCCATGGTTTATCTGATGTCTTCCTCAGCAAATATTTATTATAATATTGGTTACGTTTTATTATTGCGTTATAACTCAGTGGGAAATGAAAAGTATTTTATAAGTCAAATCAATACTTTCTTAATTGGTCGAACCGTTTGGTTAGTCTTAGCCATTCTAATCATTGTGCTTACCGTCTTTTTATACGAAAGAAGAAGGAGGGGCTACCATGCTTTCAAAAGTATCTTGCCAATTAAAAATAGAGTTTAAGCATAATCTGCTCCCATCCATTCTTGCTAGTTTCATTATGATCGGAATCGCCTATTTTATTTTTGGATTAGGTAAGTTAGACGGTAATAGTCAAGCATTGGTTATTGAACGTTTCTTACCCTTTCCGGGTATTTTTTCAATCGTTACTTTGTTTTATACCGAACACCAAAGTCCGATAAAAGATATTCTTAGAATTCGGCAGAGTAAACTGGAATTAATTTATTTGCTTAGATTTACCTTAAGATTGATTATTTGGTCCATCATAAGCTATATTTATAATTCATTACTTACAGAGGGTCAATCCTTATCTGAATTAATCGTCTTTTTACTGCATAGTCTTTCGATTGGGATTTTTATCGGGATAATAGGCCTATTCCTATTCAGTTGTACCAATAATATTTCAATCGCCTTTTTATGTTCAGTAGGGCTGATGTTAGCCCAATGGTTTCTTCCCAAAAATAAGCCAAGTTTGCTTAAATTATTTACTATGCCAAACATATCGATTAATAGAATATTCCTAATCTTTGCTTTTTCCTTAGTCCTTTTGGTGCTATCTATAATTATTTGGAAGAGGAAAAATATTGACTGACTTATAAGTAGATTGCTGATTAGTAATTAATTTATCTAGCATAATGGCTACTCAGTTGTATGTAGAAATAAAATACAAACAGACATTTCACTATAAATTTAGTGAGGTGTCTGTTTTGTGCTGTCTTTAAAGTGGAAAGAAACAAATCGTATAATGAATAAATATTTGAAAATTAAGAATACTGAGAGGAAAGAATATGGCGGAAATTTGGCATGCTTACGATAAAAACTTAAATAAAATGAGTGACTTGGAATTAATAAGAGGTGAGGTCATTCCAGAGGATGTTTATCATTGGGTTTTCGAAGTCATCATTACTGACGCTCGTCCATAAGGCTATGATATGGAGATGCATAAAATGTTAGTATCGAAAAATAGGTCTGAATTAACTGAGTCTGACCAAACAATTATTAACCATTACCATGATTCAATCGAAAGTTATAATTATTTACAAGACCTAGTTGCTTCGGTTAAGGAGTTAGACAAATGAACCAGCTTGAAGATTTTATTCAGCAAAGGGCAGAATCGCGTCAAGGACAAGTTTCTCTGATTTTATACCAGTTATTTATCATTACCAACCGGATTGAATCTGCCTTTAACCGTGACAAAGATGAACTCTCTTTAAAGCAGTTTATGTTATTAATCCTCGTGAAAATCTTAGGACAGGCTAATTTAAGTGAATCTGCCAGTATTTTAGGCATATCCCGTTAGAATATTAAACAATTAGCCTTAGCTTTGAAGCAGAGAGGATTTCTAACCATCCAAAAGAATGATTTAGATAAGCCTCAATTAATACTTAAGACCACAGATAAGGTCGACCAAGATTTTCAGAATCAGATCAATTTTATGATAGGAGGATGATACAAATTTTTTTAAGATTTTTCCGATGAGGATATTGCGAATTTACTCCACTTAATACCCAATTTTTATCAAGGCCTGAGTGTTTTGGAGGATGCTTAAGTCGGTCTAACTTGCTCCTTTCTTAAAAAGTTATTTTCATGTTAAGATAGGGCTAAAGAGATTTAAGAAAGGAAGAAGACTTTATGGAAATTAGATTAGATGATTCAATGAAGGCCTTAGGGGTTGAAGCGGTGGTCGTTGGTATTGCCCGGAATGTCAATCCTAATGCAAATTTAGAAGCCGACTTTCTAACGAAACAAGCCCAAACTGAAACCTGGGCTCTCGATGCGGACATCGAACAGGTCAAAGCCCATCCATTTATTAAAGGCTATTATGATATGATGCAAGCTGTAGGTCGGAGTGTGAAGAAGAATCCACCGACTATCCCTGCCTTTATTGAAAATATTCAACGGCGGGGCTCGATTCCTAAAATTAATAGTATCGTTGATATTTATAATGTGGAAAGTTTGCGGTCTATGATTGCCATTGGCGGTCATGACCTAGATAAGATTACTTGGCCTTTGACTATCACTGTAAACCAGGAAGAAGGGAGTTTTGTTCCCATTTCGGCCAAAGAAAAACATGTTGCCGCGACGGATTATGTTTACAAGGATACCAAAGGGATTATGGCTTGGATGGGGGTTCGTGATGGGGAAGCCTATAAGTTTGATGACCAAACCAAGAATGCGATTTTTATAGTCCAAGGTAATGCCGCAATCGATGTGGAAGCCCGTATAGAGGCTTTAAAAGTCATTGAGGCAGATTTACGGGCCACCATGCCAAGTTTGGAATTTGAAATTTTAGTCATAAAATAAGGCGAGATTTTTTAGTCCCACATGCATCGAATAATTCGGTGTGGTATGATAATATCGTTATTAAAATTTCATGAAGGAGTATGGCATGCAAGCAAAATTATCAAATTTACTCGACCGCATTATTAAATTGTCACTCTTAGTCTTTGTAGTTGGTGCGGTCGCTTTATTATTAATTTTTGTCCTGAAGATCACAGCACCTAACCCTATGTTTTCCGTCCTATCAATTATTTCAGGAATTGCAATTTTCCTATTTATAATTATGTGGACCTTAATTTTCGGCTTATCAATTTATTACACTATCCAATTTCATGATAGAAAATATGTCGCTTATATTGTTATTTTTTTGATTGCGACCTTAGCCGCAGCGATTAATTATTTTATAACCATGTAAGGAGTCTGAATTATTATGGAAAATCTTGTTTTAGTACACGTTCGTCCTCGTCACCAAAAAAATGTCATGGCTTACCGCCAGGCTTTCTTAGCGTCGGGTGAGTCTATGGATGGATCCAGTGATTTACAGGATTTTACTGATTTTCAGGCTTGGTATGATCAAGTTCAAGCCAGTAGCCAACGGGAAACTGTCAAAGCAGGTTGGGTACCTGCCAGTCAATACATCTGCTTGCAAAGAGGACATCAGGAAGTGCTTGGCATGCTCCAATTCCGTCATGAACTGAATAATTATTTGAAGGAAATTGGTGGGCATATTGGCTATTCAGTCCATCCCGATTACCGCAATCAAGGGATTGCCCAAACCATGTTAAAAGAAGCCTTAAAAATTTGTTATCACCAAGGTATGGCCAAAGTCTTAGTAACCTGCCACGCTTCAAATAAAGCCAGTCAAAAGGTTATTGAAGCCTGTGGAGGGGTTCGGGATGAATCAAGTTTTGACCCTAATTCTGGAGAAGAAGTATACCGGTACTGGATTCAAGTGAATTAAGTATCTAGACAGTGAGGCTAGGCCTGATAATTCTTAAAATAGTAAACAAAAAAGAGGCTGGAATTCCCAACCTCTTTTAAATTTATCGAATCTTATTCTTCGGATTCTTCCGAGCTTGCTTCGCTTTCAGTGGCAGATTCGTCGCTGGCAGCAGCTTGATCATCCATCTTGTATTCGGCTAAATCGTCAATTTTTTTGTAGTCAACACTATATAATTTATCGTGCAAACCATCATCTGATTTTTCTAGATTTAGCATGGCAGCGCTGTCTAATTTTAATTTCAATTTATTATCATAAGTAATGAGGTTATCAAACTTAGTAAAGATAACTACTTTAGCAGCCTCAACATCTTTATTAGTGTTATCAGTATAAGCGATGACAGGTTCACCTTCAACAGGTTCTGCTTCAGGGTCCGCCTCAGCGAAGTGGGTAACAACCATTTCAGCAAAGTGTTTGTATGGATCTTCATCTTTAATTTCGCCTTCAAGGTCGTCAACATATAGGACTACTTGATCTGCACGAACATCTAAATACTTAACAACAGAATCTTTTACTTCATATGATCCGACATAGTCATCAATGGTCATCGCTTTCTTTTCTTCAGCAAAAACAGATAAACCAGAAACCATGACTAAAACCATAGCAAGTAATGCAAAAATTTTTTTCATAAAAATCCTCCTAATAAAATATATTTTTCCAACTTCTAAATTATAAAGGAAAAATGACAAAAATAAAAGAAATTACTGATAAAAATTAGAAGTTAGTTAATTATTCAATGTTAAAATTAAACTATGATTTAGAAATATAAAAGAGAGCCGGCAAGTGGTTGAAAATCTTTGATTTTCAACCACTTGCCGGCTTTCAGTCTAATCTTATTAGTTAGACAATTTAAAATTTATTTATTCCGTAATTTAAATAGATATTTATGACCTTGAGTTAAGGAATGATAGAACCCGTCACCTTCATAAAGTTGGAAGACATGGACAGAGGCTTGTTCTTCTGCAGTGGGATATACATGCTTAACGTAAGGATTATCTTTAAGGACTTCTTTCAATTTTTCTTTACCTAGTTCTCGCACCTTGCCTTCAATCCGAATTACTTGGATGAGGTAATCTTTTTCAGACATGGCAGTGAGGGCAATATTTTGATTGGCTTGGAGTTGCTTATAAAAGTTGGTCTTAGGACTGGTCATAAAGAAGATCCCTTGTTCATTGGCAACACCAATATTAGCATGACGAGCATGTGGTTTGCCGTCTTTATCTATAGTTGAGAAGACCGCAACCTTCATGTCTTCTTTTAAAACTCGCATTATATCATTTAATTCCATTATCCTACCTCCTTAATTTACTATGTTCATTATAACACAGCTTGACTAATTACGACTTAATAGGCAAAAGATAAATCGGTAATTTCATTTAAAACTTGTAGATAGCGTTGACTATAATAACGAGCCATAGGTAAATTTTGATCTAAATAATTACCACAATCCCTTGCGGCTGCCCCAGGGATATCACCTTCATAGGTGGATGCCCAAGCAAAGGCATCTTTCAATAATTTAAGGGTAGCTTCTGGGCTGACCTTATCGGTCAAAATTAGATAGAACCCAGTTCGACAGCCCATAGGCCCAAAATAAATAACTTGGTCTTTATAAGTTGGGTCATTGCGTAGATAAGTTGCTAAGAGATGTTCAATGGTGTGAATTTCAGCAGTATTCATCACAGGCTCATAGTTAGGTCGGGTAAAGCGCAAGTCATATGAATTAAGGGTGACAGGACCCAGTTGATCTTGACGCGACAAATAGAGACCAGGGAATAGATTAAGGTGGTCAACAGTAAAACTAGGGATTTTTTCCATAAAACAGGCTCCTTTTTTCTATAACATTGTATCTAAATGATAGGGATAGGAAGAAAACCTGTCAAGTTTCGTCGCTATTTTACAAAAAAATACTGGGAATAGAACAGAAGTATGAAAATCTCTGATTTTCGCTTCATATTCCTAACCCAGAATAATTAGTTAAGATTATTTATTTCGCTTTGCCGCTTGGATAATGGCTTTAGCCCGGCGTTTAGTCTTGATATTTTTACTTTGCAGTTGCCGGTAAGCTGCACCTAGGTTTGCTTTTTTAGACATCAGATCACCCCTTAATAGTAACAATTACGTTTTATTATAATAAAATCTGACAAAAATGCAAGTACTTTTTAGGTAAATAAAAAAGCCAATTTCTCTTAGTCTTTGAAAAAAAGAAAATTTGGCTTGTTGGATAAAATTAAATAGAATATTGTTTATTTAATCAATAGGTTATATAAGATAACAATGGCGCCTAATGCAATTCGGTAGTAACCAAACCCAGTAAAATCATTTCGTTTTAGATAAGTAAGCAAGAAACGAATCACTACAATTGATACAATAAAAGCTACGACCATACTGAAGATAAGATAGAATATTTCCACTTGACTGAGACTGAATCCTAATTTAAGTAATTTTAAAAAAGATGCACCAAACATGACAGGGATACCTAAAAAGAAAGAGAATTCGGTAGCGACAAAGCGAGAATTATTGGTTAACAAGCCCCCCATAATGGTAGAACCTGAGCGCGAAGTTCCTGGAATAATTGCTAAGGATTGGAAAAGACCAATTTTAAAGGCTTTATTATAAGACAAATCTTCTAGGTGTTCTGTTTTAGCACTATGTTTAGCATGATTACTTTTTTCAATCCAAATAAATGCAAAGCCATAGACAATTAAGGCAATCGCGACTACGGTTGGATTATAAAAGTAAGTATCCATATAATCGTTTAAGAAAAGGCCAAAAATTAAGACAGGAATTGAGGCAACGATTACTTTAAACCATAAGGTCCAAGTTTCCTTACGTTCTTGATAGTTTTTACTAGGAGATAAGGGATTTAGTTTATGGAAATAAAGGACCACCACTGCCATGATTGAACCCAGTTGAACTAAGATAAGAAAAGTCTCACGAAACTCAGCCGAGAGATTCAAGGGCATAAAGTC
This sequence comes from Eremococcus coleocola ACS-139-V-Col8, assembly GCF_000183205.1. NCBI lineage: Bacteria > Bacillati > Bacillota > Bacilli > Lactobacillales > Aerococcaceae > Eremococcus > Eremococcus coleocola. The sequence goes on along the minus strand of NZ_AENN01000015.1, from coordinate 232,876 downwards.
TTCAATTAAAATCATATGTCCGGTAGAAGAAATTGGTAACCATTCGGTGATCCCTTGGACAACCGAAATAATAAATAGTTTAAGTAATTCAATTAAGTCAATTGCTTGTAGCATAGTCTCACTCCTTATAAATTCGCCTCATTATACACTAATGTTAGTAAAAAAGCTAAATTTCAGGACTTTTAAGTCAATTTTAACAATTTTACTAGGATTTTAAATGATGATCTACTAGGTTTTTTTTTATAAAAATTATATAATAGAACTATGAAATTTTTGTAAAGGAGCTATGAAATGACTAAAGAAAAATTAGAGAAAACAGCTTCTACCATGCGAAAAAAAATTACAAATAATCAAACTGTGGTTACTTTAGTAATAACTTTACTGATTTTATTAATCATATTTATGCTTAATCAAGTAGCTTATGTATTTAAGCCATTGGGGGGGTTATTTGATATTTTTGGCTTACCCTTGATTGCAGCTGCGATTTTGTACTATTTACTAGCACCTGTAGTTAGGTGGATGACTGGTCAGGGAATTGAGCGCAATGTTTCCATTTGGATTTTGTTTATTAGTTTAGTTCTACTTATTGTTTGGGGAATTCTATCATTGGTGCCAATTTTACGGACCCAATTTCAAGGTTTAGCTGAAAACTTGCCATATTATGCTAAGCAGTTAGATAAGTTATTAGATACCATTCCAATTGATTGGTCGAATGATCCGCTTTTATCTGGTATTGGTTCTTTTGTTGAAGACTTTGACTTCTCTGCGCTGTCTAGTCGCATGGAGACAATCATCTCCACCACCTTTGGTTCACTTGGTACTGTGATTGGTAATATTACCCAAGTTGTGCTAGGCTTGTTAACCATGCCAATTGTCCTTTATTATATGTTGCTTGAAGGTAATAAATTACCCAAACATGTTTTATATTATCTTCCAAATCGTTATCGTGAGACCGCTGCGCGGATTATTTATGAGTCTCATTCTCAAATTTCACGTTATATTAGAGGTCAAATTATTGTTGCCATTATAGTAGCAATCATTTTTGCAGTTGGTTATAGTATTATTGGTCTAGACTACGGTATTTCCTTTGCAATCTTTGCAGGCTTTTGTAATGTGATTCCATATTTAGGTTCTTTTATTGCAGTTATTCCAGTTATTATTATTGCTGTTTTAACTAGTCCTTTGATGTTATTAAAAGTATTGATTGTAATGAGTATTGAGCAATTTATCGAGGGACGTTTTGTATCGCCTCAAATTTTAGGCTCAAATTTACAGATTCATCCAGTTACCATTCTAGTTGTCCTCTTGGGCGCAGGTCGTTTATTTGGAATTGCGGGTGTAATATTAGGGGTGCCGGGTTATGCGGTGGTGAAAGTATTTGTCAGCGAATTGTACCAAGTTTACCGGAACCATTCTGAGATGTATGGTCAAGAGACAATAGGTCAGTTAGACTATGTTTCCTTAGCAGGATATGATGTGAAGGAAGAGGTTAGTGAAGACAATTTCTTACCTATTGATGAGAAAGAGGAATTAAATGAAGAAAATAATCCTACATAAAAATTTTAAACTACTTGTTTTATTATTTTGTTTGGGAGGGTTGACAGCATGTCAGTCTGTTTCAAACAAATATGACAACTTAGTTGAAGAACAAGCTAATAATAAAATTAGCCAAGAATCTCAAGCAAATGCCAATGAATCTAAAGCAACTGAAATTGATCCTCGATTAGTCCCAGAATTTAGTCAAGTTTTGACTGATTTTTCTAACTTTGAGGGGCTTGAACTTGAAAGTTCTAGTTTTCAAAGTAAACAAGCTTTTAAACTTAATCAAGAAAACTTTCAAATGACGGTCAACCAAATGGCGATTTTACCAGTAGATAAAATGAGCCAAACCATGAAAGAAGAGGCTAAGTTGACAGATGAAGGATCTGACATTAATAGTTTAGTCTTAGTTTATACTACAATTGAGAATTTAACAGATCAAGACCTGCATCTATCGATTGAAGATATAACGATGGGACCAATAGATGATACTGAGATGGTGTACGCTGACCAAAGTTTATATCCATCACAATCGGGAAATCTTCAAACAATTGTTAATGATTCGCAAAGCAAGTTACAAGGAAAAGCCTCAGTGGATGGTTATTTAGTATTTTCCTTAACCAAGGATTTAGAAGAGCAAATTAGTCGTGAGGGTCATTTAAAATTATCTATGAATGAACCAACGCCAATTGATGATAAGGGTGTTCAGCTTGATTTGGGAAATAAACTAGCTTTATTTCTACCTATTAGCGAAGAGAGCGAGACCATGATCGTGTCTCAATCACAGTTTATTGCTGACCGATTAACGACTGAGTTTTGGGGGCAAAAAACTGAACTAGCTGCTCAAAATCTTGAAACTTCACAAGAAGAAGAAGGAGTTACTCTGACAACTAAACGGGTTGAAGTAACCGACTTTGCTCCCTTTGAACACTATGAAGAAATCTTTAAGAACTTTGAATTCGGGCAAGTCATTGTTTCGATCGAATATGAGATTAGTAATCAAACTGAACAAACAATTTATCCGGTGGATGGTCAAAGTCGCTTAATTATAGGTGAAGATCCAATTGAGGCTGACTATGTACTTATCAATGAAGAGTATGGTCAGGGTGTGGAGCCTGGCCAAAGCAAACGAATTATTCAAACCTTTGCTCTTGATAAGAAACGTTATCAAGAGGTATGGCAAGGACAAGACTACCAATTTGAAATTATCATTCCTAATCAATCACGCGCAGACCAATCTGATACTGGGCTGACAGTAGCACAATCGGAAGACTCTGGTGAAGAGGAAACTTCTAGTGAATCTAGTTTAGAAGAACAAGAAGCACAGAATTTTGTTTATGTGATTAGCTACCAACCGCAATTAAAATTATTTGTGGATGATAATCTAGATCTCGTAGATCAATTATTAGATGAGACAAGTCAAAGTAGTGGTCAAGTTAATTTAGATTCACCGGATCAAGATGAAAGTGAACATAATTAAGAAATTATAAAAGAAGGTGTCTTTTTGGGTGCATTTGTTAATGCCGTAGCAATTGTTTTATCCAGTGTTATGGGCTTGATGTTAAAAGAAGGAATTCCCAGTAATATCAATCAGCGCTTAATCCAAGCTATCGGACTGTGTATTATTTCAATTGGAATTTCAGGAGCCTTGAAAGGACATGAGACTTTAATCATGATTGTCTCAGTCATGATAGGCACTTTAATCGGAGAATGGGTAGATATTGATAGTCGAATTAGGGAATTAACCAATACATTACAAAATTTTTTGAGCCGGTGGCCACGATTTGCAGATATGGGACAAGGGTTTGTCACATCGATTATGTTTTTCTGTATTGGTTCGATGGTAATCGTAGGGTCGCTAGAAAGTGGCTTAACAGGGAATAATACCACATTATATGCTAAGTCCATTATAGATGCGATCACTGCGCTGTTGCTCTCTTCATCTCTAGGCATTGGCGTACTTTTTGCAAGTATTCCAGTCTTAATAGTGGAGGGCGGAATAACTTTATTTGCAGCCTTTCTCGAGCCCTTCTTGCCCACATTAGTTATCAATGAGGTTGTAGCAGTGGGATCGATGCTTTTGATTGGTCTGGGTTTAAACATGTTAGAAGTGACGGATTTAAAAATAATGAATTTTACCCCGGCAATGATTCTTCCCATCATCATTATGCATTTTATCTAGGAGAATAAATGAAAAAAATTATAGTTACTATCTTTTTGTTTTTATTTATTATAATGACAATCAGTTTAAGGGTAGAGGCTCAAAATTCGGACCTTCAGCTCATGTCAAGGCTTGACTTAGAGAATAGCTTAGGCAAAAAGGAAGTCTCAAAGTTATTAGATTTATTGCCTCAGGATCTTAATCTTGATGAACCTGAACTAATTTTAATTAATAAGGAAAATCCAGTTAGCACAGAAATTGATTTTGAAGGGGTGTATTCTGATCAAGGCTTGTTGTATAATGCCTTAGCTTCTCCATCCTTTAACGAGTGGATGCAGGCAGCGGTTAATGATGGTTTTTATTTTTCCATTGTGTCAGCTTATCGCTCGATGGAAAGTCAGGCTAATAATCGTTTAGCTAGATATCATTCTTATCTATCTGAAGGTCTTGATCCTGATACAGCACAAATGTATGTAGATATGTTTTATGCCCCAGCAGATGCTTCAGAGCATTTAAGTGGTTTAGCTCTTGATTTATTGGGATCTGATTGGACAAGTCAGGGCGGTGAGTTAATGGCTTCCTATGGTCAAATGCCATCAGCGCAGTGGTTAGCTCAGACCGCCCCTGAATTTGGCTTTATCTTAAGATATCCAGAGGGAAAAGAAGAAATTACTGGTTATAACTATGAGCCATGGCATTTTCGTTATGTGGGTAATAAACATGCTTCTTTTATTAGTCGGCACAACTTAACCTTGGAGGAATATTTATCCTTAATTGTTTTGAAGCATAAAGATTAGTTAAGAGTTAATTTTGACAATAGAAGATGATTATTTTTTAGAGATGGCTATAGATCGCTATGACTAGTACTTATCTTTTCAAAAAGAAAAAACTATGAATTTAGCTTGAAATGTTAGCGAGCAAGAAATAGAAAATTTGAGCGATACTATTAATCAAACCTTCCCCTTAAATAGTAATGTTCTAATTTATATAAATAATAAAAAGAGGGTGTATCAAACAGTTCCGTTTGATACACCCTTTTTTCAAGCTATAAAATTATATTTGTTGGGTTGCAAGACTAATTAAGTGATGGGCCAACCATTCATTCCGAACAAGCAATGGACCATGGAAATAAGAGCCAAAGGTATTTTTATAGTGGACGCCTTCGGTTTTATCTTGATTATTATTGCCGTGGCCTGAAATGACTTTTCCTAGAGGCTTAAGACAATCACCTAAGAAGGTCACCCCATTATGGTTTTCAAAGCCAAGATAGGTCTGTTGGTTTTCTTCATCAAAGATTTCGATATCCCCAATAAAGCGAGAATTAATTTGACGTTCGGTGTAGTGGGGGAGGATGCCTAAACCTTGAAGTCGGTCGCCAGCAGCATTAATATAGTACTGACCGAGTAGTTGAAAACCACCGCAGATGGCGAGAAATACGCCATCATTTTCAATAAATTTTTTAATTTCAGGCTGTAAACGTTGGATGTCTTGGGAGACAATTTTTTGTTCATAGTCCTGACCGCCGCCAAAAAAGACTAGGTCAAAATCCTCAGCATTGAATTCATCGCCAATACTCACTAGGGTGGTTTGAACCGTTAAGCCAGCTTGCTGTCCGTAATATTGTAACATTAATAAGTTACCATTATCTCCATAGGTATTCATGAGATTGCCATAGAGGTGGCAGATGCGTAAAACTTTCATTTCATTCCTCCTATTGTTTGAGATAATGATGATCAATTAAATATTTTCGTAAACCGAGTATTGCAGTATAGGTTGCGAGAATATGGACATTTTTACTGGGTGATTGTTTGATTTGTTCGACTAAAGCTTGGTAATCTGAAACTTCCTGGATGCCATTTTTATCAAGACCGGCGACTTCTAAGCGTCGCGTCATTTCTTTAGCTTTCATACCTGAAGTAATCACTTCTTGAATCGGAGCATCTTGTAGTTTTTCAAAATGACCATCCCAAATCCAAGATACGTCAGTTCCATCCGCATAATCGTTATTAAGAATTGCCACCAAGCTATAAGGATTTTGATCAAGGTTCACTAAGTCTAAAACTTGGTTTAAGCCGACTGGATTTTTAACTAAGTTGAGGAGAATTTGGTGACCTTCGATTTCAAAAATTTCTTGGCGGCCAAAAACTCGTTTAGCCTTACTAAAGCCTGCCTTAATTTGTTCGGGTGATAGGCCAAAGAAGGAAGCAAGAGAATAGGCAGATAGGGCATTATAAATATTATATAAACCAGCCACAGGAATTGTAAAATCATGGCCATCGATTTGGAAACTTGAGTCCTTCAATGTAAGTTCATGTAGTGCATTAACAGAGTGGGTTAAAGCGGGACGCTTGAAATCACAATTAGGGCAATAATACTTTCCTAGATTGGCATAGGAAAGACTATGATACTGAAGCACATGGTCACAATGAGGACAAAGAATTGCATCGGTATTTGGAGCAACTTGGACTTCATGGTCTTCCTGATAATCAAACCCGTAGAACTCACGTGGATTTTCTAAAGAAGTAGAGTTGAAAATAGGTGAGTCGCCGTTAGCAATTACAGTGGCTTGCGGGACCATTTTAGCTGCATCCGTCATTAAGCTATAAATGGTATAAATTTCGCCATATCGGTCCATTTGATCGCGAAAAACATTGGTATGGAGGAAGACTTTGGGCTGAAGTGCCTTGACCACATGTTTCAGTGAGCCTTCATCTATTTCTAAGATAGCAATCCCTCTTTCCCCATTTTTCAAGGGTTTAGCATCCAAGAAAGCTGAAATAATCCCTTGTTGCATATTTGAACCGGTTGGGTTGGTTAAAATATTAGGATACTTTTCAGCGAGCGCTTGAACAGTTAAAGCTGTAGTTAAGGTTTTACCATTGGTACCTGTGATTACAGCGACATCATAATTTTCTGCTAAATGATTGAGAATATTGGGGTCAAGGGTTTGGGCTAGTTTGCCCGGGAGACTTGACCCACCATTAGTGAAGGTGGTTAAGCCCCATTTAGTAAATTTTCCAACTGATTGAGCGATGCTTGTTCTAATTGACATAGCTTCTCCTCCTATTAAAATTCAATGTATATCATAGCAATTTATTCCTAAAAAATAAAGCCTCTCGGATTAAATCAATATTATTCTCTTTTAGTTAAACTTATTGAAGCATAAGAAAAAATAATATAATATATGCATTATAAAGCGTTTTCAAATTTTGAAGGAGGAATCCTATGATTAAAGAAGTATATCCTAAAGTTTACACATTTTCGGTTGATTTACCTGAAAGTCCCTTAAAACAGATTAATGCGTATGTGATTAAGGGGAATGACAAGACGGTTCTAGTTGATACTGCTTTTCACCATGACCTCTGCCAGCAACAATTGTTAGCAGGATTAAATGAGCTTGAGGTGGATATGAACCATTTAGAGGTCATTTTGACCCACCTTCATGTTGACCATACTGGTTTAGCTGACTATTTTGCCAACCTTGGCTGTCCAATTTATGCAAGTGATGTTGATGGAATTATCATAAATAAAAATATCTTAGAACCAGATTATCAGAATTTTATTGATACCTGTCGCCATTATGGACTAGATGAACATGAAATGGACTGGGCCCAAAGTCCTAATGTTTTATACCGTTGTAAACAAGCGCTCCCCTTACGCCCATTAAATCCCGGGGATACTTATCAAGTCGATGATTTTTCTTTTAAAGTCATTGATTTGATTGGCCATACCCTTGGTCATATTGGGCTTTATGATAAAGAAAAGAAATTAATTTTTTCAGGGGATACGATTCTTGACCCTATTTCGCCCAATATATGTTATTGGACAGACCAAACCCCAGATATTTTGGGCTCTTACCTTAATACCCTAACTAGGTTAAAAGATCTTGAATTAGACTTGGCTTTTGCGGCTCATCGTCAAGTCATTAAAGCGCCCAAGCAAAGACTGGATCAATTACAATTACATCACCAAGAACGCTTAGATGAAGTACTAGCCGCTATGGAGCCCGGTAGGGATTACTCAGTTAAAGATGTGGCCACTCAAATTTCTTGGCGGATACAAGCCAAAGGTTGGCAAGAATTTCCTCCTGCCCAAAAATGGTTTGCAGCGGGTGAAACTATGGCCCATCTTGAACATTTAGCAAGTCTATCAATTCTAGAAATGAAAGAAAATCAACAAGTTTTTTATTTTAGAAAAATAAACTAGAGAAGGGCGTTTTGCCATTTTCTCACTAAGACAAAATAAAAAAGTTCCCTAAGTAATTGGGTAAAAAGACAGGGGAAAATGATTGATTAGATTATTACCACCAATACTATTCCATTTGACTAAACCTAAGGATTAACTTATTATTAATGGTTGAAAGTAGACAAAAAGGAGTGGTGATATGGCGAAACTATACTTCAAATATGGTGCAATGAATTCCGGTAAGTCAATCGAAATTATTAAGGTGGCCCATAATTACGAGGAACAACATAAACCTGTTAAAATTTTCACCTCTGCTCTCGATAATCGTTCTGGTGTCGGTCTGGTAGCCAGTCGTACTGGATTTGAACGGGAAGCAAGTCCAATTTCTGAAGATACTGATATTTTTGAGATTGTTAAAGCTGCTCCTGAAAAGCTATTTTGTATACTTGTGGATGAGGCACAATTTCTAAAAAAGGCCCATATTTTACAATTGGCGCGGATTGTGGATGAATTAGATATTCCCGTCATGGCCTTCGGCTTAAAAAATGATTTTACCAACGAACTCTTCGAAGGTTCTAAATATCTACTCCTTTACGCGGATAAAATTGAGGAACTAAAAACAATCTGCTGGTTTTGTCATCGTAAAGCCTCAATGAATCTAAGAATCGCCAATGGTAAGCCGGTTTATGCTGGTGAACAAATTCAAATTGGAGGCAATGAATCCTATTTGCCAGTTTGCCGTAAATGTTATTTCCATCCGCAATTAGAAAATTTAGATTGAGACCCCATTTTATAGGAGGAGAATGAATGTTCGAACAGTTAGACAGTCTCTTAATCCGGTATGATGAAGTGAATGAACTCTTATCAGACCCAATCGTCATCGCCGATAGTAACCGACTTAGAGAATTGACGATTGAAGAAGCTGATTTGAGACCGAAAGTTGAAAAAATTCGACGTTATAAAGAAGTTGAAGCTGAAATTGAAGATACCGAAGCCATGCTTTCCGAAGAATCCGATGACGACATTTTAGCGATGGCTAAAGAAGAATTGGCCAGCCTCAAAGCTGAGAATGAACAATTACAAGAAGATATTAAATTATTGATGTTGCCTGAAGATCCTAATGATGGCAAAAATATTATTATGGAAATTCGTGGTGCTGCTGGAGGCGACGAAGCCCAATTATTCGCGGGTGATTTATTAAATATGTATACCAAGTATGCCGATAAGCAAGGTTGGAAGACGGAAGTTTTAGACGCTAATATAACCGGTATAGGTGGATATAAAGAAGTGACCTTAATGATTACAGGAAATAAAGTATATAGTAAATTAAAATTTGAAAATGGCGCCCACCGGGTCCAACGGGTTCCGCAAACAGAATCACAAGGGCGCGTCCATACCTCAACTGCAACCGTAGTAGTTATGCCCGAAGCTGAAGAAATCGACTTTGAATTAGATGAAAATGATATCCGGGTAGATATTTATCATGCCTCCGGTGCTGGTGGACAGCACGTTAATAAGACTGCCTCTGCAGTCCGTTTAACCCATATTCCAACCAATACGGTGGTAGCCATGCAAGATGAACGGTCTCAAATAAAGAACCGGGAAAAAGCCATGAAGATTTTACGTGCCCGGGTTTATGACCAAGTTCGTTCCCAAGCTCAATCAGAATATGATTCTGAACGTAAATTAAAAGTGGGGACTGGAGACCGGTCTGAACGGATTCGCACCTATAATTTCCCACAATCACGGGTGACCGACCATCGAATTGGTTTAACCCTACAACAATTAGATTCTGTTTTATCAGGAAACCTTGATGAAATCATTGATGCTTTAGTGCTCTATGATCAAAGTCAGAAGTTGGAGGAATTAAATGGGCCCGCTCTTTAGTGGCTCTTTAGCCGAAGCCTTAGCCAATGCTTCGGCTTTTTTGCAGCAAGAAGGTCAAAATCCTGGCTTAGTCCAAAGTGCCTGGTTAGATTTTAAAGATTGGACTTTAAATGATTTAGTCAACCATTTACAAGAGCCTTGTCAGACCTTTGCTTGGCCTGATTTTTGTAGGGTTTTGGAAGGGTTAAGCCAAGGACAGCCCCTTCAATATTTACTGGGGCGGGCTAATTTTCGCGGAACATGGTACCAAGTGAGTCTAGCGACCCTGATACCCCGGGAAGAAACAGGTGGGCTTATTGATTTAGCGATAAAATTCTTCGGAGATTCAGCCCCTACACAGATTCTAGATATCGGGACTGGAACCGGGATTTTAGCCATTGAATTAGCTAAAGTTTTTCCTCAAGCTCAAGTAGTCGCTTCAGATATTTCTGAAGAAGCTTTAAAAATTGCGCGGGTAAATGCAGAAACAATGGCCATCCATGTAGACTTTTTCTTAAGTGATGTATGTAAGACGGTACCTAAGAAAAAATATCAATTAATTGTATCCAATCCGCCTTATATTGCATTGGATGAGCTTGATTTAATGGATCCGTCGGTCATCAATTATGAACCTCATTTGGCTTTATTTGCTGACCAAGAGGGCCTAGCAATTTATCAAAAGCTGGCCCAAGAGTTACCTGCCTTTATTGATAAACAAGGACTTATTCTATTAGAAATCGGTTTTCGTCAAGGCCAGAAGGTAGCTGCGATTTTCAAAGAAGCTTTTCCGCAGGCCGAGATTACGATTCATAAAGACTTCTATGATAAAGATCGTTTTGTACAAATTAAGATATGAGTAGGTGATAAATTGGAAAATAAAATGAAAACTCACATTTTTATGCCTGATCAACTTGATCAAGCGGCTCAATGTTTAAAAGAAGGCGGTCTTGTAGCATTTCCCACTGAAACGGTATTTGGTCTAGGGGCAATTGCTAATAATGAAGCAGCCGTTCAGTCAGTCTTTAAAACCAAGGGACGCCCCAATGATAATCCCTTAATTATCCATGTAGCTTCAATTGAATCTGTCCATCATTACGCCGCAAGCGTTTCGCCGCTTGCTCAAGCTTTGATGGAAAAATTCTGGCCAGGGCCTTTGACTATCATCTTGCCAATTAAAACAGGCACCTTTGCCCCAGCAGCAACTGCAGGACAAAATACTGCGGGCTTTCGGATGCCAGATCAAGACCAAACTTTGGCTTTAATTGACAAGGTTGGCTTTCCTCTTGTTGGCCCTTCAGCAAATTTATCAGGAAAACCATCGCCAACTAGCTTAGCTCATGTCCTCCATGATTTTAATGGGAAAATTGCAGGAGTTGTAGCTAATCAAGCTGAACTAACAGCAATTGGGGTCGAGTCAACCGTAGTGCTTCCGCTAGCAGACCATATCGAGATTTTACGGCCTGGTCATGTCACCGTGGATATGATTGAAGAGGCAATTGGTGTTCCAGCCCATGTACGGACAGCAGCAGAACAGTTGGCTAATCAGGCTATTATGAGTCCGGGGGTTAAGTATCGACACTATTCACCCAAACAACCAGTTTATCTCATGGCTTTTGATCATACTCTCGAAGATTGGCAAGAAGAAATTGATAAATTTCCAGAAGCAGTTGCTATTTTGGCCTACCAGGACCATATCACTTCCTTGCAAAACCATCAGAAAGTGGTTGCTTCTTACAGTCTAGGTAAAAAGGGTGACTGGGAGTCAGCAACCCGGCATTTATTTGCTGGACTTAGGGCATTAGAAGAGAGTTCAGCGAAAATTTTAATGGTTCAGGGCTTAGATCCCAAAGTAGCAGACCATCAGGCCTACATGAATCGATTATCGAAAGCCGCAACACATGTGTTATAATAAGTCAGGAATTAATGTTACTCAGGTTTTATAGATAAATTTAGGAGGAAATACCATGGCAAAATTTCAAGTAGTCGATCATCCTTTAATTCAACATAAACTTACAATTATTCGGGATAAAAATGCTTCTTCAAAAGTGTTTAAAGAAGTGCTCAATGAAATCGCAACATTATTAGCCTATGAAGTAACCCGTAGTTTACCTTTAGAAGATGTTGAAATTGAAACCCCTATTACTAAATCAGTCCAAAAACGGATTGCTGGTAAAAAACAAGCCATTGTTCCAATTTTAAGAGCGGGTTTGGGCATGGTTGATGGTTTCATGTCTTTAATTCCCGCAGCCCGGGTGGGTCACATTGGGATGTACCGTGATCCGGAAACTTTAGAAGCAGTTGAATATTTTGCTAAATTTCCTGTGGATATTGATGAACGCCATGTCTATGTGGTCGATCCAATGCTAGCTACAGGTGCTTCTGCGATTGCGGCCTTAAGTCAGTTAGAAAATAAATACAATGTAAAACAAGAAAATATGACTTTTGTTGGCTTAGTTGCTGCACCAGAAGGTGTGAACGCCTTGCGCGATGCCTTCCCAGATGTAGATATTTATGTTGCGGCTTTGGATGATCATTTGAATGACCATGGTTACATTGTGCCAGGTTTAGGCGATGCTGGCGACCGTATCTTTGGGACTAAATAAGCATACTTATGGCTAAAAACCCATTATATACTGGTTTTTATCGGTTAGATTTAGCAGACCGTTTTCGTTTGCTTAAAGAGACAACCAATCAAGACGCACATGCCCTTCATCACCTGGAGGCGAGTATCGGTAATCAAATGATTGAAAATTACCTTTTTAATTATGAATTGCCATTTGGTATTGCCCCCAACTTTACCATTAATCATAAAGATTATTTGATTCCCTTAGCAATAGAGGAGCCCTCAGTGATTGCAGCCTTATCCAATGCAGCAAAATTGGTTGATTCAATTACGACTTCATACGGCCAAAGACTGATTACGGGGCAAATAATTTTTGCTAATCTTGATATTCAAGTGGAGGGCCGAAAAATCATTCAAGATCATCAGGAGGAATTGTTAGCTTTAGCCAAAGAGGCGAGCCCATCGATGGTAAGCCGCGGCGGTGGACCGACTGAAATTTGGTCCAAGCAAGTTAATCAGGCGGGTGACAATTTCTTTACGGTCTATTTATCTTTCAATCCTTGTGATGCCATGGGGGCAAACGCAATTAACACGGTGCTTGAGAATCTTGCGCCAAGACTAACAGAACTTTTAGGACAAGCCCCTTTAATGTCAATTCTGTCTAATTATTCTGAGCAAGCCTTAGCAACCGCTGAAGTCGTCATTCCTGTTGAACGTTTAGCGACTGATTCTCTTAAGGGACAGATAGTGGCTGAAAAGATTGTCGTAGCAACTAGCTATGCTAATTTAGATATCTATCGAGCCACTACCCATAATAAAGGCATCATGAATGGAATTGACGGTCTGGCCCTAGCAACTGGGAACGATTGGCGGGCCATTGAGGCAGCAAGTCATGCTTATGCCAGCCGTAAAGGTAGCTATCGGGCCATGTCTGAATGGCAGCTTGATGGAAGTGATTTAAAAGGCCGCTTAAGTTTACCATTACCTGTAGCAACGGTAGGGGGGACCTTATCGATTCAACCACAAGCTCAGTGGGCACTGAGTCTTTTAGGCCAACCATCGGCTAGTCAATTAGCAGAAATAATGGTAGCGGTGGGATTAATCCAGAATTTAGCAGCTCTTAAGGCCCTTGTAACTGAGGGGATTCAAAAAGGGCATATGCGGATGCAAGCTCGGTCATTAGCGCTACAAGTTGGAGCTAGCGTAGAAGAATTGCCAGAATTAGTAGATTATTTAATTAAACAAAGCTTTATGAATCGGCAAAAGGCTCACGAGGGATTAGAACTGATTCGTAAACTATAAGGGAGTGATTCAAACCTGTGAAAAAAACTATAGTTGGGATCGACAAAATTGGTTTCTATGTGCCACAACAGTATCTAGCAATGGAAGACCTATCAGATGCTCGTCATGTTGCTTTAGAAAAATTTACTGTCGGTATTGGACAGGATAAAATGGCAGTGCCTGAAATCTATGAAGATATTGTAACCATGGGAGCCAATGCAGCTGAGCAAATATTAAGTGACCAGGATAAACAAGATATTGATCAAATTATCTTTGCAACTGAGTCATCTTTTGATTTATCTAAATCAGCCGCCTCGTATATTCATGATCTTTTGGAGATTCAACCTTTCGCCAGATCATTTGAAATGAAACAAGCTTGTTATTCAGCTACAGCGGCCTTACAAATGGCTAAAGACTATGTCTTATTGCATCCGGAAGCCAAAGTCTTAGTGATTTCAAGTGATATCTCAAGGTACGGGCTTGATAGTTCGGGTGAAGTGACCCAAGGGGCAGGAGCCTTGGCTTTTTTAGTAAAAGCCCAACCGACAATTTTAGCTATTGATGATACAAATCTAGCAATGACCAAGAGTCATTATGACTTTTGGCGGCCAATATATATGGATAAGGCCTTGGTTAAAGGTCAATATTCAACTGGGATTTTCCTCGAGTTTTATCAGGCCCTTTTAGCCGAATTTCAACAGCGCTATCCTGGTGTTGTTGAACAAAGTAAGGCCTTTCTTTTCCATATGCCTTTTACAAAAATAGCCCAAAAGGCCTTAAAACTAGCTCAAGGTATGGTTTCTCTAGACCGAGTCCAAGAGTGGACTAGTCATCTTGAAACTGCCACCTTAATTAATCGGCAAGTGGGTAATATATATACAGGATCCTTATATATGAGCTTACTCTCGCTCTTAATCAATGATGAAAAGTTAGATGCTGGTGATAAGATTGCTATGTTCTCTTATGGTTCAGGGGCTGTAGCAGAATTATTTATCCTTGAAATTCAAGCAAATTTTGATATGCAAGTTGATTCTAACTTAATTATCAAAATGTTAGAAAATAGAAAAGCCTTATCAATTGCAGACTATGAAAGAATTTATCAAACTAGACTACCGCAAGATGGTTCTGACTTTTTAGGGAAACCTGAAGCAAATTACCATGGTTTTTATATTAAGGATATCCATAACCATCAACGGACTTATGGCTATCAATAAAAAATCATCTCATAGTTTAATTAGCCTTTCTAAGCTTTGAAAAATATTTTCAAGCTTAGGGGCTTTTTATTTTGAACTGTTTGAAGAGAAACGGGGGGCAAACAGTCCCACTTTTTTGAATCTTTCTAGACCATCTATATATAGTTACGGTAGTATGTTGTAGTTCTAAGTCGTTTTCATCCAAGTGCCCCAGAAAGCGAAAAGCAGAGATTTTCATGAGATTTTCATGCTTCAGTCCTGCTCCCTTGTTAAAGCTTTGTAACCTGTTTGAAAAAATAGTGATACTCCACGTTAACCATAAAAGGTTAGACTATGATTACGTTTTAATTTTTTGGAGTGGCATTGAAAATTTACTGCTTTTATTTCAAAAGTGAATAAATTGTGCTATGATTGAAATTGGACTGGTAGGTGATACATGATGCTAATTTTAAATGGTATGGCAGTGCTGATTATTAGGCTCATGTTTGTGATACTTAGTTACCTTATCTTAAGCCGATTTAATTGGTCTTTCTTTTTTGTCAAAGAAGATGCTAATTATGCCCGGTTTATGTTGTACATGCTAAGTATAGCCTTAGGCTACCTAGTTGGTTCATTTTTTATCGAGATCATTGAAGTTGTTCAAAATATCATTATGAGTCAACTTCTCTAAATTAAATAAACATAATTCTATCGTTGGCTCCAAAACGATAGCTTTCAAAAGGAGAATTTTTTCATGGAAGAAATCATTGTGCAAGGTGGCAACCGTTTGCAAGGAGCTGTTAAAGTTGAAGGCGCAAAAAATGCTGTATTACCAATCTTAGCAGGCGCAATTTTAGCAGAAACGGGACAAGTTCACTTATCCAATGTACCAGTATTGTCAGATGTACATACTTTAAACGAATTATTGAATCGAATTGGTGTGGTAAATCAGTTTGATGAAGTAAATAACCAAATGATTCTTGATGCTTCAGGCCATGTTGAATCTGTTGCTGAATATGATTTTGTAAGTAAAATGCGTGCTTCCGTTGTTGTAATGGGGCCGCTTTTAGCACGTTTTGGCCACGCTAAAGTTGCTATGCCGGGAGGGTGTGCTATTGGTATGCGTCCAATTGACCTACATTTAAAAGGGTTTGAAGCTTTAGGTGCCAAAATAAATAGTCAAGCGGGATATGTAGAAGCACAAGCAGATCAACTAAAAGGTGCGCGGATTTATTTAGATTTTCCTAGTGTCGGTGCGACTGAAAACATTATGATGGCGGCAACTCTGGCTGAGGGCGAAACTATTCTTGAAAACGTAGCCCGTGAACCAGAAATTGTGGATTTAGCCAATTTCTTAAATCGCATGGGGGCTAAAATTGTGGGTGCAGGAACCGAAACGATTCGTATCCGTGGGGTAAAAGCCCTTCATGGTACTGAGCATTCAGTTATCCCAGATCGAATTGAAGCAGGTACGTTTATGGTAGCAGCCGCGGTCACTCAAGGTGATGTTTTTGTCGAAGGTGCTATGCGTGAACATAACCGGCCTTTAATCTCTAAATTAACTGAGATGGGGGTTGTTTTCGAGGAACACGATGAAGGTATCCGGGTCATAGGACCAGCAAAATTAAAAGCAACCGATGTTAAAACCTTACCTTATCCTGGATTTCCAACAGATATGCAAGCTCAAATGACGATTGCTCAATTACTTGCAGATGGAACATCAGTTATGAATGAGACTGTGTTTGAAAACCGTTTTATGCATCTAGAAGAATTACGGCGGATGTCAGCTAAATTTACAGCGGATCGTCAAACCGCAATTATGTATGGACCGACTGAATTTACTGGGGCAAATGTGAAAGCAACTGACTTAAGAGCAGCAGCTGCCCTAATTATCGCAGGCCTAAAAGCTAAGGGCTTGACTCGGGTATCAAATCTTCAATACTTAGATCGCGGTTATTATCAATTCCATCTTAAATTACGCCAATTAGGTGCAGATATTGAACGTGTAAATATTTCACCTATTTCTGAAGTAACAAGCAATAAAGTATTAATTAAACAATAGTTTATCATTGGATGAATGGGGACTGAGCTATGAGCAGAGAAATAGGCATAGATTTAGGTACTGCCAATGTTTTGATTCATCTAAAGGGTAGGGGCATTGTTTTGAATGAGCCTGCTGTGATAGCTGTTAATCGACAAAGTCGTGAGGTCATTGCGGCTGGACGAAAAGCCTATGAAATGCAAGGGCGGACATCTGACCATATTCAAGTTATCCACCCTTTACAGGGAGGAGTCATTGCGGACTATGATTTCGCCGAAGCACTTTTGGTTTTACTTTTAAAAGAGTTACCTAGTAGGTCTTGGTTAGCAAGACCAAAGGTTTTAATCTCTGCCCCATCTAAGGTCTCAGATTTTCAAAAACAATCTTTAATTGATGTTGTTCAAAAGGTGACCGGTGGTAAAATTTATATCGAAGAGCAAATCTTAATGGCTGCAACCGGAGCTGGTTTTGATATGAATCAAAGCCATGGCGCGATGGTAATTGATATCGGTGGGGGTACAAGCGATATGGCGGTACTCTCAGGTAGAGATGTCTTGGTTAACCAATCATTTGAGGAAGCAGGTCAATTCTTTGACCAAGCGATTATTAATTACTTTAGTGATCATTACCAAGTCTTAATCGGTGCAAGAACCGCTGAAATGGTTAAAATTAATCTAGCCACAGCCATTGAAGTAGAGGATAAACTTGTTGAGAGCTTTGAGATAAGCGGACGGAGTTTGCTTAATGGTTTACCTACCTCTTTGAATGCGGATTCGAATGATTTATATCAAGCACTTCATAGCCATCTAGAAATTTTAGGTCAACGTGCTCAAAGACTTTTAGAGGATCAGTCGCCAGAAATAGCGGCTGATATTATGGAGGGCGGTATTATTCTAACAGGTGGTGGGGCTCTGATTTCAAATCTAGATACATTCCTTTCCAATTATCTGAATGTGTCAGTTATTCAGGCTGAGCAACCCATGAATTGTGTGGCCATTGGGACAGGGTTAATGTTAGATTTAATTGAATCAGGCAAATTAAGTACTGTTCAAGTAAGTAGAAAACAAAGATTACGTCAATTATTCCAGCGAATTATGCGACGTTTAATTGGTTAGGAGGAATTTGATTTGGCTAATGATAAGATAGCATTGCGCGATTCAATTCTTTTTCCAGCCTTAAAGACAATTTTTAAGTTACTC
This sequence comes from Eremococcus coleocola ACS-139-V-Col8, assembly GCF_000183205.1. Lineage (NCBI taxonomy): Bacteria > Bacillati > Bacillota > Bacilli > Lactobacillales > Aerococcaceae > Eremococcus > Eremococcus coleocola. Next base: position 214,869 of record NZ_AENN01000015.1, on the reverse strand, counting down.
ATTTTTTTGCTTTTAGTTTGTCTAGTTTTTATCATTGGTATTTTTGTGGGTTATATTCTTCTTGGCGGCGGTTCGATTTGGGAAGTATTTAATCAAGATACCTGGTTCCATATTTTTAATTTTATTAAATAAGATAAGTACTTTTTAGCAAAATCTATCTGTGAATATTAAAGTCTATAAGTCATTTATCCTTAAGAATAGGTATTTACTTAACAATTAGGAGAGTGATAGTTTTAGCTATCAGCTCATTGTAAGTAAGAATGATTTATGGGCTTTTATATTTGGAGGGGCAAACAGGAGTGGAGGAGTAAAGTATGCCAAATAAATTTCTGATAACAGAATTGCTATTATATATTTTACCCTTTGTCTTAATATATTTTGGCTTACGCTACGGCAAGTTTTTTCTTAAACGATTTAAGGGTCTACCGCTAACCATTGCCATTGTCTTATTACCAGCTTGGTTAGGCTTGATTGATAGCTTAAGTAAATTGGTCTTTTCTTTTTCACTTTTGCCGGTGTCAATCTATTTAACTGTATTTTGCTTGGCGGTTCACTTATATAAGTATATTCAGGGTCTCGCTGAGTTTAGATTAGTACCGTATTATTTAGCAGCTTCAAAAGTTGCCTTTACAGCTTTAAGTGGTTTTTTACTAGGACTCTATCTAGTACGAATTTATACTTACTTTATTTAGGGAAAAGCCCCCACTTTTTAGTCAGATATTTATCCGGAGTAAAGCTTGATATAATCATATTTACAACCAATAACACCCCTCGGGTGTTATTTTTTTTGTTTTTTTGGGTAAATAGTGGAGAAGAGTGGGGGGATGTGGTAGAATTAGAATAACTTAGAATAGGAGGGGTGACAGATGCTAATTGGTGAATATAAACATAATATTGACAATAAAGGGCGTCTGATCATGCCGGCTAAGTTTCGTCCCGATTTAGGGGAAAGATTTATTGTAACTCGAGGATTAGATGGATGTTTATTTGGTTTTCCCAGTAAACAATGGGAAGACTTACAAGCCAAATTAAGTCAATTACCACTTGCAAAAAAAGACGCCCGTGCTTTTACCCGGTTCTTTTATTCAGCTGCCACTGAAGTAGAATTGGATAAGCAAGGACGCATTAATTTACCAGAAAACTTAATCACTTTTGCAAAGATCGAAAAGGAATGTCGCGTGATCGGCGTATCAAACCGTATTGAGATTTGGAGCAGTGCAAAATGGGATGAGTTTGCTAATATTGCTGAAGAAAATTTTGAAATGATTGCTGAAGATATGATTGATTTTGGTTTATAGGTGGGTAAGGAATGGAAAATTTTAAACATACGAGTGTTTTATTACACGAAACCATTGATCAATTAGATATAAATCCAAATGGAATCTATGTTGATTGTACCCTAGGTGGGGCTGGTCATGCGGCTTATTTATTAAGTCTCTTATCACCCAAAGGGCATTTATATGCCTTTGACCAGGATATGAATGCAATTAAAAATGCCCAAGACCGTTTGCATGACTATATTGAAAAAGACCAAGTGACCTTTATCCATGCAAACTTTGCTCAACTAAAGGAGCAATTAGCAGAGAGAGGCGTTTCCTATGTTGATGGAATTTACTATGATTTGGGAGTGTCATCTCCTCAATTAGACCAAGCGGAGAGAGGATTTTCTTATAAAAAAGAGGCTCCTCTCGATATGAGAATGAATCAAGAAGATAAATTGACAGCCTATGAAATTGTTAATGAATGGCCTTATGAAAAAATTGTGAAAATCATTGATCATTATGGTGAGGAACGTTTTGCCAAACGGATTACCCGAGCCATTGAGCAAGCTCGTAAAAATAAGCCGATTGAAACCACTTTAGAATTAGCTGAAATAGTGAAAGAGGCCATTCCAGCGGCTACCCGTCGCAGTGGTGGCCATCCTGCTAAGCGGACCTTTCAAGCCATCCGTATTGCTGTTAATGATGAATTAAATGTAATTGAGACCTCTTTGAATCAGGCTTTTACTTTATTAAAAGTGGGGGGACGTATTTCAGTTATTTCATTTCATTCATTAGAAGATCGGATTGTAAAACAATTATTTAGAGATAAATCTAGTAGACCGGATTTGCCACCCAATTTACCCATCTTACCTGAAAGAACAGAAGCAGATTTTGCTTTAGTCAATCGCAAACCAATTTTGGCAAGTCAGGAAGAGTTAGATGAAAATAATCGGTCACGGTCAGCAAAATTACGAGTTATCCAAAGAAATCATATCACTGAGTAGAGAAAGGGGAAGACTGGTTTGAATTTAGCAGAAGAACAAAGTTATTTTCATTATTCGCGGGCAGAACGCCAAGTAAGAAAAGTAAGCAATTCAAATATGGGTGCTAACTCAACTCAGCTTATCCCCGAATTTACTAGAGAGCAAAGAAAAACTGTCACTAAGCAAGTTAGCAAAAAACAAAGCTTAAATTTAAGTATGGTTGAGAGTATAATTATCATATTTTCTGTAGCAATTTGTCTATTTTGTATAGGCATGGGGCTAATGATTCAGTATAATAATAATAAGACCCAAGTGATGGTTAATCAGTACCAAGATTCAATGTCTGACTTAAAGCAAGATTCAGATCAATTGCTCAATCAATTAATGGACCAATATAATTATCAGACGATCCAAGCAGAAGCTCAAGCAGCAGGACTTAGTTTGGATCCTGCAAGAGTTGAGGAAGTTAGTAAATGAAATCAGGTTTAAAAGAACATCGCGCATACAACGTTTTAGTTTTTTTGGCACTTATTTTTTTAGTGCTACTTATTTTTATTGGCAGAGCCTTTCAATTAACGGTTTTAAAAACTTCAAATTCAGTGGACCTGAGTCAAATGAGTCCACTCATCGATAATGGAAGTAGTATTACGCAAGCGAGACGGGGCAATATCTATGATCAGTCCGGTCAACCCATTGCGATTGATACTACTTCTTATTCAATTTATGCTCAAATAAAAGGGGATCAAGCTGAAATTGTTTCTGATCCCGATTATACAGCTAAAAAATTAGCAGAAATCTTAGGCGGTGACCGTGATAAAATATTGGCCCAGCTCTTACAAAGTGGTCCCCAACAAGTAGAATTTGGGGCCCTAGGTCGAAATTTAGATCAAAATAAAATTCAAAGTTTGCAAGCGGCTAAGTTACAGGGGATATATTTCAAAGCTCAAGCCGATCGTCAGTATGCCAATGATGAGTTTGCTTCTCATCTGATTGGTTTTTCGGATAAAAGTGATGACGGTCAGACCATGGTTGGTAAATTAGGTATAGAAGCTGCTTTGGATCAAGTTCTAAGCGGACACGATAAACAGGCTCAGGATCTTTATCTAACCTTGGATTCCCGACTACAAAACCAATTAGAAGTACTCATGTCTCAAATTTATCAGACGTATGAGCCAAAAGAATTAGGAGCCTATTTAGTTGAAATTCCTAGTGGGAAACTATTAAGTGCCAGTCAACGACCTAGTTTTAACTTGAATAATCGTCAGGGAATTGAGAATGAGTGGCGTAATCTGATGGTGGAAAATGCCTACGAGCCAGGCTCAACTATAAAAATTTTGGTATCTGCCCTAGCAAATGAGTTGGGTGTATACCAACCACAAGAGACTTACAAATCGGGGTCAATCGATGTCTATGATGTAACAATACATGACTATAATGTAGTGGGTTGGGGCGATATAACTTTTGATGAAGGTTTAGCACGGTCTTCCAATGTAGGTATGGTAGAATTAGTACAAAGAATTGGATTAGACCGTTGGGCTAAAGCTTTAACTGATTTTGGCTTTGGTCGTCCTACTCAGTTTGGTCTGGCTAATGAAACGGAAGGCTCAATAAAATTTGATAATCCTGTATCTGAAACGATGTCTGCTTTTGGTCAAGGGATTCTTACCAGTCCAATTCAATTAATGCAAGCCTATTCGGCAATTGCTAATGGTGGTCATGCAGTTAAGATTCAATATTTAGATCATAGCTCGGGTGACTATCAGCCACAATTTGCTGCAAAAGATTTAGGTCAACTTTTTACCAGCAAAGCAGCCGAAAAAGTGCTAAGCTTAATGGTAGATACGGTTGAAAAAGACTATGGTACTGCGCAGGCCTATAAAATTGATGGGTTAAAAATCGCAGCTAAGACGGGGACAGCTCAGATAGCCAATCCTGAGGGTAACGGTTATTTAACCGGGCCAACAGACTACTATTTTTCCGTTATTAGTTTTTTTCCAGCAGACCAACCAAAATACATGCTTTACCTGAATATGAAGCAACCACAAAACCCAAATGGCAAGACTGGAGCACAAATATTAGCTGAACTGTTTAAGCCTTTTGTGCAATCAATATTAGTCTATTAAAGATATAGAAAGTGATGAGAATGAAACAAAAAGAATTAATTGAAGCCTTATATAACAAAAAATTATTTGATCAAATTGATTTAGACCAAACAGTGACCAAATTAGTGAATGATAGTCGCCAAGTTGAAGCTGGAGCATGTTTTATTGCCATTAAAGGTGAAAACTTTGACGGCCATCAAGCGATAGCAGAAGTGGTTGCTCAGGGAGCTAAATTAATAATCGTAGAACAGTTGCCTGCTAACTATCAAACTATTCCAGCTAACTTTGTCTTAGTTGATTCAAGTTTTAGAGCCCAAGCCATTTTGGCCAATAAATTCTATCAAGAACCGAGTCGTAAGCTTAAGGTCGTAGCAGTTACTGGCACAAATGGTAAAACGACCACTTCTTCTATGATCAGTGACTTACTGACTAGTTTGGACCATAAGACAGGAAAAATAGGCACCTTGCACTATAAGGTCGCGGATACTTATTATCCGGCAGTCAACACCACCCCCAATGCCTTACATTTACAAGCACTCTTTGCTGAAATGCTTGAGCGTGGATGTCAGGATGCAGTTATCGAGGCTTCTTCCCATGCCCTTTCCTTAGGCCGCCTTTGGTATACTGATGTTGATTGTGCTATTTTTACGAATCTTACGCGGGAACATTTAGATTTTCATAAGACAATGGATAATTATGCCTATGCTAAAAGTTTACTGTTTAGTCAATTAGGGCAAGCCTTCCATCAAGGTCGGCCGCGGCTAGCCATCATTAATAAAGATGATCCTTATTGGGAAGTGATGGCTCAAGCGACAGCAGCTGATTTAGTTACCTATAGTTTGGTGGATGAAGAGGCGACAGCCTATGCTTCGCAGATTCAAAATAAGGAGACAGGCTTAGCCTTTAAGCTTCATTTTAATGATCAAGTATTTGAGCTTGAACTGCCAATGCGGGGTCATTATAATGTCTCTAATTATTTGGCTGCTTTCCTCTGTTTAGCTTGTTATTATGAGATTGATGTCGCAAATATTCTAAGAGCAACCAAAGATTTTAAAGGGGTCTCTGGCCGCATGGAAGTCTTAGCTTTGAATAAAGACTTTGATGTTGTCGTTGATTTTGCCCACACCTCTGACGCCCTAGAAAGGGTTATGCAAGAATTAGTGAGTCATAAACAAGGACGTTTATTGGCACTGATGGGCCACTCTGGGGGCAATCGGGATTCAGGTGCAAGACCTGGCATTGGTGATGTACTATTTAATTATGCAGACTATATTGTATTTACAGCCGATAATCCTCGTTTCGAAGACGTAACCAAAATCTGCCATGAAATGATTGGGCAACATGATGAGAAGCCATATACTATTGTCGAAGATCGTAAAGCGGCCGTCATTACTATGCTAGAAATGGCTCAAAGTGGGGATGTGCTTCTTTTTGCGGGTAAGGGGGGCGAAGGCTACCAAATTATTGGTGACCAAAAGATTCCTTACGATGATGCCGAAGAAATTATGGCATATTATCAAGAAAATTAATAGGGGAGACATTAATGAACTTAAATATCCTATCATTTATTATCGCGTTTGCATTGACGGTCATTATCATGCCATTTTTTATTAGAGTATTCATTCGTAAAAAAATTGGACAAACAACTCGGGAAGAAGGTCCTCTATGGCATGAGGTAAAAACAGGGACACCTACGATGGGCGGGACGGTTTTTGTCGCTGCCATTCTCATTACTCTGTTAGCTTTAGCTTTATTCAGCCAGCATAGTAATGGCTACCTGTTTATGACACTTTTGACCTTTTTATTATTCGGTGGTATTGGTTTCGTTGATGATTTTATTTCAATTTTCAAACATCAAAATGAAGGTTTAAAAGCTAAACAGAAATTTCTGCTTCAAATATTATTTTCAATTTTAGTCGTATTTGTAGGTCGACACTTGGGTGCCAATTTAAGCTTCTCCTTATTTTCTTGGCAGATTAATGTCTTGATTCTATTAAGTTTATTTGCCTTCTTTTGGATAACGGGTTTTTCTAATGCAGTTAATTTAACGGATGGCTTGGATGGCTTAGCAACAGGGTTATCTATTATCGCTTATAGCACCTATGCTTATATTGCTTGGTCTGATAAGAATGAAACCATTTTATTGGTATGTCTTACAGTAGTGGGGGCACTCCTTGCCTTTTTAATTTTTAATCATAAGCCAGCCAAGATTTTTATGGGAGATGTGGGGTCCTTAGCCTTGGGAGCAGGTTTAGCTGTGATTTCCTTGGCCCTTAATCGACCTTTTTCACTCTTGCTGATTGGCTTGGTGTTTGTACTTGAAACTGCCTCTGTCATTATTCAAGTAGCTTCTTTCAAGCTTCGCGGAAAACGTGTTTTTAAGATGTCACCCATCCATCATCATTTCGAAATGAGTGGTTGGTCAGAAACTAAGGTTGTCTTAGTCTTTTGGTTATGCGGCTTATTAGCAAGTTTACTATATTTAATTGTCTTGTATTTATGATTGAAAGGACTTAAGATGAATCCAGAAACTGATTTGGAAAATAAAAACATATTAATTCTTGGTTATGCTAAGAGTGGTCAGGCAGCAGCCAATTTTTTCTTAGCAAAAGGTGCCCAAGTAACTTTGTCAGATAATCAAGTCTTAGACCGTGATCAAACTTTAGAATCTTTATTGGAGCGTGGCTTAGTTCTGGTTGATGGTCAACAACCTGTCAGCTTACTTGAAGCTGGTTTCGATTTTATTGTCAAAAATCCAGGTATCCCGTATTCAATTCCAATTTTACAAGCAGCAAAAGCACAAAGTATTCCTATTTATACTGATATTGAAATTGCTTCTTGGTTTAGTCAAGCACCGATGATTGCAATTACTGGGTCAAATGGAAAAACCACGACAACAGCTTTAATTAATGAAATATTGGGTGAGAAAGCAATTTTAGCTGGTAATATTGGCATCCCGATTTTATCGGTTGTGGGTGAAACACAAGCTGACAAACGTTTGGTCATGGAAATTTCCTCCTTCCAACTTCAAGGGACCTCTTTCTTTAAACCAAAAATTGGGGTCATTACTAATATTTATCCAACCCATCTTGATTATCATGGTTCAATGGAAGCCTATATTGCAGCTAAATTAAAGATAGCAGCGAATTTAGACGAGCAAGATTTCCTTGTATATAATTATGACCAAGAAATTTTGCAAGAGGCTGCTAAATCAATTAAAGCAATTAAGCTTCCTTTTTCACGAACTCAGGTAACCCCAGAATTGGTTGCCGAGGGGCTTTATCTCCAAGATGGCCAAGTCATCTATCATAATCAACCTATCTTATCCTTGGATTCGATCAAAATTCCAGGTGACCATAATATTGAAAATGTTCTTGCTGCACTAGCAGTGGCTGTGATTGAAAAAGTTGATTTACCACAAGTCAAAGCAACTATTGAAGCATATAAAGGAATGCCTCATCGGATTGAACATGTGGCTTCTTTTAAAGGACGCGAATTTTATAATGATTCCAAAGCAACGAATATGACCGCTACTATTACCGCGTTAGCAAGCTTTAATCAAGATCTGATTTATATAGGAGGCGGCCTCGACCGGGGAAATGAATTTGATGATTTAATTCCTCATTTGGGTCATATTAAACAAGCCTTCCTCTATGGTGAAACAAAAGAAAAAATGGCAAAAGCTTTCGAAAAAGTAGATATTCCATTTGTTCTAGCAGATAATTTAAGGGAAGCAAGTCACTTAGCTTATCAAGCCACCCAAGCAGGTCAAGTCTTATTATTTTCACCAGCTTGTGCCAGTTGGGATCAGTTTAAATCGTTTGAAATCCGTGGTGATCAATTTAAAGACTTGATTGCTCAATATATCCAAGATGAACCCTATATTTTATAGAAAAGAGAGGATTATTGTGGGGAAAATTAACCGAATTGTACTTTCCGGGGGCGGCACTGGTGGACATATCTACCCAGCTTTATCAGTTTATAAACGGTTAAAAGCTGAAAATCCAGATTTACAGGCTCTCTATATTGGTACGGAGAAAGGCTTAGAAGCAACCCTTATTCCTAAGGAAGGCATCGAGTTTAAAGCCATTAAAATTCAAGGCTTAAAGCGGTCCTTATCGCTAGATAATGTCAAAACCGGCTATGAACTGCTAATGAGTATGCGCCGAGCCCAAAAAATGATTGAAGCTTTTAAACCAGATGTTGTTTTAGGTACGGGAGGTTATGTTTGTGCGCCGGTCTTGTTAGCCGCTGCCTTTCTATCCTATCCTACAATGATTCATGAACAAAATTCAGTAGCAGGCATCACCAACAAATTATTAGCCCGTTTTGTTTCCAAAATTGGGATTTGTTTTGACGATGTACGCTCAGATTTTAAAAATTATGAAGATAAAATTGTTCTAACCGGTAACCCTCGGGGACAAGAAGTCGTTAATACTCCTAATCTGCCAAATATTTTACAAAATCAATTTAATTTGGACAATAATTTACCGACGGTCTTAGTATTTGGGGGGAGTCGGGGCGCTCCAGCCATTAACCAGGCTGCGATAAATGAAATTTCTGCTTTTAATCATGAAAACTATCAAGTAATTATTGCGACTGGGTCAGAACACTACGACCAGTTGGTGGCCGAGATTAATCATAAAATGATTGAGGCTCCTTCTAATGTACGGGTGGTTCCTTATATTGAAAACATGCCTGAGGTTTTTAAAGCAATTGATCTGGTGGTTTGCCGGTCAGGTGCTACCACTTTAACGGAATTGATGGCGCTAGGATTACCTAGCATCTTAATTCCTAGTCCTTATGTGACAAATAATCATCAAGAAATGAATGCCAAGGCCTTAGTTTCTAAGCAAGCAGCCTTAATGATTCTAGAAAAAAATTTGAACAAAGATGTGCTTAAAGTTTATATTGACGGATTAATGAAAGGTAAGAAAAACCTATCCTTAATGTCTAACCATGCTAAGGAATTAGGAATCATCGATGCAACGGACCGAATTGTCAGAGAACTAGAAGCTATCGCCGATTAAATTTATAATCCTTAAGATAGAAAGGGGGGGTTGGGTATGCCTAAAATGTTCCCATTTGCCAAGACAAGCAATAAGACTAAGCTGAATAAGAAACCTGAATTAGAGCGCTGGCAATTAGAGCAACCAAACTCCCAACCACCTCGATCAGGAAATTACCGGATCCATGCTGAAAGTGGTGAAGTCAAGCAGGTAGATACAAAAAGGCAAGGAAATTATCGTATTCATGAGGACTCTAGAGACGATTTTTATTCTGTTAGATCAAGTCTAAATCAAAATAAAAACCGGGTTGACAGAGATAATTTATTCAAAGCCCAGCCTGTAAAGGAAAAATATAATCAAAAAGTTTACCAAGATAATCTCAGAGTGATTAAAAGTCGGAGTCAAGGAAACTATCGCGTCAGTAGCCAAGGTTATAATAATCATAACTATTCTACCCACCGCTCTGAATCGAATAAAATGGTGACTACCAAAAAATTTCAGCGTGATAGACGGAGAAAAATTAGACCTACTTTTAAATGGGGAAAATTACCACAAGGTCGACCCAAACTCTTTGCGGTTTATTCTATTTTACTTATGATTATGTTTATTTGTGTCTTGCAATTATTACCTTTTAAAAGAGTAAATCAAGTCCGGGTAAGCGGCGTAGGTCAGGAAATTGCCCAACAAGTAAAAGCCTCTTCCCGGATAGAACCCTTTGATAGTCGTAAGTTAGTTTTAAGACAACGGAATGAGATTATTGAGCAAATAAAAAAAGAAAATCCGATTGTCGACCAAGTTCAGATAAAAACCGACCATTGGTCCTTTATAGAGTTAGCCGTCACTTCAAATGAATTTGTCGCTGAAATGCCTGATACAGTGCAAAATCAAAAAAATTATGTTCTAAGTAATGGGGATGTCGTAATTATTCCTATGACTGATGAACGCAATGCAGTCAATTTACCTGTATTATATGATTTTGATAACCGGGATAAATTGAAACAAGTGGGCCAAGCGCTTAAAGAGATAGACCAGGACCTTTTAGGACAAATGCAGGCGATTTATTTGTCTACCAATTCGGCTAAACCAAATACAATCGAAATTAAGATGGTGGATGGAAATATTGTAAAAGCCTTAATATATAACGTGTCACAAAAAATGCAATATTATCCTCAAATTTTGAACAAAATTGGTGATAAAAAGGGAATCGTGAACTTTGAAGTAGGAGCATATTTTACCCCAAACGATTCCCCTGATAATAGTGTTAAATTAGATACTAATATTGACAATTAATTTTAAAGAAGCGAATGCGCACTTATCTTTTTCTTCAATTAGATTTTAAGGTATGCTATTATGAAAGGTGTATTATTAGAACTCATTCAATCTCTTAAAAAGTAGATAAACTGAGTGTAAAGGGGGATATATTTGAATGAGAAATCAAGAAATATTTGTAAGTTTAGACATTGGAACCACTTCGATTAAAGTAGTTGTGGCTGAAGCCATTAATGGACGGGTAAATATTATCGGTGTGGGTAATGAAAAATCACGTGGTTTAAGCCGTGGTGTTATTGTTGATATTGATGAAACCGTTTATTCCATTCAACAAGCCATTGACCAAGCAGAACGGAAGTCGGGTGTTCGGATTAATGAAGTTGTTGTTGGTATCCCAAGCAATCAGTTAGCCATTGAAGAATGTCATGGTATGGTGGCTGTTGCCAGTGATAATCGTGAAATTACGGCGAGAGATGTTGATAATGTAATTTCTGCCGCCAAGGTAAGATCTGTGCCACCAGAACGTGAGATTGTCTCAATTATTCCTGAGGAATTTATTGTAGATGGATTTAATGGGATAAGAGATCCACGGGGGATGATTGGTGTTCGTTTGGAATTATATGCACGGATTCTGACTGGACCTAAGACTATTGTTCATAATATTAAACGTTGTGTTGAAAAAGCTGGTTTACGAATTAATGAACTAGTCCTTCAACCACAAGCTATTGCAGCAGTCGCTTTAAACCATGATGAACGCGAATTTGGCACGGTCTTAATTGATATGGGCGGTGGTCAAACCTCAGCTTCAATTATTTATGATAATCAATTAAAGTATTCTTTTGTTGATCAAGAAGGTGGCGATTTTGTTACCAAAGATATTTCAATTATTTTAAATACTTCACTTGATTCAGCGGAACGGATTAAACGTGAATTTGGTTTTGCTATAGCTAGTCAAACTTCTGAAGAGGAATTTTTCCCAGTTGAAACTGTAGGGAAAAAAGAGCCAGTTCGAGTGGATGAACATTATTTAGCAGAAATTATCGAAGCTAGGTTAGCCCAGATTTTCCAAACAATTTATGATGACTTGAGCCAAGTAGATGCTTTAGATTTACCAGGTGGTTTTGTCCTAACAGGTGGAGCGGTTTCCTTACCAGGAGTTATTGATCTAGCAAAACGTTATTTTGGTGGCCGGGTCCGGGCTTATATTCCTAAAGAAATGGGGATGCGTAATCCGATTTATACAACTTCCTTAGGAATGGTCGATTATGTGGCCGGTTTAGATGAAATTCATCAAATTGCTCAAGGAACATTCTATGAAGCCTTCCAAGAACCAGTGCGGTCCCAAACTATGCCGGAACGACCAAGTCAAGTAAATCCTAATCGGGGGCAAGAGAATACACCGCAACGGCCAAAGCTAGCTAGTCAAAAGCCAAGCCGTCCGAAAAGTAATTTCCAAGAGGATTATCCAGAGGTAGTTCGTAAACGTCAAAGCTATGTTGATGATTATAGTGCTTTTGAGGACGATTCAGACAGTTATTATGAAGCTTCTGAAAATGCACCTTATGAGGAACCTGAGGGTTCAGGCTTAATGTCTAAAGTTAGAAATTTCTTCAATTCATTTTATGAATAATCGCAATTAAGATTTTAGGGGGATAAATAATGGAATTATCATTTGATTCAAGTCAAAACATGAACGGAGCTGTGATTAAAGTCATTGGTGTCGGCGGTGCTGGCGGAAATGCTGTTAATCGAATGATCACAGAACAAGTATCTGGGGTTGAATTTATTGTTGCAAATACAGACACCCAAGCACTTCAAGGGAATAAAGCAGAAACTAAGATTCAATTAGGACCTAAATATACTAAAGGTCTAGGGGCCGGTTCACAACCTGAAGTTGGGGTTAAGGCTGCTGAAGAAAGTGAAGAGCAAATTCGCTCTGTCTTAGAAGGTGCTGATTTAGTCTTTGTAACGGCAGGTATGGGAGGCGGTACTGGTACTGGTGCAGCACCAATTGTAGCCAAAATTGCTAAAGACTTAGGTGCCTTAACTGTCGGTGTTGTGACTCGTCCATTTACTTTTGAAGGACCAAAACGTGGACGGGCTGCGGCCGAAGGCTTAAAGAATTTAAAAGAAAATGTAGATACTTTGGTAATCATTTCTAACAATCGTTTATTAGAAATCGTTGACCGTAAGACACCAATGTTAGAAGCTTTTTCTGAAGCTGATAATGTGCTGCGTCAAGGGGTTCAAGGTATTTCAGATTTAATTACTGCTCCTGGTTATGTTAACTTGGACTTTGCAGATGTTCGTACTGTAATGAAAGATCAAGGGACAGCTTTGATGGGTATCGGTACTGCTTCTGGTGAAAATCGGACTGCTGAAGCGACCAAGAAAGCAATTTCTTCTCCACTTCTAGAAGTATCAATTGATGGAGCTGAACAAATCCTCTTAAATATTACAGGTGGAGCCGACTTAAGCTTGTATGAAGCTCAAGATGCGTCTGAAATTGTAGCAGCTGCTTCTAGTGGCGATGTAAATATTCTATTTGGTACTTCTATTGATGAAAGTCTAGGCGATGAAGTTAAAGTTACTGTGATTGCCACTGGTATTCAATCAGATAAGAATGACCGCCCTAAACCTATGATGAACACACCACGGCGTCAATTTAATGCAAATAGTGAAAATAATGCTCAAGTTCAAGCTAACAATGCTGAACGTGCCGCTGATTTTGCAGCTAAGACTGAAGCAAATAGTCGAGCAGCACGACCACAAAAAGATCTATTCTCTAATTGGGATATTAACCGAGAAAAGTCTACGCGTGAAGTAGAAATGGATGAAGAAAATACCAAGCGGGTGTTTGAAAAAAATGCTGATTTAGCTCGTCAAGTTGAAAAAAATGATAGTGATGAGTTGGATACACCGCCTTTCTTCCGTAAACGTCACCGTAATTAATCTAAAATCGATCATATAATAGAAATCCTGGATAAGTCCCCATCATCTTTTATCAGAAAGTAAAGCGGGACTTACTCAGGATTTTTGTCTAAATATGAGGAAATTATTTATAAAATAAGGTATGATAGAGAGTAATTAATATTATCGAATAAATTATATAAGTAGGAGTGAAACGTGAATGGGACTTATTCTATTCCGACTTGTGGATACAATTTTTAACCTGTATAGCTTTGTCCTAATAGCATACGCCTTAATGTCTTGGTTTCCACAGGCACGGTCATCAAAACTTGGCCAATTAATTCGTCGTTTAGCTGAACCGTATATTTCAGTATTTGATCAGTTTATCCCTAGCTTGGGCGGGATTTCTTTTAATGTGATTATTGCATTGTTTGTTTTGCAGTTTGCTCAAAGAGGAATTCTTTCCTTGTTGGTGGTATTTTTATAGGAGCATAAGATGGCTAATTATATTGATATTTATCAACATTATCGACCTGAAGAAGAAGGGTTTATTGATACTGTATTGGGTTGGTTGCAGTGGGTTGAAAATCGTTTTTTAGCTTATTTAAGTCCATTTTTAACTCCACGACAAGCCATGATTGTTTCTCAGTTAGTTGGAACTAATGAAGATGTTAAAGTGGCTTTTTGGGGAGGTTGTGAAGGAGCAGAGCGGAAGCGGGCGCTTATTTATCCTCAGTACTATGAAGTAAACGAGGCCTCTTTTGAAATACAAGCCTTTAATATCAATTTTCCTCTTAAGTTTGGTCAACTAACCCATGGGAGAATTCTAGGGACCTTTACTTCAACTGGAGTAGACCGTGATCGAACCGGTGATATTATTACGGATGGGACTTCCTGGCATGTGATTGTAGATGCTTCCATGACCGAATTTTATATGTCAAATATTACAAAAATTGCCAATGTTGGCGTCCATCTCGAGCCAATTGCTAGCGATGAGATTCTTCAGTCGGATGAAAGCTGGGAGAGTGTTTTCCTAGTTGCTTCATCCCTCCGCCTTGACACTTTATTAAGCAAAGTCTATAATTTTTCTAGACAGCGTGCTAAAGATGCCATCGCAGGCGGTCAAGTTAAAGTGAACTTTATTGAGATGACCCGTCCAGATGTGGTAATTGGGGTAGAAGATATTGTTTCTCTGCGCCATTATGGACGCTTTTGGATTAAACAAGTCCAAGGTATGACTAAGAAAGATAACTATAAACTTCAAGTAAATGTCTTAGAGCATTAAGAAGCTGAGAGGATGTGCAATTGTGACACTAACACCAGAAGATATTCTGAATAAAGAATTTGATACTAAATTCCGTGGTTACGATTCTGATCAAGTAAATGATTACTTAGATGTAATCGTTGCTGAATTTGAAAAATTAATCGGAATTAATCGCAATCTAAAATCAGAATTAGATATTGCTAAAGAAAAAAATGAATATTTTGCTCAATTACAAGAATCTTTGAATGCCTCAATTGTTGTTGCTCAGGAGGCGGCAGATCGTTTGAAACAAAATGCGCGTAAGGAAGCTGAATTAATTATTTATGAAGCGGAATCTGAGGCAGATAATCGGGTTCGTGAGGCGAATGATTTTGCTCAAACAATTATTACTGAAACAGAAGCTATCCGACGCAATAGTCAAGGTTTCCGAAATCAACTTGAAAGTATGATTCGTGATCATTTAGAATTAGTGACCAACCCGGAATATAAGAAGTTATTAGATACCGAGGTAAACTCTCAATTTGAAGAATATAAGGCAGTTAATATTTCAGATAAGACGGCTGAACGTGTGGACCGATTAACTGAAGTAGATAGCCAATCTTTCGATCAAGCCCACCAATTAAAGAATGACTATGTTGAGTCTGAAGAAATGACATTTACACCGCTAGAGGAAAGTTCATCAAGTGATGAAAACTTGGAAGATTTTAATGAACGAACTTATTATGATGCGGTTAAAGAAAGCAAAGAGGATAAAGAAAGTGTCCTCGGTCAAACGATACGGATAGAATTACCAAAACAATAAAAAGACACATTTACTTAAGTATATATACAGCGAATCAAGGATGGTGAGAGCTTGATAATCCCTTCTTGAGTAGATATCACTTTTTTATCTAAGTATGGATAAGCCATACCGCTTAAACAGCGTTATCATGTAAGAGTGAATAATTATTTAATTATTAATTTGGGTGGTACCACGCAATTGCGTCCCTTCAGTTTGAAGGGACGTTTTTTTGTAGGTAGGATTTATTTCTAGTGGGAAAAATAAAAAAAGGAGAATTTGGATGAAATTAAAAGACACCTTAAATCTTGGCAAGACAGACTTTGCCATGCGGGCTAACTTACCGAAAAAAGAAGTTAGCCTCCAAGCAGAATGGGCAGAAGCGGACCTTTACAATCAGGTTCAAGCAAAAAACGAAGGCAAACCAACATGGATATTACATGATGGCCCTCCATACGCTAATGGTCAGATCCATATGGGTCATGCTTTAAACAAAATTACTAAAGACTTTATTATCCGTTACAAGTCTATGTCTGGTTTTCGTTCACCTTATGTGCCAGGTTGGGATACCCATGGTTTACCAATTGAATCAGCTTTAATTAAATCTGAAAAAGTTAACCGTAAAGAAATGTCTACGGCTGATTTCCGCCGGTTGTGTGAAGAATATGCACTAAAACAAGTTGAAGGGCAAAAAGAAGACTTTATGCGGTTAGGTGTTGCGGGAGAATGGGATAATCCATATCTAACCCTTAAACCAGAATATGAAGCCCAACAAGTTCGAATTTTTGGTAAGATGGCTGCAGCTGGTTATATCTATAAAGGTATGAAGCCGGTTTATTGGTCACCATCTTCTGAAACCTCATTAGCTGAAGCAGAAGTGGAATACCATGATGTGACGTCACCATCCATGTACGTGGCTTTTGAAGTTTTAGATGGGAAAGGACGTGTGCCAGAAGATGCTGAATTTGTCATTTGGACAACAACTCCTTGGACTATTCCAGCCAATTTAGCTATTACGGCAAAAGCTGACGCTACTTATGCCCTCGTTCAAGTAGCAGACCGTAAATTTATCGTTGCACAAGATTTATTAGAGAGTCTTGCTGAAGAATTAGAATGGGCGGACTACCAAGTTTTAGATACCTATCTCGGCCAAGACTTTGAAGGCATGACCGCCAAACATCCCTTGTATGATCGGTCTTCTCTATTAATTGTAGGTGACCATGTCACTTTGGATTCTGGGACGGGTCTCGTTCATACTGCCCCTGGTCACGGGGAAGATGACTACCAAGTGGGACTAAAATATGGCTTAGATATTCTTTCACCCGTGGATAATCGGGGGCATTTCACCGATGAAGCCCCTGGATATGAAGGCATGTTTTATTTAAAAGGAAACAAAGTTATTTTAGAAGACTTAGAAAAGGCTCACCGTCTATTAAAAGTCACTGAAATCACCCACTCTTATCCGCATGATTGGCGGACTAAGAAGCCAATTATCTTCCGAGCAACCCCACAATGGTTTGCTTCCATTGATAAATTCCGACAAGAATTATTAGATTCAGTTGAGCAGGATGTCACTTGGCATCATCCATCCGGCCAACGTCGTATCTATAATATGATTAAAGACCGGGGGGACTGGGTCATTTCGCGGCAACGGGTTTGGGGTGTTCCATTACCAATCTTCTATGCGGAAGACCAAACACCAATTATGACGCCCGAAACCATTGAACATGTGGCCCAATTGTTTGAAAAACATGGCTCAAACATTTGGTTTGAAAAAACTGCTAAAGAATTGTTGCCAGAAGGTTTTAGTCATCCAGGCTCACCGAATGGAGAATTCACTAAGGAAAATGACATTATGGATGTTTGGTTCGATTCAGGTACCTCTTATGCAGGTGTCTTACAAACCCGTGACTATTTAGATTTCCCAGCAGACCTTTACCTAGAAGGGTCTGACCAATATCGTGGTTGGTTTAACTCAAGTTTTACCACCTCTGTTGCAGTAAACCATAAGCCGCCATATAAAGCCGTCCTTTCCCAAGGCTTTGTCATGGATGGTAATGGAATGAAAATGTCTAAATCTCTGGGTAATACTATCTTGCCTGCAGATATTACCAAAGAATTGGGTGCAGATATTATCCGTCTCTGGGTAGCTTCAGTGGATTATGAATCAGATGTCCGTATTTCTAAGGAAATTCTAAAACAAATTTCAGAAGCTTACCGTAAAATCCGGAATACGATTCGTTTTATGTTATCCAATGTCAATGATTTTGATCCTGAAAAGAATCAGGTTGACTACCAAGAACTACGTCCTGAAGACCAATATTTATTAGCTAAATACCGTGTGCTAGTTAATGATATTTTAGAAGATTATGAAAGATATCATTTCTCTTCTATTTATAAAAATGTGATCAACTTTGTGACGGTTGATTTATCTGCTTTTTATTTAGACTTTGCTAAGGATGTTCTATATATCGAAGCGGCGGATGATTTGAATCGTCGGGCTATGCAGACAGTTATCTACGAAGTGCTTGATGGTTTAATTCAACTTTTAACGCCAATCTTAGTACACACTATGGAAGAAGCTTGGACCGTTTTACCAGGTAAATCAGGTTATGTTCAATTGACTGATTTACCTCAAGCCTATGATTTAGCTTTAGAAACAGCCATTATCGAAAAATGGCAATCTTTCTTCAAGGTCAGAAATTTAGTTCTAAAAGGCTTGGAAGAAGCTAAGAATAACGAAGCAGACCCAATTAAGAAATCTTTTGAAGCAGCGGTTACTTTATACCTTCCAGCCCAAGTAAAAGCAGAGCTTGAAGGTCTATCTGACCACCTTGATCAATTAATGATTGTATCTCATCTTGATTTAGCAGATATAGAATCAGCACCTGAGGGAGCTTTAAACATGGATGATATGGCGGTTGTGGTTGACCATGCCCAAGGCCATGTTTGTGACCGGTGTCGTGCGGTTCGTCCTGAAGTAGGAACGATTGAAGGCGCGCCTGAATTATGTCATCGTTGTCATGCGATTGTGTCTGAACATTTCCCACAATACTTTAGTGAAAAAGAATAATAACTGAATAGGTATAAAAAGAGCCTCTCCCAACCAAGTGTTTTATCACTCGGGCTTGGGGAGGCCTTTATTATGGGTTAAAAATCGTATTGGTCTGCTTTATTTTCAGAAAATTGTTGGCTTTTTTGATTTGTCTGAATACGGGAGATATCTAATAATTTATTCCGTAATTCAGCTTCCATAGCTGATAATTCTTCTTCAGCTGCCCGTCTTTGGGCAAAACCACTTTGTTGAATTTGTAGCGTGTCTTCGATGGTCTTGATCAAATTCTGTTGTGATTTTTGTAAGGTTTCTAAATCGATGACCCCACGTTCGACTTCACGAGCGATGTCGGTTGAGCTTTGATGAAGCATTTCAGAATTTTTAAGGAGCAAATTATTAGTGGTTTCAGAAACCATCCGTTGTGAATTTGCAGCCCCTTGTTGTCTTAAGAGGGCAAGCGCAATGGTGATTTGATTTTCCCAAAGCGGAATGGCTGTATGGATTGATACTTGAATTTTTTCGGCCAAGGCTTGGTTGGTATTTTGAATCATACGAATCTGAGGTGCCTGTTGCAAAGTCATTTGCCGAGTTAAGCGTAGGTCATGAGTCCGCTTATCTAAGCGGTCTAAAAATTGACTGAGGTCATTTACTTTTTGGATATCCATCTGACTTTGACTGGTTTTAGCTTGCTCAATCGCACTTGGAATGGTTTCATTAAGTAATTGATCCATTTTTACTTCTCCAGCAGCAATATAAATATTTAGGGCTTCAAAGTAATCTTTATTTTTTTCGTAGAATTGTTCTAAAATGCGGTTATCATTCATTAATTCATTACGTTCACGTTCAAGGCGAATAGCCACTCGGTCTATTTGCGAACCAATTTTTTGGTAGCGGATTTGAGTATCAGTGAGGCTATTTTTTACTTTTTTAAAGAGTTTAGTAAACATGTTGGGCTGGGCACTTAAATCTTTGGGATTAGATTCTTGCAAGTATTGCATAAGTTCGACTAAGGAGTCGCCAATTTCCCCAGTATCTTTGACTTGGACTTGTTGCAAAATCTGATGGGAGAAGTCACCTAATTTTTTTTGAGCATTAGCCCCGTATACCAGAATGGCAGCCATATCATTTTCGTTGATCTTTTTGGCTAAGTCTCGGGCTTGGCCTTGGCGGTGTTGGGGGAGCCGGTCAATTAACTTTTCATTGGTGACTTGCTTTTGTGCTTTGAGGGCTGCTTCTTCTAGTTCGGATTGAAATTGATTAGTAGGACTTGAACTCGCTTCATCAAAAGGATCAGCGAGCAAGTCATCTACATGAGAATAAGTATGAGTTTGATCGAAAAAATCTTCAATATTCATGGATTTCTCATCCATATCTTTTTGCATATCTGAATCTGTCATTTTAGTCCTCCATCTTTGAATGTTCTTGATCAGCTTCTAATTCTTCCAGTAATTGCTCAATGGAATCTTGATTTTTATAAGTTTGGCTCTCTGCTGCGTCCTCTTCACTTATATCGTTTGCTTCCATTGTAGTATTACTAGACCAAGATTCTTCTTTATTAATAATTCGGTCAGCGAAATTCAACTCGTCTTCTAAAGAATCAAAGGTTTCTTTATGGAAGGCCATATAGTCTTCCTCTAATTCTTGAGCTAGTTTTTGAATGGTTTCAGCGGTTTTTTCTAAGATAATGTAAGTTTGTTTATTCTTGGCAAGATGGCCATTAATTTCATTATACTTTTCACTTAAGTCATCCAAGGCGGGGAGTAATTTGTAAAGGAAATAATCCGCTTTAACAATCCATTGTGGATGGTGAACAATATTTTTGAAGTAGGTTTGACTTAGTTCAATTAATTTTGTTTGTTTGTCGATATCCCTTAATTTAACGGTTGCTTGGATATTTTTTTCTAGGTTAAAGATATGGTCTCTCGCTTGACCCATTTCTTGGCGGAACCGGTCCACTTCCTGCTCGTTCAATCCTTGTTCAAGATAAAATTGGGTCATGTCAGGACCTTTTTTATTTTTTCGAGTAAAGGAATTTGTTGTTCTAGGATTCGTGCGGTGGCCAATACCTGTGAAAAGATAGGTTAAACCATGGATTAAACCATGACAGAAAATATTGAGGCTAAAGATAAATAATGCTATTCCCAGCCAATCTTGATAAGCAAAAACAAAGGAACCATTATAATTTTGTTGTACGAGGATAATGGTATTAAAGAAAAGGTTAAAATAAAAAATAATTAAGATGAGTTGTTTTGGTAGGTGACGGCTTAGAGCCCCAAAAGAAAAGTAGGGCAGGATTAGATTGGTAATAAAAGCCACAAGCAGCATGGTAATTTGTGAGAAATCCATTACAGCTAGGAAGCCACTAATAAAGACAGTAGCGAAGACGAGACAAGCGGATAAGACAAAATGGTCAAAGCCTTGTTTAAAGAATTTTTTTCTAAGGGCAGGACCATTATTTTGACGGATAATATCTAATACAGTAAGTCCTGTGTATAAAGCCAAGACAACAGGAATAACTACGACCATAAGAACACCTCCATTTAATTTTCTAGGTCTGTTTTTCTACATTCTTAGTGTAGCATAGAAAGAAAGTGGGGCTATGGTACCTAAGACTTATCTTAGCCCTTAATTTTTATGGTACAATTTAAAATGAAAAAGAAATAGAAAATTTAAGAGGTGACCTCGTGGAAAATAATATTAAAGATATGCCCTTTAAAAATAGTGAGCGACTCATTGAAAGTAAAGAGATTTATAACGGTGCAATTATCTCTGTACATCAAGCCCAAATGACCTGGGACCACCATCAAACGGTGCAACGGGATATTATCCACCATCAACCAGCAGTGGCAATTTTAGCTGAGAATTCTGACCATCAGGTAATTCTAGTCAAACAATATCGTGCGGCTGTGGATGCCTATCTTTTTGAATTACCAGCAGGTGTGATTGATTATGTTGATGGGCAGTTAGAAGCACCTTATGCAGCGGCAAAAAGAGAACTTGAAGAAGAGACTGCCTTTCACACAGAATCCTTAAGACAAGTGATGTCGTTCTATGTGTCGCCAGGCTATTTAGATGAAATGATTTATCTTTTTGAAGCCCAAGGGGTCCGCAAAGTTTTAGATCCCTTACCTAAAGACGAAGATGAATTTATTGAATTAGCTTTCTTTGATCGTGAAGCTATTGCTTCACTTCTAGATGATGGGCAAATTATCGATGCCAAAACCATTATTGGCCTACAATATTGGCTTAACAAACAGGAAAATTAACTAGCTGGAGGACCATTATGACCCATAAAATACGTCGAGAAGATGGAGCTTATCCAAACGATACTCCTTATGATGAAGAAAAAGATGATTTATATTTTGATGAACCAGGAATTGAAGATGGCTACTATGATAAGGATATTGAAGCAGACTATGAAGAAGAAATTATTCAGCGTAGGAGAAGTAAGTATAATCTTGCATTAGATCGTTTTTTGAATAATGGGATTATCATTGTTGGAGTATTATTATTAGCCGTACTTTTAATTGCATTTTTAGTTTAGGAGGGAATGTATGATAGGAATTATTGGAGCCATGGCCGAGGAGATTATTCGCTTAAAGGAGGCAATGGCAGAGATTGAAATAATTGAGCTTGCAAATAAAACGTTTTATAAAGGCAAACTAGCGGGTAAAACCATTGTTTTAGTTGAGTCAGGGATTGGTAAAGTGAATGCAGCTTTAGTGACGACCCTCCTATTGAATCATTTTCCGATTAATCTTTTAATAAATACTGGGACCGCTGGTTCTTTGGATCCAGCTGTTAAGTTAGGTGACGTAGTGATTGCCCATTCCTTAACCTACCATGATGTTGATGTAACGGGCTTTGGTTACGAAAGAGGGCAGATGGCAGGGATGCCGAGCTTATATTATCCAGATAGTCAGTTGATTCGTTTAAGTCAAGCGGTTGTCCGAGGCATGGGAATTGAACCCATCGTGGGTCAAATTGTCTCAGGAGATCAGTTCATTAATAGTATAGAAAAGACGCAAGAGATTCGAGCGAGTTTTCCGCGTGCGCGAGCCTGTGAGATGGAATCGACAGCGATTGCGCAAGTAGCCCAGGTGTTAGAGGTGCCTTTTGTTATTATTCGAGCGATTTCTGATAATGCCGATCATTATGCTTCGGTTTCCTTTGATGATTTCGTCCTTGAAGCCGGGGCAAAGTCGGCTCAGATGGTAGCCTCTCTACTAGCAGTCGTCGATTAAATTTATAAAAAGCCAATTAAAGCTTGCATAGTCCTACATTGTTTTGCTATAATACTCTTTGTGTAAAATATAGCAGCATCTAAAAAAGAAAGCGCGTCAACAGTTGCCCACTCCAATAGGAGACCATGAGTAACCGCGGCTGCAAAAGGCGAAAGTGTAGGGCAAATGCACGCATTCGGTTTTTAGAAGTCATATTTTACTCCAAAAATTTAAATTATATGGAGGAGATTTAACATGGCTAGATATACTGGACCAGCTTGGAAAAAATCACGTCGCTTAGGCATTTCATTAACAGAAACAGGTAAGGAATTATCACGTCGTCCTTACGCACCAGGTCAACATGGGAATGCTCGTCATAAAGTAACTGAATACGGTGCTCAATTAAACGAAAAACAAAAATTACGCTTTATGTATGGTTTAAATGAACGTCAATTTAGAACTTTATTTACTAAAGCTGCTAAGATGGAAGGTAAGCATGGTGAAAACTTCATGGTTATCCTTGAGACTCGTTTGGATAACTTAGTTTACCGTTTAGGCTATGCGTCAACTCGTCGCCAAGCCCGTCAATTAGTTGCCCATGGTCATATTACTGTAGATGGTCAACGCGTTGATATCCCATCATACTTAGTAAAACCTGAGCAAGTAATTGGTCTTCGTGAACGTTCACAAGATTTAGCAATTATTAAAGAAAACTTAGAAGCAGTGGTTTCACGTTTAGACTTCGTTTCTTTTGACGAAAATAATAAAGAAGGTAAAATGACTCGTTTACCAGAACGTGGTGAATTATCTGCTGAAATCGATGAAGCCCTAGTCGTTGAATACTACAACAAATTAGGCTAATCTTTATTTTAAACTTACCAACCATAAATACTGACAAATCAGTATTTATGGTTTTTTATTGTAAAAAAGGCATGTATATGTTGAATTGTTTATAAAAGATTTTCTAACAATATTAAATTCTAATTGACATTTGAATGAAGTGTGGTATATTATTTCTAATTCGAAATAAATTTTATAGAAAAGAAGGTAATTTATAATGTATCCTTATCAATCAGAATTTGAATTAGGTCCTGTCCGTTTAAATGTGGCTGGTCTAGACCGGATGAGTCGCTTTTACCAAGAACATTTGGGCATGGATTTATTAGCGAGTGATGAAAAGAGTCGAACCTTAGGTGTTCCGGGTCGTCCGCTAGTTATTTTAAACCAAGCAGAAGATCAAGTTGAAACCCAAGCCAGCAATGGCATTTATCATTTTGCCATTTTGCTGCCGAGTCGAGCTGCTTTAGGGAATGTTTTGCGCCATTTTATCCGGATGCAAACACCTTTAATTGGTGCTTCTGACCATGGCTACAGTGAAGCACTATATTTAGAAGATCCTGAAGGCAATGGTATTGAAATCTATCGTGACAAAGATCAAAGCGAATGGACTATTTATGAAGATGGAACAATCAAAGCCATCACTATTGAAATGGATGCTAATGGGGTATTTGCTGCTGCCGATAAACCAGACCAAGTTTTGAAATTAGAAAAAGACTCTGTCATGGGCCATTTTCACTTGTCAGTGACGGATACTCAGAAGGCCCAAGAAATATATGGTCAAGCCTTGAATATGAAAGATAAGACCCCAATGCCTACCGCCACTTTCTTAGCTTCTGGTTCTTATCATCATCATGTGGCAGCTAACCGTTGGTCAGGAAGTCATTTGTTAAAACGAAAACCAGGCCAAGTAGGCTTGGAATCAATAAGTTTCATCTATCAAGACCATGCCTTGTACCAGGCTGCCTTAGACCGGTTTGCGGCAATTTCAGACTTTAAGTCTGTGACCCAAGAGGATCAAGTAAATGAATTTGTAGATGGTTTTGGCATTAAAATTCGCCTGGAAATAAAATAATGCCTTTATATTCTAAATCACTCGGTTGATTATTTATAAGTGAAGAAAGTGCTTCCTTCAAATATTTTTCTTTGAATCATAGTCTATTAATGCTATAATTTAGTGTGATAATTTGCCCCCATAGGCTCGGGGCAGTAGAGGAGCGAAAAGATGAGTTTTGTAGATATCTTATTTATCATCGTCATCATCATAATTGTAGCAGTAGGGATTTTTTACTATTTAAAAACACAGCGCAAAAAAGAGATTGCTGAGTTGGAATTACGGAAAGATGAAATGATGAATGTGTCCATTGCGGACCAACTATATACCTTAAAAAATATGGAACTTTCCGGTCAGACTAAAAGACAATATGAAACCTTGGTGGCTAATTGGCAAACCATCACCAATTTCAAATTTACTGAAATTGAATCAGCCTTAGTCGGGGCTGAGCAGTATACTGAACAGATTAATATTGTAAAATCTAAGGCAACCATTGAAGAAGCCCGGGAAATTATTGAAGAGACTGAAGTCCAAGTTGCTGATTTGAACCAATCTTTAACTGATTTGTTGGAAGTAAGTAATCAAAATCATGAGCGGTCGGAAGCTTTGTTAGAACGATATAATACTGCCCGTCAAGCCATCATGAATCATAGTTTTGATTATGGTCCTGCAATTGAAACACTTGAAAAAAATCTGCAATATTTAGAATTAAACTTTAGTCGTTATAATGAATATACGAATAACGGCGATCATTTAGAAGCAGAGTCTATGTTAGAAACCCTTTCTTCTGATTTAGAATCATTAGAAGATATTTTAAAGAAATTACCTTCTATGTACGATAAAATCAAAAATGAATACGAAGATATGATCGAAGATTTACGTGATGGTTATGATCGTATGACCGCTGCAAATTTCAAGTTTGACCAAGAGGATATACTTGATCAAATTAATCAAATTCAAGAAAAATTGAATGAAGCCAAAGCCTCAATTAAGAATGCTGATTTAGCAGAAGCACAAACCCTAATGGATAAGGCGGACCGTGAAATCGACTCCATGTATGATTATATGGAAGCAGAGGCAGAAGCGAAGCATAGTGTAGGGCAACAAATTACTCAGTTAAACGCCTTGTTCGAACAAGTACATGAAAACAATCGGTATGCTGGTATTGAAGTTGATCGCATTGCTCAATCTTATATTTTACATGATAATGAACTGGAACGTGTGAGTGAATTTGCTAACCAAATTGCCAGTGCCCAGGAAGAGTTCAGTCAAATTAAGCATGACTTAGAAGAAGACAAGTTAGTTTATAGTCAAGTTGAATCTAAAATGGATAAAATGCTTAAACGTTTGACTGAAATTGATCAGAACCAGAAAGATTTGGTTAAAGAGTTGACTCAATTGAGTGTCCGTGAGAAGAATGCTAAATCATCTTTAGATTTATTTGAACTTGATATGCGTAACATGAAACGTCGATTGGAAAAACAACATTTACCTGGCTTAGACCAATCTTATTATGATCTTTTTTATAAGGTAACGGATCAAATAGAAATGTTATCAAAACAATTGAATCATGTCCGTATTGACATGGATGAAATTGATTTACTTGAAGATCAATTAGAGGCTCAAATAGCAAAATTAGATGAACTAACCGAAGAAATTCTAGACAACGCAACTTTAACAGAGTATATGATTCAACACTCTAACCGTTTCCGTTATGATTATCCTGAAATGGATCAAGCAATTCGTGAAACTGAATATCTTTTTTATGATCAATATCGGTATCGCGATGCTTTATCAGTGATTGAAAAAGCTCTCTATCGGGTAGACCAAGAAGGGCCGACCCAAGTTCGCCGGATGTATCATCATGAAAAACAAAATCGTATTTATTAATTAATTACATAAAACAGACTACTTTCTTGTTAACAAGTTCTTGTTACTGGAACCCAGTCTGTTTTTTCTTTGCAATAGCTAAGGAGGAATCTATGTATTATTTTGACAATTCTGCCACAACCCAACCTGACTCACAAGTAATGGAGACCTATTTAAAAGTTAGTCAAGACTACTTTGCTAATCCTTCCAGTGTTCATAAACTTGGAGTTAGGTCCCATCAACTCTTAGATGCAGCCCGAAAACAAGTGAGCGAGATTCTAGGTTTTGCAAGCAATGAAATATATTTCACTTCTAGTGGAACAGAATCTAATAACTGGGCGCTTCAAGCAATAGTAGACCATTATCATGATTTGCATCCGAATAAATCTAAACTATTGATTTCAAGTATTGAGCACGCTTCTATGACCAAGCAATTTGATTTATTAAAAGAGCGGGGCTATCAAGTAGAGCTCATTCCAGTAGATAGTCAGGGATTTTTGAATTATGAATGGTTACATAGCCACCTAGATAACCAAGTCTTATTAGTTTCTACTATGTTAGTCAATAATGAAGTGGGAATGATTCAAGATTTAGATCGATTGACCGCCTTATTAAAGCAATTTCCTCAAGTAATTTGGCATGTGGATGCTGTTCAAGCAGTCACCACGTGTCTAGATGAATGTCGCCATGAACGAATTGATCTCTTAAGTTTATCAAGCCATAAATTTCATGCGCCGCGTGGGGTAGGAATTTTGGCCAAGCGCAGTCGGATAGAGAATCAACCCTTCATCTATGGCGGTGGGCAGGAAATGGGGCAAAGGTCTTCAACTGAGAATCTGGCAGCAATTGTGGCAACAGCTCAAGCTCTAAGAAAGATGTCTGAGCAACAAGGTCAAATTAAACAAAAATTAGGTCAATTTAATCACAGGATTCGTCAGACTTTAAAAGAAAATGGTTGGCAGGTTCATAGCCCAGAATCAGGTGCGAGCAGTCATATTATTTGTGCTAGTTTTGCCCCTATCCCGGGTGAGGTTTTGGTACATGCCTTTGAGGCTGAAGAAGTATATATTTCTACAACCTCTGCCTGTTCTAGTCGCGTTAGAAGTGACCATGCGACCCTCAGAGCTATGGGCCTTGCAGACCAAGAAAGTGAGTCTGCCATCCGTATCTCTATGTCTAGTCAGACTGAAGCAACCGAAGTGGACTATCTCCTAGAAACCATTCATAAAATCAGCCGAAACTTAAAAATTGGTAAATAATTTGAAGTGAGAAAGGAAAATCTATGCAAGAAAAACAAATAGTCATTCATTATGGTGAATTATCAACTAAAGGACGCAACCGGAAAATGTTTCAGACCCGGCTAGCTGACCAAATTCGTCATAAAACAAGTAAAATTGAAAAAGTAAAAGTCGTACCGCAACATGATTTTATGTATGTTAAGTGGCAATTGATGACTTATGAGGATATGGTTGCCATTTTAAAGGATATTCCTGGAATTTCTCGTTTTGAACCAGTTTACGAAGTGTCTAAGGAGATGGGGGAAATTGAAGCAGAGGCCCTTAGACTTTTTGAAGAAATAGGACCTAAAGACGGCGAATCTTTTAGAATCGTTGCTAAGCGCCAAGATAAAAGTTTTCCATTGAAAACTTATGATATTCAAAGGCAAGTTGGAGCAGTCGTTGGTCAAGCCTTTCCGGTAATGAATGTAAATTTAAAACATCCCGATTATACTTTAACCGTTCAAATTGGAGTTAAAGACCAAGCTTTTCTCAGTCTACAATCATATCAAGGGCTACAGGGCATGCCTTATGGGTCTTCCGGCAAAGGCTTATTAATGCTTTCAGGTGGCTTTGACTCACCTATTGCAGGCTATTTGATGATGAAACGGGGGATGGAACTTGAAGCGGTTCATTTCGCCAGTCCGCCTTACACCAGTCCTCAGGCCTTAGAAAAAGCCAAGAAACTGACCGCTAAATTAGCCCATTATGGTTTGCCTTTAAAATTGCATGTGGTTCCTTTTACCAAGACCCAAGAAGCAATCAAAGAACATATTCACGATAATGAATCAATGACGGTTATGCGGCGAATTATGCTAAGAATTATGGACCAGTTATTAATTCGACAAAAAGCAAATGCCATTGTGAATGGTGAGTCACTTGGGCAGGTGGCTTCGCAAACAATTGATAGTATGAGGGTGATTAATGCAGTAACCAATAGTCCTATCTTGCGACCATTAATTGCTACAGATAAGAATGACATAATTAATTTGGCTCAAACAATAGATACCTATACTATTTCTAATGAACCCTATGAAGATTGTTGTACTGTCTTTGCACCAAGCTCCCCTCATACTAAACCCAAAGAAGCAACCATTGAAGAACTAGAAGACCGCTTAGATATTGATAGCTTAGTTTCAGAAGCACTGGCACAAGTCGAAACATTTGTCATTGACGAAGATTATATACAAGCGCAAGCTGCTGAGTTTCAAACATTACTCTAAGCATATATTTGTTATCTTAAAACAATCCTTGTTATACTACACTTATCAAGTAGAAAGGGTGTTGTTTATGTCAGTGCAAGAAGTTAAGTTTAAAGGTGAACCAATCGAAGTTAAGGGAGACCAACCCCAAGTAGGGCAAGCTGCTCCTGATGCCAAGTTAACTAATTCTAAAGGTGAAAAAGTTCAATTAAGCGATGTCCTTAAAGACAAAGTGACAATTATTTCAGTGATTCCAAATGTCTTAACTCGGACTTGTGAATTACAAACTAAACAATTTGCCGATAAAACAAAAGACAAAGGGTATCAATACATCACTGTTTCGCGTAATTCTGTCGATGAATTTAACCAATGGAATGAAGAAAATGAACTCGATGTGAATACTTATTCCGATTTGGATAAAGAATTCGGTAAAGCTTACGGCTTAGATATTGATTTAATGGATGCACCTTTATTAGCTCGTTCTGTTTTTGTAGTGGATAAAGATGGTGAAATTAAGTATAGCCAAATTGTTCCTGAAGTTTCAGAAGAACCTGATTATGAGCCAGCTTTAGCCGCTGCTGACGCTTTATAATCTAAACTAAAAGTAAAGTTAAAAAAGGCAGAGACCCTAGAGGGTCTCTGCTTTTTTACGCTATTTTTTCTTGTAAAAGGAGAAAATCTGAGATTTTTGTTAAGATAGCCCTATCCGGTTCTTTTTGGTGTATAATTTAATTAAGGTAATTTTGGCTTGTAAATAGGAATATCTTTACCAAGGAGGATCACCATGGCTACTATTGAAGCACTACAAACGGCGATTGACCGCAGTCAGAATCTAGTCTTTTTCGGGGGAGCAGGGGTTTCAACTGCTTCGGGAATACCAGATTTTCGTTCGGCCAATGGCGTGTATAGTCAAGCAACTGGTAATCATATGAGCCCTGAAGAAATAATCTCCCATGATTTCTTTAAGCAATATCCAGCAGAGTTTTATGATTTTTATTTTAAACATTTAGTTTATCCCGAAGCCAAGCCGAATGTTGTTCACAAATATCTGGCTCAACTGGAAGCAAGAGGAAAGGACTTGACGATTGTTACACAAAATATTGATGGATTACATCAAGCAGCTGGTAGCCAAAAGGTCGTTGAATTGCATGGAAGTGTCCATCGGAACTATTGTTTGGCGTGTGGTCGAACATATAATTATGAGAATTTAGTTTTAGACCAAGAGGGTATCCCTCGCTGTCCCTTTGATGGTGGCTTAGTTCGGCCTGATGTGGTTCTTTATCAAGAACAATTAGATCAAACTGCTATGTTAGCGGCTATGCAAGCTATAAGTCAAGCAGATATGATGATTGTAGCAGGAACCTCCTTGGTTGTTTATCCTGCTGCTGCTTTTATCCAGTATTTTCAGGGTCAGGATTTGGCAGTGATTAATAAAACGCCACTCAAGATTAGAACCGAAAAAGTCCTAGATTATATGGGAGATATGAAAGATATCTTTCAACAATTACACTAGTTAGTTTACTTTTATCTGAGCTATGATATAATTTAGACCATAATACGATAGAATGACAATGAAGAGAGTAAGTAGTCGATACCTAAAGAGAGGAAACAAATGCTGAAAGTTTCCAATTGACGAAAGTAGCTTGGAGTCTGGGATGCCAACGTTTTTGGACTAGTAGTTTCCTACGGAGTGTAGCTTCGTTAACAATCAGAATAAGAGAGAAATCTAAAATTAGGTGGTACCACGCCGCAGCGTCCTATGTGTCAGCATAGGACGCTTTTATTTTTGATTTTGATTAAATTGTCATTTTAGGAGAGAAGAAAGGAAGTCATGGATGAAAAAAGAACTATCACCCAAATATAATCCTCAAGAAGTGGAAGCGGGTCGGTATGAAGAATGGTTAGACAAAGGTGTTTTTGCACCTTCAGAAGACACAGAGGCAGAGCCGTATTCAATTGTGATTCCGCCACCTAATGTAACGGGTAAATTACACTTGGGTCATGCCTGGGATGTGACCTTACAGGATATGTTAATCCGACAAAAACGGATGTTAGGCTTTGATACTTTATGGTTACCAGGAATGGACCATGCTGGGATTGCTACCCAAGCTAAGGTGGAAGCGAAGTTAAAAGAAGAGGGTTTATCCCGTTATGACCTTGGCCGGGAAAAATTCTTAGAAAAAACCTGGGAATGGAAAGAAGAATACGCCCAAACAATCCGCCAACAATGGGCTAAGATGGGGGTATCGGTTGATTATAATCGCGAACGTTTTACTCTAGATGAAGGCTTGAACAAGTCAGTTAACAAAGTTTTTGTAGACTTATATAATAAGGGCCTAATTTATCGCGGTGAATATATTATTAACTGGGATCCTGCTGCTCAGACTGCCTTATCTGATATCGAAGTCATCCATAAAGACGTTAAAGGCGCCTTCTACCATATTAATTATCCGGTGGTGGGTAGTGATGAATTGGTTGAAATTGCCACAACCCGGCCAGAAACCCTATTAGGTGATACAGCTATCGCGGTCAATCCGGCCGATGAGCGGTATGCTCATCTTCTTGGTAAGAAAGTGCTCTTGCCTTTAGTGAACCGGGAAATACCAGTTGTCGCTGATGAATATGTTGATATGGAATTTGGAACGGGTGTGGTTAAAATCACCCCAGCTCATGATCCCAATGACTTTGAAGTCGGAAACCGCCATGATCTACCACGGGTCAAGGTTATGAACCAAGATGGATCAATGAATGAAAAAGCTGGTAAATATGAAGGTATGGACCGGTTTGAGGCGCGCAAGGCCATTGTCGCCGATCTAAAAAATTTGGGACTTTTAGTTAAGATTGTTGACCATGTTCATTCCGTAGGTCATTCTGAACGGTCAGGTGCGGTTGTTGAACCTTATCTATCTACGCAATGGTTTGTAAAAATGCAGCCCCTGGCGCAAGCAGCCATTAATAACCAAGCAAGCGACCGTAGGGTTGATTTCTTCCCAGATCGTTTCAATGATACCTTTATCTCCTGGATGGAAAATGTCCATGATTGGGTCATTTCACGGCAATTATGGTGGGGACACCAAATCCCTGCTTGGTATCATAAGGAAACTGGGGAAGTTTATGTTGGGGAAGAGGCCCCAGCGGATGAAGAAAACTGGGATCGCGATAGTGATGTCCTAGATACCTGGTTCTCATCAGCCTTATGGCCATTTTCTACCATGGGCTGGCCCGATAAAAGTCAAAATGATTACCAACGTTACTTCCCAACATCAACTTTAGTAACGGGTTATGATATTATTTTCTTCTGGGTTAGTCGGATGATTTTCCAATCCTTAGAATTTACTGGTCAAAGACCTTTCAAGAATGTACTTTTACATGGCTTAATTCGAGATGAAGAAGGCCGGAAAATGTCTAAATCCTTGGGTAATGGGATTGATCCAATGGATGTGATTGAAGAATATGGTGTGGATGCCTTGCGCTGGTTCTTAGCCAATGGGTCTGCTCCAGGTCAAGATGTCCGTTACTCACCTGAAAAATTAGCGGCTGCTTGGAATTTTATTAATAAAATTTGGAACGCTTCTCGTTATGTTCTTATGAAGGTGGGTGATATGACCCTAGCTGATGTAGAAATTGGCAGCGATACCTCTTTAGCTGACCAATGGATTCTATCACGTCTCCAAGAAACAATTGAAACGGTAACCCGTCTCTTTGATAAGTTTGAATTTGGTGAAGCCGGACGAGCCCTTTACCACTTTATCTGGGATGATTATTGTGATTGGTATATTGAGATGACCAAGGAAAGTTTACAAAACGACCAAGATAATAAAACCACTAAATCAATCCTAATTTATGTTTTAGACAAATTCTTACGGTTACTTCATCCAATTATGCCTTTCGTTACGGAAGAAATTTGGCAACAATTTAATCCAGAAGATGAATCAATTGTGGTTGCAGCTTATCCAACTGTAGTTGAACCATATCGGAAGCCAGAGGCTGAAGAAGCTATGAATCAATTGATTGAAATTATTCGGGCTGTCCGTACGATTCGTAATGAAGTCAACTCACCTTTATCTAAACCGGTAGATATTTATATCAAAGTAGGAGACCAAGCGGCTAAAAATCTGTTAGAGGAAAATAAATCATATATTGAACGTTTCTGTAATCCAGATAAGCTTGAAATTGAAATAAATCTAGAAACCCCGCAAGAAGTTATGACCCAAACTTTAGCCTTTGCTCAAGTCATCATGCCTTTACAAGGGTTAATTAAAATTGAAGATGAAATTGAACGTTTAAATAATGAAGTGACAAAATTAAGTAAAGAAGTAGCACGGGTCGAAAAGAAATTGGCTAATCAAGGTTTTGTCGCTAAAGCTCCTGCCAAAGTAGTAGAAGAAGAACGACAAAAAGGAGAAAATTATCAAAATCAATTGAAGGAAGTAAATGCTAGAATCGAACAATTGAAAAAATTAATCTAACTTTATTGGATTCAGGACTAACTATTGATTTTGCTCACTTTATAATTGGAGCCAAATCATAGGTAAATTTTAATGCTGTCCGAGAGACAGATAAACAACCCTGGTAAGATAAGTGAGTAATGAATAAATCAGGTTACCTAAAGCCCAACTCGTGAGAGCTGGGCTTTTTATCTTTTATCTTAACCTATAAAGGAGCATAACATGGACTTTGGATCAATGATGAAACAAGTTTGTTCAAAGCAAAAGGTGGTTTTGGAGGGCTAGGGGGACCGCAGCGATTAAGGCCATTGCTTTAGGCAATGTACATGCCTTATATCAAAGACTTCGCCCTGAGATTACGATTATTGGCACAGGAGGTGATTCTAATGGACGTGATGTGTTTGAAATGGTTCTTTGCGGCGCTTCGATGGTTCAAGTGGCTTCTGCTTTGGCTGCGAAAGGTTCTGGTATTTTTACTAAGTTAAATCAAGAATTGTCTGAAATTATGAAGTTAAAGAGATACCAAACGATTGAAGAGTTTAAGGGGCAATTACGCCATTTATAAAAAGGAATTCTAGCTTGATGGGGTATTTATTACTAGTAAGCTAAGGAGGCTAGCAAAATGAAATCACCCCTTATTCAAGAAGTTCCTGTCGATTCTTTACCCCGAGAACGTTTGTTATCTTTTGGTGTTAAAGCTCTTTCAAACCAAGAGCTCATGGCAATCTTATTAAGAACTGGTTGGCGCAAAGATAATGTCATTGTTTTAGCTGGGCATTTATTGAAACGGTTTGAGTCACTTCATGAGTTAGGTCAGGCAAGTATCGAAGAGTTAACCCAAACACCAGGTATAGGTCCGGTCAAAGCCATTGAAATAATAGCAGCTTTGGAATTAGGGCGTCGCTGTGCTAGTAGTCAATTACCTAAATATGGTCAAATAACCTCTACCCGGTCAGCTGGACAATGGTTAATGATAGAAATGGCAGACCTCCAACAAGAGTACTTAATGGCCTTATTTCTCAATACCAAAAATGAAATTATAAAGAAAAAAACTATTTTTATTGGGACAGTGAATTCTTCAGTAGCCCACCCACGCGAAATTTTTAAAGAAGCGGTTAAGTACCCAACGGCACGTATCATATTAGGCCATAATCATCCTTCTGGCGATGTAGCCCCATCAACGGCTGATATTCAGTTTACCAAGCGGATGATTGAGTGTGGCCAATTGATGGGAATCGAGATTTTAGATCACCTAATTATTGGACATGAGAACTATTTAAGTTTGCATGAAAGTACCGATATTTTTGATTAAGATATAGATAGTTAAGAGTATTTTAAAAAAGTTACTTTCAAATTTTTTGCAACTATGCTATAATAAATTCATGTTTTTGTAAGTGGTAAGATATTATGTTTGAAATTTTTTTAAAAGTAATACATCTTTTTCGTACCTAAGCAAGAATATAAAAATAATTTAGCGATAGCAATAAATGTTAGGCGCGAGGAGGATATTATAATGGCAGAAGGAAAAGTAAAATGGTTTAACGCAGACAAAGGTTTTGGATTCATCGAACGCGATGGCGAAGATGATGTATTCGTACATTTCTCAGCAATCCAATCAGAAGGTTTCAAAACTTTAGAAGAAGGTCAAGCTGTATCTTTCGATATCGAAGATGGCGCACGTGGACCTCAAGCTGCAAACGTAGAAAAAATCTAATTTTTATACAGCTTAAAGAAAGTCAGGGTAAATCCCTGGCTTTTTTTATTTCCAAATGATTGCGGATAATTTTACTTCTTTATGTGAGGGTGAGTAGTTTTTTTAGATAATTTTTTGTTATAATTTATCAAGTAGAA
This sequence comes from Eremococcus coleocola ACS-139-V-Col8, assembly GCF_000183205.1. Lineage (NCBI taxonomy): Bacteria > Bacillati > Bacillota > Bacilli > Lactobacillales > Aerococcaceae > Eremococcus > Eremococcus coleocola. The sequence goes on along the minus strand of NZ_AENN01000015.1, from coordinate 179,476 downwards.
AAAATAAAAGAAAATAGCCTATCCTTATATGGGGTAGGCTATTTTTTTATGGGGCAAAAAAGGGGCAAAAAGGGGCAAAAAGGGGCAAAAATTTTCAAAAATCAGTAATGTTATGTATGGTTACGTTATCGTAAATGTTGATATGTAAAGCCTTGTTAAGTTATGTAATTTTGGGTATAATTTATCGAGTACTGTAAAGGGGAGGAAATCATATGGGATTCTTTGGTAAAAATAAAATCGCCTTAGATCTTGGCTCTAGTAAAACAATCGTCTATATTAATCGTAAAGGTATTGCTTTAAAAGAACTTTCACTTCTTGCAGTGAATCAAAATAAGCCAAATGACCTTGTCTTTGGAACAAAAGCATTTGAATTACAAGGCAAAACGTCTTTAGAATATAAGCTTGTTCAACCTATTATTCAAGGACGTATTCATAATTATAATTATGCTAAGCAAATGGTAGCCTACTTCATAAAGGCGGCTATTAGACAAATTGGCTCTCGGCCTGAAGTTGCGATTGCCTTGCCTAGTAGCCTATCGCAGGTTGATCAGAAAGCCTATGAAAATCTTTTAAGAGATATTGGTATTAGTCGAGCAATGATTATTGATGCCCCTTTTGCTGCGGCTTTAGGTGCAAATTTACCTGTTTATGATCCTAAAGGATTTCTCCTTGTGGATATAGGTGCTGGTCTGATCGATGTGGCTTTAATTTCATATGGTGAAATCATCGCTTCTTATAATTCCAATTTCGGTAGCCAAGCTTTAAATGAATTAATTGTGAGTCGTGTTAGGGATGAACACCATTTATTAATTTCACAAGACACAGCTGAAAAACTAAAACATGACTTAGGTAATGCGGCCCTGACTGATTCAGATAAAGAAGTCAATCTACTTGTTTCTGGTAATGAGCTCAGTACTGGTTTGCCGACAGAGCTGAAGATTAGTATTGAATTGGTTGCAAAATGTGTAGATCAATGGGTTGAACAGTTAGTCTTAAGTATTCGAAATGTCTTACGGTTTGCACCTCCTGAATTAGCTGGGGATATTTTACAAACGGGAATTGTCTTAACCGGTGGAGGTGCCCAGTTGAAACGATTACCAGAGAGGTTATTCCAAGCTCTAGCAATTCCTACAAATTTAGCCCCCAATCCCGTCGATGCAGTGATTCTAGGAACAGGAAAGCTATTAAGGAGCATGGATAAAGAATCGAAGGCTGCAGAAGTTAGCCATCGTTAATCAGAAAGAGGATAGATATGTTTGATAAAAAAAAATTGATTGCTTTACTTTTGTCTGCTTTAGCAATCATCTCATTAATCGCTTATTCCATTTCAAAGGGAAGTCACAATCTTGTTTCAACTGCTGTGAATGACACGGGTGCCTGGATTGGTCGGCTTTTTTCTGAGCCAGTCAATATGGTAGTGCAATTCGCAGATTCATTGGATAATTTAATTAATACTTTTGATGAAAACCAAGCTTTAAAAGAGAATATCGATCAAATTAATGAACTTCAAGTCCGTGTGGCAGACTTAGAAACTGAAAATGAAAAAATGCGACAAGAATTAGATTTAAAAGAAGTCTTATCCAATTATGAAGTGATTAATGCGACCGTTATTTCACGTAATCCGGATCAATGGGTTGAAACAATGATGATTAATGTAGGGTCTCGTGATGGAGTCGAGAAAGATATGGCGGTTATGGCAGGGAATGGATTAATCGGTCGCATCCTCGAAGTTAATCCAAATTCATCGAAGGTCTTATTACTAACATCTCAACAGAATAATGATGGTATGGTGGCAGCTCGAATCCAGACCAAAGATGAGTCTTCTTCTGCAAATGGTATTATCTCATCTTATGATGCTAAAACCGGTTATTACCATATGACTCAAATTAATCCGAATGCCAAAATTGCAGCTGGGGATATGGTGATCACATCTGGTTTGGGTGGGGTTATCCCGTCGACTTTACTGATTGGTAAAGTGGTAGAAGCTCAAATGGACGCTTATGGTTTATTCCAAGAAGTAACCGTAGAACCAGCGGGTGAAATGACAGATATTCGTTTTGTCACAGTAATCAAACAGCAAACAGGCACCGAAGGTATGAAATTACCTGAAACAGAATCGGCATCTTCGAGTGAGGCTGAGAGTGAATCTCAAACGGATGGAGATGAATCTGAAGCTAGTTTAGTGGAAGATTCCGAATCGACCGACGAAGGGCAGAGTGGTCAGGAATGAAGATGACAGTAAATCGGTGGCGGCGGTTAAATTGGATGATTCCGATCATTTTAATTATAACGAGTCTCATTGATAATGCCTTGCCAGCTATTTTTCCGACTGCTTTTATTACACCTAATCAAATTATAATTTCGCATTTAACGCTTTATTTTATTATTTTATTTGCCTTTTATTTTAGAGACTCATATATTTTACCATATGCATTCGTCTTTGGTTTATTTTATGACTCTTACAATACCAATTTACTGGGTCTCAACGCGACTTTATATTTGGTCATTGCTTATATTATTATCAAGGTAAAACGTTACCTTCCTAAAAATGGTCTAATTCACGCCATGTTATTCATTGTCTTTCTAACCCTACAAGATTTTCTGGTATATCTTTTCTATTTAGAATTAGGCATTACGAGTCATAGTATTATTGATTTTATTATTATGCGGCTCGCCCCGACTTTAGTCTTTAACCTTGTAGTTATGATTCTATTATTTTTCCCAATTAAAGGGATCTTACGCTGGTTGGGTTACGAAGAGTACATTGTATTTTAATAAAATTTATATAATAATTCAGAATATTCAAAACAAATGCATCTTTGGCTTGACGGCTAAAGGTGCATTTGTTATAATTCTAATGTTGTATTTGTGCACCCATCTGCAACCGCTCAGAGAAAGTTTCTAAGAGTTCTAAACCACTTTTAATGGCGAGTCTCGGTGTCAGAATGTAAATTCTGTAAAAAAATAATAGGAGGTGCTTGAATGTACGCAATTATCAAAACAGGCGGAAAACAAGTTAAAGTTGAAGTTGGCCAAACAATTTTTGTTGAAAAATTAGAAGCTAAAGCAGGAGACAAAGTGACTTTTGATCAAGTTGTTCTTGTAGGTGGCGAAGATACTAAGGTAGGTACACCTTTAGTTGAAGGCGCAACTGTTGAAGCGACTGTTGAAAAACAAGGTCGCGGTAAAAAGATTACTATCTTTAAATACAGACGTCGTAAAGATTCTCATTCTAAACAAGGTCATCGTCAACCATATACTAAGTTAACCATTAACGCGATTAATGCCTAATGATTAATATTCAAATTGCCAGTAACCACAAGGGTCAAATCCAGTCTTTAGAAGTTAGCGGACATGCTGGTTTTGCTGAGGCAGGAGAAGATATTGTGTGTGCTGCGGTTTCGAGTCAGTTGATTTCAATCGAGAATTCCCTACAAGCCTTGTTAGAAATTCCGGTTACAAGTCAAGTTGATGAAATAGAGGGTGGCTATTTGAAGTTAGACATCGCTGAGACAGGTGAGAAAAGACGTGACCAGGATGGTCAGCTGCTTTTACGACACTTAGTTTTTGCATTGGATGTGCTAGCAGAAAATTACCCCGAATATATAAAAATTAAACAATTCCAGAAATAACACAGGAGGTGCAAGAATATGTTGAAATTAAACTTACAATTATTTGCTCACAAAAAAGGTGGCGGATCTACAGCCAACGGTCGTGATTCAGAATCCAAACGTCTAGGCGCTAAAGTAGGCGACGGTCAATTTATCTCTGGTGGTTCAATTATTTACCGTCAACGCGGTACTAAAATCCATCCAGGTACTAACGTAGGACGTGGTGGCGATGATACTTTATTCGCAACCATCGATGGTGTGGTTAAGTTCGAACGTAAAGGCCGCGACAAAAAACAAGTGAGCGTTTATCCAGTCGCTCAAGAAGCATAATAAATTTCATTATAACCGACCCGAGATTAATCTTGAGTCGGTTATTTTTTTGTGCATTTAAAGACGGGACGAGGCTTTTTGCCTAATCCCGTCTTTGACTTGAAGTGTAATTTGATGAATGAATTATTTTTGATTAGGTATAAATAAAGCTGCTATAAAATATAGAGCGAGATTTGGAATGAAGAGAACACATAAAACACGGATTAAGGTAGAATCCATATTTAAGTATTCGGCTAGGCCACCACAAACGCCTAGGAGCATGCGGTCATTGCGTGACCGGTAGAGATTAGGTCTTTTCATGGTTTACCTCCTTATCGTGGGTCTTCAGGAATAATCAATGCTAACAAGAAATAGATCACTAAATCCGGAATAAAGAGCACACAAATTACACGAATTATGGTTGGATCAATATCAAAATATTCTGCTAGACCACCACAGACACCAAATAATATACGATTTGTTTTGGACCGAAATAATTTTTTAGGGGTCATGAGAAATCCTTCTTTCATTTTTCTTTATAAATATTTTATCACATTCTAGTTAAAATAGATTGTGAAAATTAGATTTAAGTAAACCTTTTCTGTATTTAAAATAAAGTTGTATTTTTATCAAGAAATAATCAATATAATTTGGTATAAATGTCTATATAGCCGATGAGATAAAAATATAACCATGAAAATCAGTAACATTTTAGCTTTTTAATCGCCTTTTAGAAAATAAAGCCATATAATGGTAAAAGGTGATTAAATGGAATTAACTAATAATAAACAATCTTATATAACAATCGGTCCAATTAACCAAATCATTATGACCATTTCGGTTCCATTAATGATTAATAATTTGGTGCGAACACTTTATAATCTGACAGATGGTCTCTTCGTGGCTCAAATTTCCGCTGAAGATTTTGCGGCAACGGCCTTCGTCTGGCCCCTCAACTTTCTCTTTATCGCAATTGGAATGGGGATTGGGGTTGGAGCAACCGCAATTATTGCTCAGTTTTTAGGCGCCAAACGAAAAAATTATGCCCAACATTATGCGAATAATACCTTAGTGTTAACTTTTCTAGTAGGTTTGGCCGCCTGTTTAATTGGGATTATCTCGGCTCCCACTATGTTACGTTGGATGCAAGCCACGGGCACTTTATTTGATAAGTCTTTAGCCTATCTAAGAATTAATTATATCGGACTCTTTTTTGACTTTTTATACTTTGGCTATCAAGCTATTTTAAATGCTCAAGGCAAAACCAAAACAATAACAACTATCTCCTTTATATCTTCTTTAACCAATGTACTTTTAGATCCTTTCTTTATCTTTGAGAGACTCCCTCTTTTGGGACTTCCAGGTTTAAACATGGGAATCCAAGGGGCGGCATGGGCGACCGTTATTTCGAAATTTTTATTATACGTCCTAGCCTTTAGGATTAGTCAGAAAGAATCAGAATTTCCTGTATCCATGCGACAAAATCGGTTTGATTTGCAGGTTGTCCAGCATATTACCAAAGTAGCAACGCCAACTGCAGTCGGCTATGGTGGATCAGCCCTTGGTTTTACTGTCTTAAATGGCTTGATAGCAGGTTACGGGACAGATACTTTAGCGGCTTATTCTATGGTTAACCGGATAACTGACATTATTACTCAACCTCAAATGGGAATTGGAGGGGCTTTAACCTCAATTATTGGTCAAAATATGGGGGCCCAAGCTTACGATCGGGTTAGAGCTTTCTTTAAACGGGCTGTTGCTATAGTTTTATCAATTTCTTTTGTTGCATCGCTTTTAGTTCTATTATTCCAAGAACCCCTCCTGAGTATATTTATCAAACAAGATGCATCGGTTGAGCTTTGGATGCAGGCTAAAGAATACTTAGCTTATACAGCCTTTATTATTTTCTTTATGGGTTTATTCTCGATTTTTAATGGTTATTTCCAAGGATGTGGTAAAACCAAATACGGTATGTTCATGGAAATTGGTCGGCTTTGGTTATTACGCCTACCCGTTATTTGGGTATTGGGTGAAATGACTAGTTTGGGGTCTACAGGGATTTGGATCGCCATGCTCGTATCAAATGCAGGTGTTTGTCTTTTTGGTTATTATATTTATAAGACCCGTGATTGGACACAAACGACAGTTTAAAATTGGAGGAATATTATGAAATCTAGAAGTGAACGACATCATAAACGTCATAAATGGCCATGGACGATTGCATTCTTAATTCTAATCGCTGTACTAGGTGTATATAGTTTAGTAAATAGTCAATTATTAGCAAATCCAGTTCCAACTCAGACTATGGCGGCAGTCAAAAACGAACCGCCAAGAGTTACGCTATCTGATAAGGATAAAGGCTTAGTACCTTTTTCTATCCTGCTTTTAGGAGTAGATACAGGAGATCTAGGTCGTACCGAGCAGGGACGCTCTGATACCATGCTTTTAGCAACCATTAATCCAGAGACAAAAATAACAAATCTGACATCTCTTCCTAGAGATACCTATGTGCAAATTCCAGGACAAGAGGGGATGGACAAGCTTAATCACGCCTACGCCTATGGGGGTGAAGATTTGGCCAGTCGGACAGTAAAAGACTTATTGGATATTCCAATTGATTTTTTCATCACAGTAAATATGGAAGGGCTAGAAGAAGTTGTTGATGCGGTAGGAGGTATAGATATTACCCCTACTTCCACTTTTGACCAAGACGGATATAGTTTTGTTGAAGGTCAAGCCATTCATTTAGATGGGCAAGGAGCTTTAGCTTTTGCTCGAAATAGGGATGATACAGGTGGTGATTACGGTCGCCAAGGTAACCAACGGATTGTAATCATGGCTATTCTACAATCTGCGTTAGAAATAAAAAATCCAATTAAATACTTGGGGTTAATGAAGAGTTTAAAAAATAATATTCAAACCAATTTAAGTATCAAACAATTAATGTACTTGAATGATCACTACCGACCTGCAATTAGCCAAGTAAATGAATATCAGTTAAGTGGTCAAGGGCAAACGATTGATGGTGTTTCTTATGAAGTATTAGATGAAAATACTTTAGCTGAGACTCAGGTGCGGTTAAAGACTGAACTTGGGCTTGACTAGACCTAAAATTTTTTAGAAAAATACTTTTAAATAAGTTAATGTTGAAAAACACAAGGATACTATCTAGAGACTTCCTAGAAGAAAATAAGAAAATGAAAAGAGGATTTACTGGTGTATCAAGAGTGGCTAAAGATGGAACAATTTTATTACTGGCATTTCGCGGTGATGTTGATTATTGGATTAATTGCATTTTTGTTGGTAATTTCGACTGTTTCACATATAAAAGTTTCTAAAACCGCAAAAAGAATTTTACAAACTTCCTGTATAGTCTTACTCCTTGTAGGGGCCTATTCTGCTTATGGTTTTACTAAATATGGTGATTTAATTAATAAAACCGGTGGCCTAAACGCTGCAGTAAGACAATATAAACGGACTTTTTTTATGATGGATTTTCCTTATTCAGCTACAGAGAAGTCAGCCTATAGTATCGCTTTGATTCCGCAAGTATTTGAGAAGACAGATTTATATATAGCCAAAGAAAAAAGCCAAGACATCGAATACCTTGGTAAAAACCCCCAAGGGGTCTACTATTTTAAAATTCAAGATCGAATTTATTCTGCTGGTAAACGCTGGATTGAGTTTACTGATAAAGTAGATCAGCCGCGGCGGGTGGGTAAAGTCTATTACCTTAATGATAATCAATTTCAAAAAATTGGGTTTAATGAAAAATCACGGGTGATGTTGGAGAAATACCAAATTCCGATCCAATTAAAAAATAAGACGTCTGATCGTGAGATTGAGGACCAGGTTTTTGAAAATAAAACAACTATGATTCAAGGTTGGATTTCCAAGTAGGGAGGCCATCTTATGTATGTACGTCCAGCAAAAACTGAAGATTTACATTCTATAATGGATATTATTGCGAGTGCTCGTCAGCTTTTAGCCCAGGACGGATCAGACCAGTGGCAAAATGGCGAAGGCCCAAATGAAGAGATTTTGAAAGCAGATATTGATAAGCAGTGGTGTCAACTATTAATTCATGAGAACAAGATTATTGGGACCGCGACTTTAATGACAGAAGCGGATCCTTTCTATCAAGAAATTTATGTGGGCCATTGGCTGTATCCTGACCAACCCTATACAACCATCCACCGTTTGGCCCTGGATCCTTCAGTTAGGGGGCAGGGAATAAGCAGAAATTTCGTCAGCCATTTACTGACCTTATCGCTTAATCAAGGCTACCATTTTGTTCGAATTGATACTCATCCTAAGAATCGACGCTTACAAGCATTGGCTGCTAGTTTAGGTTTTATTCAGTCTGGGATAATTTATGTGGCAGAGAAACCAAAGGGCTTAAGATATGTTTATGAAAAAGCTTTAGAGAATAATTAAAAAAATAGAGGGGGTTGGGCAAAAAAGCCCAACCCCCTCTATTTTTTAAAATTTATATTTCTGTTTATTTGTGTTAACTGATGTTTGATCAATTCCACCTATTAAGGATTATAAAATATCATTCAGGCGGGTTCTGATGGCTTCTAATTGTTGTTCACCCAGATCATTTCTTTCCCGAATTGCAGGATCAAGATCGTAAAGCCCATTAATATATTGATTGACTAGTACCGTGTGGTCATGGAGAGATAATTGAAACTTAAAATCATTAATAAATTGATGGGCTGTTTCAAACTCTTCTTGGGAAATTAGTTGGTCTAAGTATGTATCGTAAGGTAAAACATTCCCGTTTTCATCCTTGATTTTTCCCAGCTCTGCCTGATCATTATCTTTGGTAAGAATTTTTTTTAAGACATCTCCTAAAGATTTTGAATGGTCAAAAGTAAATGTATCTTTAAAAGCCATAATTATCCTTCTCTCTAAAGAAATTCTATTGTTATTCTACGCTAAAGAAAGATAAAAGCCAAAGGTTATTACATAGATTAATAGATTTTATAAGAAAATAACAAGCCTTTTTTATGGAAAGGCTTAACTTTTACTGCACAGAATAGGAAAAATCTGTATAATATAGAGTATGTAAGATTAAAAATAAAGGAGCGTATGTCTAAATGACAAAAACATTTGCAATTAACGCAGGATCTTCTAGTTTAAAATTCCAACTTTTTGAAATGCCGGCTGAAACCGTCATCGCTAAGGGCCTTGTAGAAAGAATTGGAATTGGTGACTCTATCTTCAAAATTGAATACGGTGATGACCAAGAATTTAAAACGGTGGAAGATATTACCGACCATGGTCGTGCAGTTGAAATCTTATTTGAAAAATTAAAAGAATTCAAAATCATTGAAGATTTAGAAGAAATTACAGGTGTGGGTCACCGGGTTGTTGCTGGGGGCGAATTCTTTAAGGATTCAACCGTTGTAACTGAAGATGTAATTAAAAAAGTTGAAGAATTGGCAGAATTTGCGCCACTTCATAATCCTGCTGAAGCATTAGTGATGCGTGAATTCCAAAAACGCTTACCAAATGCGCATATGGTTGCTGTTTTCGATACATCCTTCCATACCACTATGCCAGCGGTAAATTACTTATATAGCTTACCTTATGAATATTATGAAAAGTTTGGAGCTCGTCGTTATGGGGCGCATGGTACTAGCCATCGTTATGTTTCACGTCGTGCTGCAGAAATTGTAGGTAAACCGATCGAAGAGCTTAAAATTATTACTTGCCATCTAGGAAATGGTGGTTCTATTACTGCCGTTGATGGTGGTAAATCAATTGATACTTCAATGGGCTTCACTCCATTAGCTGGGATTACTATGGGAACACGTACTGGTGATATTGATGCTTCATTAATTCCTTTCTTAATGGATAAATTAAATATTACGGATGTTAATGAAATGATTAATATTTTTAATAAACAATCTGGTTTATTAGGTATTTCAGGTGTTTCTTCTGATATGCGGGATGTTGAAATAGCTGCTTACGAAGGAAACGAACGTGCTCAATTAGCGCTTGAAATTTTTGAAAATCGGGTTCAAAAGTATATTGGTCAATATATTGCGGCCATGAATGGTGTAGATGTGATTGTCTTCACGGCTGGTATTGGTGAAAACTCTAAAGAAGAACGGGAAAATATTCTTAAGGGCATTACTTGGTTTGGTATTGAACTTGACCCAGATCGTAATGACACTCGTAAAGAAGCGATTATCTCAGCTGATAATTCTAAAGTTACAGTAATTAATATTCCTACAAATGAAGAAGTCGAAATTGCCCGTGATGTTGAACGTTTAAAATAGAAATTTATCATCTTTAAACAGTCATTATTGACTATAAAAACACGAACCAGAAAAGGGCAGAGCATTGAGTCACTTCTCTAATAATTATTGAGAAATGAAATTCAAAATACAGCCTCATCTTGTCTAGGTTCGTGTTTTTTATCGATTGATTCTATTTGTGAAAGGAGGATATTCATGGAAAGACAGATAATGGAACAAGTTGCTTTAGATAGGACTTTAAAGCGGATTGCTCATGAAATTTTAGAACGCAATAAAAGCACTGATAATTTGATATTGGTCGGAATAAAAACACGTGGTATTTATCTAGCCCAGCGCCTAGCTCTTAAAATTAAAGAAATTGAAGGCGTAGATATTCCACTAGAGAGCTTAGATATTACCTTTTACCGTGATGATTTGAGTCAAAAACAAGCTGAGCCCCGCATTAAGTCAATTAACTTTTCGCAAAGTTTGACGAATAAACGGTGTGTGATTGTTGATGATGTCCTGTATACGGGTCGGACGGTTAGGGCTGCCATGGATGCCTTAATGATGCATGACCGACCCGCTAACATTCAATTAGCTGTCCTAGTGGACCGTGGTCACCGCGAATTACCGATTCGTCCGGATTACATTGGAAAAAATATTCCTACTGCAAGAAGTGAACGGGTAGAAGTACGCTTAACCGAGGTTGATCAGGATGAACGGGTTGTCATTGTAAATTAAACTTAATTAATAACCCTTAAGAAAAGGTGGTTTCTGAAGTTACTTTTTTGGGTTATTTTTGTTTGAACAAATCATTAGAATGTAATGAAAACGCTTATAATAAAATGAAAACGCTTATAATAAAATGAAAACGTTTTAAGAATTAGATATGAATTTTCAAAGTTTTTATCAAAATCTTTATTTTTGTATTATAATATAGCCAGATTAGCTTGGTAAATTTTTTGGGAGAGAAATTGACAAGTGAACGCTTTAGAATAAACAAGTTTTATCATAGTAATAAATAATAAAGAAAAGGAGTTATGGAGAATGAAAAAACTTGTTAGTTTGATGTCAGGATTGGGCTTGGCCCTCTTGTTGTCGCAACCAGCACTAGCTTGTACTGGGGTTTATGTTGGTAAGGATTTAACTGAAGATGGTTCTACGATCTTTGGTCGGACTGAAGATTTGGAAACAGATCATAATAAGACTTTCGTTGTTTTCCCTGAAAAGGATAACGAAGAAGGTGCTATGTTAGAAGATGTGAATGGTTTTAAATATGAATTACCTGAAAAATCTTTCAAATATACTGCTTTACCTGATACCACACCAGAATATGGTGAATATCATGAAGCAGGTTTCAATGAATTTGGGGTGATGATGGATGCTACGGTTTCTACCTATGTTAAGGAAGAAATTTTAGCTGTTGACCCATTACTTGAAGATGGTTTAGCTGAATCAGCTATTACCAACCTAATTTTGCCACACGTTAAAACCGCCCGTGAAGGGGTAGAAATGTTAGCTAAAGTCATCGATGAAAAAGGTGCCGCTGAGGGCAACTCTTTGATTATTGCTGACCAAACTGAAACTTGGTATATCGAAATTGTTTCTGGTCATAACTATGCTGCAATCAAAATGCCAACGGATAAATTCGTTGTTTTCCCTAATGCATTCTTTATGGGTGCCATTGATGTAACTGATACAGAAAATGTGATTGCTTCTGAAAACTTAGTTAAAACCGCTGAAGAAGCGGGCACTTTAGTTAAAGATGGTGAAATGATTAAAGTAGCTGCTTCTTATGGCGAAAAACCAACTGAAGGAACTTATTCTCGGTATTGGGCAGGGGTTAACCGCCTTAACCCAACTGAAGAAGTTGACTTAGAAATGGAAGAATATCCTTTCTATCATACTACCGATGAAAAGATTTCAATTGATGATATTTTTGCTTTCCAACGTGATCGTTTCGAAGATACTGATGTAAAAGCAGTTGATGGAAAATCATCTTCTACAGGTAATCCTGAAGAAGAAGCTGCCGCAGCTGAAGGTGAAGTAGTGAAAGAATTATATCCAATTGGTAACCAAAATACGATGGAAGCTCATATCTTCCAAGTCCGGGAGGATATGCCAGCTGAATCTCCAGCTATTATGTGGTTAACAATTGGTTCACCATTGGCTTCACCATACCTACCATTCTTTGCTAATATTACTGATACTGCTGAAGCTTATAAGGTAACCACAAATGAATATGACGAAAATTCATATTATTGGGTAACTAATAAGATTCGTGAAGCTGTCCTAGCAGATGAAGACAATGTTAAGATGGCAGTTCGTGAAAAAGTGAATGCCGAAGAAGAAGCAACCTTAGCTGAAATTGATGATATCGTGGCTCAATTAAATGAAAAATTTGCAGCGGATCCAGAAGATGCTGCTAAATATGTGACTGACACTACGATTGAAAAAGCTAATAAAGCTTTTGAATTTATCAAAGCTTTACAAGATGAATTTGCTAAAGAATAAAATTTTCAGACTAGTGATCCTAGTTAAGCCTAGTCTAAAAATTAATTGATTCTTTAAAAAAGAGAGACTGAGTTTTTTAATACTCAGTCTCCTTTTTAGTTAAATGCTTATGGGCAAAGTGAGAAGTGCTTGGAAATGTAATTCCTATGGTGGATATGGATAAAAGATAAACCTATAATTTCCTACTTAACATAAAATACAGAATCGGCATTAAAGAAAGAGAAAGTAGGATGGCAATAAAGACCACACCCAAGGCAATTTGAATCTGATCACTTAAGGTCGCCCAATTAATAACCAAACATAATATGAGAAAAATAGCAGCATAAATGCTTAAGCCTAATTTGTTTTTGAGGCTAAATAATTGTTGCAAGCTAGAGGCTTTTATCAGAACAAATATCCCTATAAAACCCAAGAGCAAGGCGAAGAGAAATAAAGCAAGTTTTAACATGAATGATACCTCCGGTTCGATTTTACCGATTAAAAAAGCCAACCCGAGGGTTGGCTTAAAAAGAATCCGATGATGCCGTCTATGTACATATATGTACTGAACCTGTAAGTATATACAGGTGGGCTCCACATTTATAGGTCTTGACATCCAAAGTTTCATTGGCTCGTCATTGTTACAAAATCATAGGATCCCTTGATTAGAAGTGTTCGGTCCACACGATATATGAACAACGCACATCTCAGACGCTTTTTACTGTTTATAGTATAGCATGTAGCAATTAACTTGTAAAGAATATTGGTTTAAAGGTTATTCTAATAATAAAGAAAACTCTTTCAGCAATATTCTATTGACTTTTTTTTGCTTGAATATTTTGGTAGATTTGAACCAATTTTTCTTCATAACTACTATTAGGATCAGTCTGAAAAAATTCCTTATTAAGGAGGTTCTGAGGGAGGTAATCTTGGACGACATAATGACCAGGGTAGGCATGGGGGTACTTATAATCAGTCCCACGACCTAGTTTACTGGCACCTTGATAATGGCTATCTCGCAAGTGGTCCGGCACGGATCCCGTTTGACCGGCATGAATAGCAACCATAGCGGCATCTATTGAAGTGATAGCAGTATTTGATTTGGGACTTAAGGATAATTCAATGGTGGCAAAGCTCAAGGGGATTCTGGCTTCGGGTAAACCCAGCTTTTCAGCAGCATTGATGGCTGCGACAGTGCGCTCAGTGGCTTGGGGATTACCGAGCCCAATATCCTCATAAGCAATGACTAGGAGGCGGCGGCAAGCAATGACAAGTTCGCCAGCTTCAAGTAAGATTGCCAAATAATAAAGAGCAGCATTGACATCTGAGCCACGAATTGATTTTTGTAATGCCGAGATCACATCATAATGGGCATCTCCATCCCTATCATGGGTTAAACGTTTATGTTGCAAACATTCTTCCGCAATTGCCTGACTGATAACAATCTGTCCTTGGTCATTCTGTGGGGTAGATAAGACCGCTAATTCTAAAGCATTTAGAGCCGAGCGAATATCCCCCTGGGTAACATGGGCAAAATGTTGTAAGACATCACTACTGATAGAGACATTATACTTACCCAGGCCATTTTTTTCATCAGTTAAAGCTCTTTGTAAACCTAAAACAATCTCCTCACTAGAGAGGGGCTTGACTTCAAAAATTTGGGCACGACTGCGAATGGCAGGATTAATTGATATATAAGGGTTTTCGGTGGTGGCTCCAATTAAAATGAGACGACCACTTTCTAGGTGGGGGAGGAGAAAGTCTTGTTTTACTTTATTCAGACGGTGAATTTCATCCAGCAGTAAAATTAGGGTGCCGGACATTTTAGCTTCTTCGACCGCAATTTCTAAGTCTTTTTTACTATCTGTGGCAGCATTTAGTTGGCGGAAAGCGTAGTGGGTTGTTCCAGCTATGGCAGTGGCAATACTGGTTTTACCTGTACCTGGGGGTCCGTATAAAATCATGGAGGTTAAACGGTTGGCTTGAACCATTCTGCGAATGATACGACCAGGTCCAACTAAGTGTTCTTGGCCCAAGACTTGGTCGATATCTTGCGGCCGCATCCGGTAAGCTAGGGGTTGTTGCATTTTAGAATCCCTCATTTCTTTATCTAAAGATAGTATACATGATTTTCGACTTCTAAGCTTAGGTGGAGATTGGTTTCCCCGGATGTCTAGTGTATAATATAAAGAAGTTAAGTCTTGTGACTTGATTACGTTCAAATCAATGTTATAATAACCAGGTTATTAAAAAAAGGGGTGAACAGTGTGGTATATCTTGATTATGCAGCAACTAGTCCAGTGCGACCGGAAGTGGTGACTAAAATCCAGCAAGTCTTGCAAGAAAATTATGGTAACCCATCTTCAACCTACCGTTTAGGTAAGAACGCCAAGATGGAGCTCATGCAAGCTCGGCAAGATTTTGCAAATATTTTAGGTGTGGATTCCCATTCCTTGTATTTTACTTCTGGTGCGACCGAGTCTAATAATTGGGCCCTACGGTCACAAGCCCACCAAGCTCGTAAATTAGGCTTGGGTAACCATATTGTTGCTTCAGCGATTGAACATCCCTCAGTAAAAAATGTACTTAAGCATTTAGAGAGTCAAGGCTTTGAAGTTTCTTATATTAATCCTGATGCAAGTGGCCAATTTAAGTTGACTGATTTTCAAGCAGCTTCTAAAGCTAATACCATTGGGTGGACCGCTATGGCGGTGAATAATGAAGTGGGCGCGATCTTGCCTATCAGGGAGTTAGGGCAAGCGGCGAAAGAATTAGGTTATTGGTTCCATGTCGATACAGTGCAAGCCATTGGACATTTGGATTGGAGTTTTGCTGATTTACCTTGTACTTCTTTTGTAGGTTCGGGTCATAAATTTCAAGCCCCTAAAGGGATTGGTTTTCTTGTTTACCAACCTTTCCAAAAAGAAATGGTGCTAGAACCACTCTTATATGGGGGGGGCCAAGAAGCTAGCAAACGGTCAGGAACTGAAAATATACCTTATATTGCTGGTATGAGTCATGCTTTGACCTTAATGCAAGCTGACCTAGACCAGGTTTTGAAGCAACATCAAGACCTTAGTCGTTATTTATTTGACCAGATGGATCAGACAGGCATTGACTATGAGTCTAATGGTGATTCAGATCACCAAGCAGCTCATATTCATAATCTTTGGCTGAAGGGGATTCCTGCAAGTCAAGTTCTGATTCAAATGGATTTAGCAGGGATTTATCTTTCAGCTGGCTCGGCTTGTTCAGCTGGTTCCATTCAACCCTCAGCGGTTCTACAAGCATACTATCCAGGTCAAGAAGATCGGTGGCAAGAAAGTATTCGTATTTCCTTTGGGCGTGAAACCAGTCGGGCGGATATTGATCAATTTATTAAAGTATTAAGTGAACTCGTTCATCGTAAACGTCAAAAATAATTGTATAGTATAAAGGAGTAAGATTATGGCATTTAAAAAAGAAGCAAGTATTAAAGGATTAGACCGAGTTTTTGCCGTGAGTCCAGAAGCTAGACCCTATACTTTGAGAGATAATGGCTTCGTGAATACCCGGGGGGGTAATTTCCAGTATAAGCGAGATATGGAGAATGAATCCAATCAAGAATTTGTCTTAAAAGTAACGGTAGATAAAGACTTAAAAGGATTAAAAATTTCAACCGTAAACGGGTCTGGCATACAGGCAGTTGATATTACCAAATTAGCAAATAATGACATGTTATTAGAAAAAGTGAACTTTATCTTTGATGGTTTCGTAGACCGGAATGTCTTCGTAGAAATTAAAGACTAAGAGAAGGGAGCAATTATGACTGAAAAAAAAGCCCGCGTCATTGTGGGTATGTCTGGTGGGGTGGATTCTTCTGTCGCAGCGCTCTTACTAAAAGAAGCGGGATATGATGTGATCGGCCTCTTTATGAAAAATTGGGATGATACTGATGAAAATGGTGTCTGTACTGCAACGGAAGACTATAAGGATGTAGCCTTAGTGGCTGAAAAAATTGGGATTCCTTATTATTCTGTTAACTTTGAAAAAGAATATTGGGATCGGGTTTTTGAATATTTCTTAGCCGAATATCGGGCCGGCCGCACACCTAATCCAGATGTGATGTGTAATAAAGAAATTAAATTTAAAGCCTTTTTAGATTATGCCATGGACTTAGGCGCGGATTATGTTGCTATGGGGCACTATGCCCAAGTGGAAACCGATGCAGATGGAACGGTTCATTTATTAAGAGGTTTGGATGATAATAAAGATCAAACTTATTTCTTAAGCCAATTATCTCAAGATCAATTAAAAAAATCACTTTTCCCATTAGGGCATTTGCAAAAATCACAAGTACGGGAAATCGCTGAAAAAGCTGGTTTAGCGACTGCTAAAAAGAAAGATTCAACCGGTGTTTGCTTCATTGGTGAACGTAATTTCAATGAATTCTTATCTAACTATTTACCGAATAAATCAGGTAAGATGGTGACCCTTGATGGCCAAATTATGGGGGACCATGCCGGTTTGATGTACTATACCATTGGTCAACGACACGGCTTAGGGATAGGCGGTGGAGGCGAATCCAACGAGCCATGGTTTGTAGTTGGCAAAGATCTTGAAACCAATACGCTCTATGTAGGTCAAGGTTATCACCACCCTAATCTATATTCAGATTACTTGGATGCCTCTCAAATCCATTTTACCGTGGATAGGGATATGCCGCAGGAATTTGAATGTACTGCTAAATTCCGTTACCGTCAAAAAGACGTTAAGGTAAAAGTAGTCTTGAATGAGGACCAAGAGAGTGGTCGGGTTTATTTCCAAGATCCGGTTAGGGCGATTACACCCGGTCAAGCGGTCGTCTTCTATGATGGTTTAGAATGTTTGGGTGGCGGAATTATTGATGCTGCTTACTCAGTGGCCCAAGGCCAACGTCAATATGTTTAAATGATTACAAATTTTACTAAATTTTACACGAAGCTCGTCCGTATGGCTTGAGCTTCGTGTTTTTTAATATAATTTCCTGTAGGAAACTAAAAAAATGTGCGGGATTGTGATATAGTAGAACATAGTAAATCTTTGAAGGAAAGGTGGGGGATTGATGCAGGCAAAGCAAGACGAAGAACGGCTAGTCGGTCAGGTGGATGCGATTATTTTTGAGAACCCCACTAATTTTTATAAGGTGGTTGCAGTTGCAGTCGATGCTAACGAAACCTCGTTTATGAGCGATGGTACTATGACCTTAACTGGTCAAATGGCCACCCTCCATTATGACACGGAATATGAATTTTTTGGTTATGTAACCAGCCACCCTAAATATGGCCAACAATTTCAGGTGAATCGTTACCAACAACTGACCCCAACTTCGGAAGAAGGACTCATTGATTATCTATCTTCTTATCGATTTAAGGGAGTGGGCGAAGTTTTAGCTAGCCGAATTGTTGAAGCTTTGGGTGAAAGCACTATTGATCAGATTATCGAAAACCGTCGGGTTTTGGATTCAATCAAAGGTTTGAAAGCAGAAGTTGCCGATCAAATTCACCAAACCCTAATGGAGAACCAGGGCACTGAGCGGATTTTTATGCAATTAAACCAGTGGGGGTTTGGGAGCCATTTGGCTGAGAAAATATATAGTCAATTTGAATCAAAAACCCTCGAAGTGATTCATGATAATCCCTACCAACTGATCGAACAGGTTGAAGGAATTGGCTTTAATAAGGCGGATGACCTGGCAGAAAGTTTAGCCATTGATGCTTTGGCTAGCCAGCGTCTCGTTGCCGGGCTCTATACCGCAGTTTATCAGGTATCGAACAATCAAGGAGATACCTTTTTAAGTCAAGACCAAGCCCTCAAAAAAGCCCAAGAAATTTTAGAAACGAGTCGACCTGTCATGGTCTCCCAAGATCTTCTAGTAGAAGCTTTAGAGGAGGCAATCCGAACCCAGCATTTGATGAGGTTAGATCAAGGCATTATGTTACCTAGTCTCTATCATGCGGAGACAAATATTGCGCGCCGTATTCGTGATTTCCTTAAATATGAAGCAGTAGAACGTTACCCCAATGAGGATATCCAACAAGCAATTGACCAGGTAATTCTGCAAACGGGGATTAATTATGACCCAGACCAAATAGCAGCGATTAAACAGGCAATTAGTGCACCTATGTCAATTATTACAGGGGGGCCAGGAACTGGTAAAACCACTTTGATTAATGCCATTATTCAAGTTCATGCTATCTTACATGACTATGACTTAAGTCAATTAGATCAAAATCCCAATCAAATGCCTATTTTATTAGCAGCTCCTACTGGGCGTGCTGCGAAACGGATGCAAGAGACGACAGGACTTCCGGCTGCTACCATTCACCGGATGATTGGCTATACCTTAGGGGCTTCTTATGAAACATTTATTGGTCAAGAGTTAGATGGAACCTTATTGGTAGTTGACGAAATGTCAATGGTCGACACTTGGTTAATGAATTGGTTGGTTCAGGCCATTCCTTATCATCTTCAAGTCGTATTTGTAGGTGACCGCGACCAATTACCTTCTGTAGGTCCTGGCCGTGTTTTCGCTGATATGATTGAATCAAGGACCCTAGCTACTACTGAATTAAATCGGATTTACCGTCAAGCCCAGGATTCTTCGATTATTGACCTTGCTCACCATATTCGCCAAGGCCAATTACCAAAAGATTTTCAAGTAAAGCACAATGACCGAACTTTTATTCCTGCTCCCACTAATCAAATTGTCCAATTGGTCCAACAAATAGTAGGCCATGCTCTAAATAAAGGGTTTTCGGCCCAAACGATGCAAATCTTAGCCCCCATGTACAAAGGTTCGGCTGGCATCAACCAATTGAACACCATGCTGCAAGACCTCCTTAATCCTCAAAGTCCCCAAAAAATTGAATACCAACATTTTAACCGAATTTTCCGCGAAGGAGATAAGGTTTTACAATTAGTGAATAATAGTGAAGATGGGGTCTATAATGGCGATATTGGGCAAATTATTGAGATTAATTTAGCTAACAAGAAACTTAAGGAAAACTTTGAGATGTTAGTCCAGTTTGATGATCAAGTCTTGGCTTATAAGACTGGAGACCTCAATAATTTAGCTTTAGCCTATTGTATGTCCATCCATAAGGCACAAGGGTCGGAATATCCCTTGGTTATCCTACCTATTGTCAATGATTATTACCGGATGCTACGTAAAGACATTCTTTATACCGCTGTAACAAGGGCACAAGATAGCTTAATTTTATTGGGCTCATTGTCTGCCTTTCAAAAAGCCGTGAGCTCAGGACAAGTCAAGCGCAAAACATTTCTCTTAGACTTGTTAAAAGTAGCAATACTAGGAATAGACCAAGTCGATGACAATAATTCTGTTAGCCCAATCCCTGAAGATCATAAAGAAACAAGTGAAGCAAGGATCGAGCTTAAGTCAGGCCAAGAAGAATCAGCTAAGAAAATAAAGGAAATAAAGAAAGCTCAAGAAGCGGGATTACAAGAGCTCGGTGTCAGGGATAAAATTGAAGAAGCAGTGGCAGACTATCATCTGACCATGGATAATTACCAAAATATTGATCCTATGATAGGGATGGAAGGCATAAAACTATAGGAGGGATAAAATGATACAGCTTAAAACTCTACATGCTCGTGGGAACCAGTCGCCTTTAATTGAGAGGATTAAACAACTTTATTTAGATAGTTTTCCGCCTGCAGAGTTATTATCTTGGTCAGATTTATTAGTTATGTTGGATCAAGACCATGTAGATTTAATTGGAATTTTTGATGGTTTAGACTTTGTGGGTTTCTTAACAGCCATGCGGTCCTCTCATCATTTTTATATCAATTACTTGGTAATTGATCCAAGCAAGCGTTCCAAAGGCTATGGTAGTCGTGTATTCAAAGCCTTGGGTCACTCATTTCCTGACTATAGCATCGTCCTAGAAGTTGAACCTCAGGATAAAGCAGCGGCTAATGCCCAGCAGCGGCAACGTCGGCTCGCTTTTTATTTAGCCAATGACTTTCAAGTATCCAAATATCAGTCAATTATGAATGGCTATCCCTTGGATATATTGTACCGTGGCAAGCAAGTTTATGTCGATGAACTGGAGCAATTATTGAATCAACAATCAGACCAATTAGATTTTATTCCAGTTCAACAAAATAAGGATTGACTCAAAATAGAAAAAGGCCACTGTAACTTAGTTAGACTAAGATACAGTGGCCTTTTTTGGATAAGCTATGACTTAGGTTCTTCATTAAGGATAAACGGATAGGTATCCATTTCGTAAGAAACATTGACCAAATCTTTGCTAATTACTTCACCATCGGCTTGTCCCCAAACAGGCTCTTGAATCATAACCTGCATTTGTTTGCCTTTAATTTGCGAGATGTAAGGTGATTGATCATGGTCTTTTGAAAGAAAGACGCGTTTAATCGCATCGAAGACGGCTTTAAGGGTGATATCATGGTAGGTTACAGCACAAAGTAATTTTTCTTCAGGCTGAGTTAGATTACTGAGGTAGATGCCACCCCCAAGGTAAGGATTGGTCATGGTGCAATGGATTCCAACTTCATTAAAGTGATAGCTTTGTCCATCAACTTTTAATTCAACCTGAAAACGTTGGATTTGACTTAAACTTTTGACTAAGCCGGCTAGATAGACAAGTTTATGGAGACCAAACTTTTGAAAGAGGGGCATTTTTTGAAAGACCTGGGCCTGGTAGTTAATCTGGGCATCAAGGCCATACCCATTGCTATTTAGCATATAATCAATATGTTCATTAGCATTGTTAAAGGCTTTAATGATAGGTACTTGGCTGATTTTTCTTTGGTAGATTAGGTTTTCGACCAGTTGACGAGGACTTAACTTAGGTGACCAAACTCGAGCAAAGTCATTGCCTGTTCCTGCCGGAAGATAGGCGAGAGGCACCTTATAACCACTGGCAAGGAAACCATTGATGACTTCGTGTAAGGTGCCATCCCCCCCAATAATAATGACGGCTTGCTGAAAATTCCCTTGGGTCCGTTTTACTAGTTGTTGGCACAAAAGTTGAGCATGATTTTGATAATCGGTTAAATAGGTTAAATAGTCTAAATGAAATTCTTTTAAGCAATCGGTGACGGCTTTTAACAATTTGCCTCCCTTACCATTACCAGAACCAGGATGACAAATGATATAAATTGGTTTACCCATAGTAAACTCCTTTTTAAAATTTGTATTTATTATAAGCTATATGACTTTATAAATAAACCATCCTGTCCAACTTTTTGTTTTGTTTCCTATTTAGGTCCATGTATAATAGAGACATAACAAAAAAAGAAATGAGCGTGACCCATGACTTATAAAATGTTGGTATTAGATATTGACGACACACTCCTAAACTCTGACCAAGAAATTAGCCCTAAAACTTATGACCGCTTGATGGCTTTTCAAGAAGCAGGGTTTCAATTGGTGCTTGCTTCAGGTAGACCCTATGAAGGTATGATTGGTTTAGCTAAAGAACTTCACTTGCATTCTTATAATTCCTATATTATTTCAATGAATGGGGCTCAAGTGAATCGGATGCAAGACCAAGCTATAATCTTTAAGCAGCCAATAAATTTTGAAGACCAAAAAGCCTTTATTCCTTTCTTGCAAGAAAAAGGATTTTCTGTCTTAACCTACCATGAGGGGAAAATCATTGTAGATAAAGTTTCTACCTATAGTCATGTTGAGTCTGAGCTTACGGGGATGTCTGATTATATTGATCCAGACTATTTCAAAAATTTACAAGAAGCTAAGTTAAAATTTATTGCAGTAGGGGAACCAGACCTAGTCAACACGGTTGAAATGGATTTACAACAACACTTTGGTCAAGAAACAACCTGCACTTCTTCCAAACCATTTTACCTTGAATTTTATAATTCTAAGGTGTCTAAAGGGTTAGCTGTACAAACCCTAGCTAATAAATTAGGTTATGGAATCGACCAAGTGATTGCCATGGGTGATGGGAATAATGATATTTCAATGATTCAAGCAGCGGGACTTGGGGTAGCCATGGCGAATGCATCGGCAGCCCTAAAAGCTGTGGCTGATGAGGTCACCTTATCGAGTGATGAAGATGGGGTTGCAGCGATCGTGGATAAGTATTTTTTGAATAAATAAATGAATCGACTTTGTATGGATTGACTTTAGTCCCTATAATTCTGTATAATACCAATGATTAAGGCCATATTATCCGATGAAAAGCGAGTGTCGGTTGGTGAAAGGACACAGTGATAATGCTCCCTTAAGTATCCCAATTGAAAAATTGGCGTTCATCAGCGTTAATGATAGAAGAGAGATAATGATGAGTCGTTATAAGTAAGGTGGTACCGCGGAATGTCGCCCTTGCATATAGCGGCTCTTTATATATTTTTATGAATGGAGACTATAAATGAAAGAATTGACCAGTGCACAAATTCGGCAAATGTATTTAGATTTCTTTGCAGAGAAAAACCATGATGTGAAACCTTCTGCTTCATTGATTCCAATCAATGATCCAACCCTTTTATGGATTAATTCAGGGGTAGCCACCCTTAAGAAATATTTTGATGGGACTGAAGTGCCAGCCAATCCACGGATTACCAATGCCCAAAAATGTATTCGGACCAACGATATTGAAAATGTTGGCGTGACGGCCCGCCACCATACTTTATTTGAAATGTTAGGTAACTGGTCAATTGGTGACTACTTTAAAGAAGAAGCCATTGCCTGGGCCTGGGAATTCTTAACTTCAGACAAATGGATGGGCTTTGAGCCAGAGTTATTGTATGCCACTTACTATCCGGAAGATACCGATACACCTGAAATCTGGAAACAACAACCTAATTTCAATCCAGATCATTTAGTGCCAGTTGAAGATAACTTCTGGGATATTGGTGCTGGCCCATGTGGTCCTGATACCGAAATTTTCTATGACCGTGGTGAAGCCTATAATAATTTAGCCGAGGATGATCCTGAAAATTACCCAGGGGGGGAAAATGAACGTTGGTTAGAAATCTGGAACTTAGTTTTCTCTGAATTTAACCATATGCCAGATGATACGTATCAACCCCTACCTAACAAGAACGTCGATACCGGGATGGGTTTGGAACGGATGACTTCCGTAGTTCAAGATACACCAACCAACTTTGAAACAGACTTATTCTTACCAATTATTAAACAAATCGAAGGCTTAACAGATGGGATTGTCTACGAAGAGGCTGGTGCTAATAAAGTTTCCTTCAAAGTGATTGCTGACCATATCAGAGCGGTTTCTTTTGCTATTTCTGATGGGGCCTTACCTTCTAATGAAGGCCGTGGATATATCTTACGTCGTTTAATTCGTCGGTCTGTGATGCACGGTCGACGCTTAGGTATAAAAGATAAATTCTTGGCTCAGTTAGTCCCAACCATTGCTCAAATTATGGGTCAATTCTATAGTGAATTACAAGAAAAAGTTGAATTTGTTCAGTCAGTCTTAGCTTCAGAAGAAGATCGCTTCCATGAAACGATTGAAGCAGGGGAAGACCACCTGGTTTCGATTATTGAAAGCCTTAAGACTGAAGAAGTTTATGAAATCCCTGGCGACCAAGCCTTCAAACTCTATGATACCTTTGGCTTCCCACTTGAATTAACCCAAGAAGAAGCTGAATTACGTGGTTTCTCTGTTGATACTCAAGGTTTCGAAGCCGAAATGGAACAACAAAGACAACGAGCCCGTCAAGCACGGTCTAAAGAAGAGTCAATGAACGTTCAATCAACAGTCTTTACGGATATCCATACGGAATATGATTTTGTTGGCTATGACAGCTTAGTTAGCAATGCGACGGTTAAAGCCATTGTTTTTGAAGATGAGTCCGTCCAAAACTTGGCTAAAAACCAAATTGGTTGGGTCTTCTTTAATCGCTCACCTTTTTACGCTGAAATGGGAGGACAAATTGCTGATAAGGGTCTAATAATGGACGGTAACGATGAAGTGGGTCGGGTCCTTGATGTTCAAAAAGCACCAAATGGGCAAGCCATGCATAAGGTTGAAGCTTTAACGATGCCAATCAACCTAGACCAATCATATACTTTACAAGTAGACCCTAAACACCGGACTTTAACTAACCAAAACCATACGGCAACTCACTTACTCCATCGGGCTTTAAAAGATGTCTTGGGTGACCATGCCAACCAAGCAGGGTCTTATGTTGGACCAGACCGGTTACGTTTTGACTTCTCTCACTTTGGCAAGATGACCGCTGAAGAAATAAAGGCAGTTGAAGATAAGGTAAATGCCTTTATTGAAGCTTCCCTTGCAGTTAATACGACCGAAATGCCAATTGATGAAGCAAAAGCTTTAGGTGCCATGGCCCTCTTTGGTGAAAAATACGGAGATGTTGTCCGAGTCGTAAATATTTCAAATGAATCCATTGAATTGTGTGGTGGAACCCATGTGGCTAATACCAACCAAATTGGTACCTTTAAGTTATTAAGTGAAACAGGGATTGGTGCTGGAATTCGTCGGATTGAAGCACTAACTGGCCAAGCCGCCTTTAATTATTATCGCGACCAAGAAGCAATTTTACATCAAATCCAAGACCGTCTAAAAGTAAGTCAAACTGATATGTTAGTGAATCGCATTGATCAAATGCAAGCTGAACTTAAAGAAGCTCATGCTCAAATTGAATCCCTTCAAGCTAAGGTAATGCAAGCCGCTTCTGATAAATTATTTGATGAAGTAAAAGAAGTAGGCGCTGTATCGTATATTGCTCTAAGCCTAAAAGACCAATCTGCTGATGCCATGCGTCAATTAGGGGACATTTGGAAGCAAAAAGCCAATGCCGATCTTTTAATTGTCGCCGCCGATAATGGAGAAAAAGCTAACCTACTAGTGTTGGCGAATGACCAAGCAATTGACAAAGGGGTAAAAGCTGGTGATTTGATTAAGGCTTTGGCTAAATATGTTCAAGGTGGTGGTGGCGGTAAGCCTCAAATGGCCCAAGCAGGTGGTAAAAATCCAGTCGGTATTCCTGAATTAATGGAATCCATCGACCTAGAAATTGAAAAATTAGTAAAATAGTTTATAATGTAGAAAGATAACAAGCTTAGAATTTTTTACCATTCTAAAACGATTATTTAGCAATTATTGCTAGAAAGGAAGGATGTTATCATGTCATTAGATGAAACAATATTGTTCAATGTTGATGATCTTGCGCAACATAGTGTTCGAGAAACTTTAGAACTCGTCTTTGAAGCTTTGAAAGAAAAAGGCTATGATCCGATTAATCAAATTGTTGGTTACCTCTTATCAGGCGACCCTGCTTATATCCCACGTTATCATGATGCTCGTAACTTAATTCGCCGTTATGAACGTGACGAAATTATGGAAGAATTGGTGCGTGAGTATCTTAAGGATCAAGCCTAAATGACAGCATATGAACGGATCGTGGGCCTTGACGTTGGTTCTAAGACCGTAGGGGTTGCCATGAGTGACCTCTTGGGTTGGATAGCTCAGGGATTAGAAACCATTCGCATTGATGAAGAAGCGGGTGATTTTGGTTTTGATCGTCTCTTAGAACTATTAGATCAGCACCAAGTAAAAAAAGTTGTTATTGGCTTACCTAAAAATATGAATAATACGATTGGGCCACGAGCTCAAGCTTCACAGCGCTATGGTCAGAAATTATTGGATATCCGTCCTGATTTATTGATAGCTTATCAAGATGAACGCTTAACAACTTCTCAGGCTGAACGGATGTTAGTTTCTGAGGGGAATGTATCACGGTCAAAACGTAAGAAAGTCATTGATAAACTTGCCGCTGTAATTATTTTACAAAATTATTTAGATGCTAATTCTAAGTAGTAAAGGAGCATAAAATGGAATACCAACCACAATTAGACCACAATCATGACCATGAATATATTACTGTTGTCGATGAAGAGGGTAATGAAGTCCTTTATGAAATTTTATTTACCTTTGAATCTCCTGACTTTAATAAGAGTTATGTATTAATTTACCCTGCAGGCTTGGCTGAAGAAGAAGACATTGAATTACAGGCCTACTCTTATGTCGAAGCGGATGACGGGACAACGGGTGCCCTTCAAGCGATTGAGACTGAAGAAGAATGGGATATGATTGATGAGGTCCTAAATACATTTCTTGCAGATGATGATGAATAAATTTGAAGAAAATCCCACTTTTTCTAGTGAAAAGTGGGATTTTCCTTGTCTGCATGGTATTTTCCTGAAATTTTTGTTATAATTTTGGAAATCCTAGAAGATAGAGGAGCATGTATGACCAAGAAAGAAGAAAAGTCCAATCTGTCATTCAAAGAACGGTGGCAAGAAGCGCGCAAACAAGCGCGAGACAAAGAAAAACAAGTCAAACAAGAACAACGTTTAACGAATCGAATTTTAAAATACTTAATTTTAGGCCTGGTTATCCTAGTAATTATTGGGGCTGGTTTGGGGTTCTGGTATGTAAATGATGCCTTAAAAGCTATGGATCCCAATAATCACGAGACAGTTGCTGTCACGATTCCAGTTAATTCGTCTACCAAAGATGTGACTCAAATTTTACAAGACGCTGGGATCATTAAAAATAGTCAAATTTTTAACTATTATATGCGTTTTAATAATGATAAAGCACTTCAAGCTGGTCATTATGAGTTCTCTAAGGATATGAATGCGGCTAAGGTAATGGAAACCATTCAGGCTGGAGGAGAACCTATCTTTGTTGATGCAGATACTAAGTTAACCGTGGTTGAGGGGATGACTGCAGACCAAATTGCTGAGATGGTAGGGGAAAACACTGCTATTTCGGCCGATGATTTCATGAAAGAATTAAAAAACGAAGACTATTTAGAGCAGTTAAGGAAGAAATATCCTTCCTTGCTAGAAGGTTTAGCAGACACCAGTGAAATGAAGGTACCTTTAGAGGGGTATCTGTATCCGGCAACCTATGATTATTTTGCAGGGATGTCTGCCCAAGAATTGATTGAAGATATGGTCGCTGCTTCAAACTTAGTTTATCAAGAATTAAAAGATGATTTAGTCAATACTACCTTAAATTATCATCAAGTTCTGACCTTAGCCTCCTTGATTGAACGTGAAGCGGTGACTGAGGAAGATCGTGGCCTAGTATCAGGTGTCTTCTATAATCGGATAGCGGCGGAAATGCCACTTCAATCTGATATTTCAGTCTTATACGCCTTAGGAGTGCATAAGGAAAAAGTGACATATGATGATTTAGAAGTAGATTCACCCTATAATTTATACAAAAATACCGGACTTGCACCAGGACCTATGAATAGTCCGTCGAAGACAGCCATTGTTGCAGCTATTTATCCAACTTGGAATGAATATTATTATTTTGTTGCAGATATTGAAACGCAAAAAATATATTATTCAACGACGATAGAAGAGCATAATGCCTTAGTGGAACAATATGTTAATGATTCATCTGAAAGTACTGATGGAAGCAACCAAGAAGAACAAGCAAGTGATAACCAAGATGAATCAAATCAATAAATTTTTATTTATAGAAGCAATTTACTATAGCTTTTTTTGAAAGTTATAGTATACTATCATTATTAATTGGATGTTTAGAACAACCAAATGTAAAACATTCGGTGAGATTAGGTTTCCTAGTCTCACTTCTGTTTTTGATTAAGGAGGGAGCTTGATGGCACAGCCCATTGTCATAGGTGTCACCGGGGGATCTGGTTCGGGTAAGTCGAGTGTAAGCCGACAAATTGTAGAAAATTTTTCGGACTTATCCGTTTTATTATTACAACAAGATTCTTATTACAGGGACCAATCTGATCTAAGTATGGAACAAAGACGTCAGGTGAACTATGACCATCCACTTGCTTTCGATAATGATTTATTTTTCCAACATTTAACTACCTTAATTAAAGGTGGTGGGGTAGAAATGCCTGTGTATGATTTTGCTAGTTTTACACGGACAGGTGAATTTCAATTCCTAGAATCACGAGAAGTTATTATTGTTGAAGGTATTCTTATTTTAGATGATGTTCGTTTACGTAACTTGATGGATATCAAAGTCTACGTCGATACAGATGATGATATTCGTTTATGTCGTCGAATTCTACGAGACATTAAGGAACGGGGGCGGTCGATTGATTCCGTAATTAACCAATACGTGGATGTGGTTAAACCTATGCACCATCAATTTGTGGAGCCCCAAAAACGCTACGCCGATATAATTGTGCCCGAAGGTGGTTATAACCAAGTGGCAATCGATTTGTTAACAACCAAAGTTGCAACCATTCTCAATCATGTGAATGGTTAAGTTAGAGAGGAAATATAGACCCATGGACGAAAAAGTATATCCTATGACCCTTGAGGGAAAGGAAAAATTGGAACTTGAATTAGAAGATTTAAAAGTAAACCGTCGTAAAGAAATTATTGAACGAATCAAGATTGCTCGTTCATTTGGTGATTTATCTGAAAACTCAGAATATGAAGCTGCCAAAGACGAACAAGCC
Organism: Eremococcus coleocola ACS-139-V-Col8; assembly: GCF_000183205.1. NCBI lineage: Bacteria > Bacillati > Bacillota > Bacilli > Lactobacillales > Aerococcaceae > Eremococcus > Eremococcus coleocola. The sequence continues at coordinate 150,327 of NZ_AENN01000015.1, read as the reverse complement.
ATGCTTGAAGGTCGCATTGCTACCATTGAAAACATGATTCGCTTTGCTGAAATTATCGATGATAAGCATGTTGATGAAGATGAAGTTTCTTTAGGTCGGAAAGTTACGTTTAAAGAATTACCTGATGGTGATGAAGAATCCTACATTATTGTTGGATCAGCTGAAGCAGATCCAATGGAATTCAAAATTTCTAATGATTCCCCTATTGCCAAATCACTGATTGGAAAAAAATTGGGACAAATTGTTTCAATCGAATCTCCTGGTGGAGCTTTCGATGTAGAAATCACCAATATTGAAAAAATTTAAGGAAAATAAATAGTATCAAGTAACCTAGTCCGCTGGCGCTATTAGGTAGGCTTTTGTTGAGTCAAAAGTCAATCTGCGCGTAAGGATTAGGTTTTTTTATTTGGAAAAAAATTAAAGGGAATCAAAACTTGCTTTAACTCTGGATATAAATAATTCCAAAATTTTATTATTAATAAGGGTGAAATCTTTTGAAGGCCTTGCAGGCTCCCTAGGGCTAAAGTAAAATATAGGAGAGCACAGGGAGGTGGCCTATGAAGTCATTATTAAAGCGAAATATTTTTATTGTCTTATTATTCTCGATTTTGCTGATCTTTTTAGAAATTTTAATGAATGGGCATTTCTTAATTGTATTTGCTCTTGGAGCTATATTATTAGTTGCCTCTCTTTTCTTTGAAGCACGGATACCAAGGATTATTTTGACTTTAATGAGCTTGTTTCTGATGTTGTCAGCCCTTCTAGCCACTAAATCATTTTGGTTGGCAGCCGCCATGTTAATTATCGTCTATTTATTGTTTTCAACCGATGAAGGAAATAGTTTGCTACATTTTGATCAAGCTTATCTGCGGCCTTTAAATCGGTCGACTTACTATCGAGGTCTTCAATTAAGGGCACCCCAGCATGGCCAGGTTCATCTCTTAAGAAAACAAAATATCAAAGATTCTTTAAGTAATCATCAAACGATTTTTGAGTGGGATGATATTAATTTAGTTTATATTGGCGGCAATGATATCATCGATCTAGGTAATGCTGTTATGCCTCAAGGTGAGAATGTTGTGATGATACGTAAGCTTTTTGGGAATACCCGGATTATTATTCCAAAAGACTTGGGTATTCACTTAAATATTTCAATTATGTCAGGTAAAGTAGTTTTTGAGCAGGAAAAGTATCAACTATTGATGGAAAATTTCCGCTGGTTGACCCCGGACTATGAGAAAAATCAACGCCGGATTAAGTTAATTATTTCGGTTGCTTTTGGAGATATTGAGGTGATTTTCTTATGAAAGGACGGCTGTGGCTTCTTATTTTTGCCCAACAACTACTCATGTTATTTGTACCATTACTTGCTTTATTAGCTTTCTTTATTTGGGGGCTTGATCTCCTGAGCTTTCAGCAGTTCTGGGACCTAAAAGCATTTGACTTACCTTTAACCGCTTGGTTACTAGCGGCGATTATATTAATTGCAGCTTTCTATGCTTCAATTTATAGTTTGCAAATTAATCAACCTTATGAAGATATCCAGGCTCGGCTTAATTGGTTAGTCATGGGGAAATATAACCATACTATTTTTTCTGAAACCAATCAGAAAAAGGGGGCGAGCAATCAGATGATTAGTCTTTATCAGGATATTGAAGACTTAAGACAAAAATTGATTCAATTATCCAGTGATATTCAAGAATATTCAGCTGCTCCAACCTTTGTTGGCCAAGATACCAAAGAAGAGATTATTGAAGGGGAGCGGGGCAGGATTGCCCGAGAATTACATGATTCGGTTAGTCAAGATTTGTTTGCGGCAACTATGATGCTTTCAGCTTTGAATGAGGGCATGGATGACCTAGCTCCAGAAAAACTTAAGCAAGCTGTGGCTAGGATTGACCAAGTGATTGCTAGGGGACAAACTGAAATGCGGGCGCTCCTATTACATTTACGTCCGGTTGAATTGAGGGACAGGCGGTTAACTGAGGGCTTGGAACAGATTCTTAAAGAATTACAAGGACGAGTGCCGATTACCATTAACTGGCAACTAGATCCTAGTATTCGGTTAGACTCGGGGATTGAAGATCATCTTTTCCGGATTGCCCAAGAATCAATTTCCAACACGCTCCGCCATGCTCAGGCTAGTCAGTTGGATGTTTATCTTGAAGCGAGCCCCGACAGTGTAGACTTAAGGGTCATTGATGACGGCATTGGTTTTGACCTAGAAAAATTACGCAATGCGGGTAACTATGGCCTGGCTAATATTGAAGAACGGGTCAAAAGTTTAGGTGGCCAATTACGGATCCGTACTCTACCAAAACAAGGCACAGCCATTATTATTTCGATTCCTAAAACTAGACCGATGCAAATAGAAAGAGGCACAGTATGATTAAAGTGATATTAGTTGATGATCATGAAATGGTTCGGCTGGGAGTATCTAGCTATTTATCCATTCAAGATGATATTGAAGTGATTGGTGAGGCGGCCAATGGTTTGGAAGGCTACCATTTAGCGGTTGAGCTAAAGCCGGATATTATTTTGATGGATTTGGTCATGGACGTCATGGATGGGATTGAAGCGACACAACGGATAATGCAAGATTGGCCCCAGGCTAAAATAATCATTGTGACTTCCTTCCTAGATGATGAGAAAGTCTATCCAGCCTTGGAAGCTGGTGCAAAATCCTATATATTAAAAACTTCATCAGCCAAGGAAATTGCGGAAGCAATCCGAGAAACTTATTCGGGTGAACAAGTTATGGACGATGAAGTCAATGACATTTTATTGGCTAAAGATATCAAGGATAGTCAACCTCAGCTCCACGATGAATTAACGCGGCGTGAATATGAAGTCTTACTCTTGATTGCTAAAGGTTACTCTAATCAGGAAATTGCAGATGAATTATTCATTACTTTGAAAACCGTAAAGACCCATGTGTCTAATATACTTGCTAAATTAGAAGTTTCTGACCGGACGCAAGCAACAATTTATGCTTATCAGCATAAACTAGTCGAAGACTAGGCAAATTCCTGTGCCAACTTAAGAACTTGTTCTATAATGAGTCTTTAAGGAGTGGTATGACATGAAAATAATTATTGAAGAAAAAGCGGGCCAATGGTTTAAGGAATCTGTAGGGATGCCGCAGGAACCCACAGGTATAGGAGTACGATTTCGCAACCGGATTTATGGTGATTCACCAGTGACTGATTCCTTTGGCTTGGCTATCGAGTTAAGTCAACCACAGAATCCAGTAGCTCAGTTCCAAGAAAAAGATGGTTATTTATTCTTTGTTGAAGCCAGTGATGAGTGGTTCTTTGATGGCCATGATTTACGGGTGAGCTATGATGCGAGCCGGGATGAACCTATATATATTTTTGAAAAAGATGGGCAAGCCATTCAGGCTTAGTTATTTAGAATATTTTATACTTAGCTATCCTAATTTGATTATAGCTCATAACATTTATTATTAAGTAATTGATTAAAAACAGCTGTATTTTCTAATAAAAATGCAAATTTATCTTTACTAAAATTAAGAAAAGGGTTAAAATACAGTTAATATCTATTGAAGAGGAGGGTTTAATATGATCAAAGTAATTCAAAATACAATGCAGTTAAATTCTCCACACATTGATATTTAGGTCTTGGTGTACCCCTACACCAATTTTCTGTCAAGAGCGCCTATTTGTGGAGATTATAACTCTATGAATAGGTGTTTTTTTATGCAAATTTACTTAGAAAAGAGGTCCCTATGTTAAAGGATTTATGGGCATATATGCGCAGCAAGCCGATCACTTATGGTTTGGCCACGCTCTTTGCCATGCTATCTAATCTGATTGGGATGGTTCCTAACCGGGTGGTTGAAACATTTGTTGATACGGTCGTGGCTAATCAATTATCTAATCAGCGGTTGATGACCCTGATGCTTACTTTTTTATTGGCAATTGTCACTTTATATTTGGTGGATTTATCCTGGGTTATTCTTATTTTAGGAAATGCTTATACTTATGTTAAAGATTTACGCCATCATTTTTTTAAACGTTTGTTAGGCTTTAGGGCCCCCTTCTATGAACGCTTCCGGTCAGGAGATTTAATTACCCGCTTGTCTTCAGATATGGATATGGTGGGGGACTTTCTTGGCTATGGGTTTATGATGGTAGTCGGAGATTGCTTCCGGTGTGTTGCGGTTTTTGTGGTAATGCTCCTATTATATCCAGCTAAATTGGTTTTAATTTCTCTGAGTCCTTTCATCCTTTTTTCAGTGATTATGTATTATGTAAGTCAGACTTTTGACCGCCTTTACGATCAAAAACGGGATGCGGTAGTCGCCCTAAACCAAGAAGTATTAGAGTCAGTCGAGGGGGTCCGTGTGATGCGGGCTTTCGGTCAATCCGAGACCTTACAGACAAATTTTGCCAATCGGACCCAGGATGTGGTCGCCCAAGCAGACCGGTTGAACCCATATTTTGCCACCTTCGGATCAGTTCCTAATATTTTTGGGGGACTCAGTTTAGCAATTTCTTTGACTTATGGCGGCTATCTTTTAGGCCAGGGTCAGGTAACCTTGGGGCAACTAGTGGCGGTTCAAATGTACTTAGGTATGTTTCATATGTCAATTTGGGGGTTATCTGAAATTATTGTGATGTATCGACAAGCTATGATTTCTTACGGTAAGTTAACTACCTTACAGACAGAAAAAGGGGAGCCTGACCAAGAGGGGAATCTACCGATTAGTCAGATTGAACAAATTGAATTTAGGGATTATTCCTTTACCTATCCTGGTGCTAAACTTAAAAGCCTAGATCATATTTCTTTTAAAATAAGTAAAGGTCAGACTCTGGGCTTAGTGGGTAAAACCGGAGCAGGTAAGTCAAGTTTAATCCGGCAGTTACTCCGACAATATCCCTTAAGTCACCAGGGGGAAATTCTGATTAATGGTCAGTCAATTGAAAACTTTGATCTCAGTCAATATGAATCATTAGTGGCTTATGTTCCGCAAGAACACATTCTTTTTTCTAAATCGGTAGCGGATAATATTTATTTTTCCAATCCGCAAGCAGATGAAAGTTCACTTGATCAAGCCATTATTGCCGCAGACTTCAAAAAAGATATTGTCAATCTTAACCAAGGTTTAGATACTATGATTGGTGAGAAAGGGGTCGCCATTTCGGGGGGACAAAAACAAAGAGTTTCCTTAGCCCGGGCTTTTCTAGCTCAAGGTGATTTACTTATCTTAGACGATTCTTTATCAGCGGTTGATGCGAAAACAGAAAGTCAAATTATTGACAACTTAAAAGCCCAGGCCCAAGACCAAATTAAGATTATTGTCAGTCATCGCCTATCAGCTGTAGAAGAGGCTGATTTAATTCTGGTGTTAGACCAGGGTAAGATTATTCAACAGGGCTCCCATCAGGAGTTGATAAGTCAGGATGGCTGGTATCAAGCCCAGGCTCGTCGGCAGGGTTATCTTAAGGAGGTGAGTCCTTATGAAACTCGTTAAACGTTTGTCCGCTTATTTTATTTATGAATGGCAAAGCTTACTTATAGGACTTTTACTCCTTGTGTCAGCTATTGCAATCTCAGTATATTTACCTATGTTTGCTTCCAAATTGATTGACCGGTTGACTCATGCCTATAGGGAGGGCAGTCAAGTCCCACTCGCTGAATTAACCCAGTTTTTCGGAATTTATATGGGCTTGCAGATTTTAAATTTAATACTGTCTTTTTCAGGAGCAGTCCTTTTAAGACATATGACCAATCGAATTGGGAAGATTCTCCGTGATCAGGCCCATGCTCATATGCAGAAGTTACCTGTCTCTTATTTTGATGATAAGCCGGCCGGAAAGGTTGCTACCCGGGTGGTGAATGATACCGAAGTGATTTTAAATAATTTCTTTGCTGTCTTTGCCAATAATGTCTTGATTAATGCCTTAACTGTGATTGGGGCCTATTGGGCCATTGCCCGCATCAATGGGTGGATTGCCTTAGCCTTATTGGTACTGATTCCAATTATTATCCTTTGGCAACTCACCTATAGTCGGATCATTGGACCGGTCAATACCGCCATGCGTGAATCCTATTCCAACTTAAATAGTCATGTAGCTGAGCTAGTGAATGGGATTGGAATTGTTCAGATATTCGGTCGCCAAAAATATATGGTTGATGCATATGATCAAGATAATGATGCATACCTCAATTCGCAAAAGAAATACTTATTCACTGATGCCTTTTTATCTTGGAACTTATCTGAGTTACTCAAAAACCTTGTTCTATTTGCGATTATGGCGATGATTGGGATTCGTTTTAACCAAAGAATATTAGGCTTTTCAGTTGGGGTAATCTATATGCTCATCAATTATGTTAGCCGTCTCTTTGACCCGATTACTATGATTGTACGGATGATGACCCAGGTTCAACAAGCCTTAGCTGCAGCCAAACGGGTGTTTGAACTCTTAGACCAACCAGTTGAAGTGGACCAAGAGGCTAGCTTGACCATAAAGCAAGCAGATATTGACTTTGATCATGTATCCTTTGCTTATGACGGGGATAATTATATCCTGAAAGATATTACTTTTTCTGTGCAAGAAGGGCAGAAGGTTGCCTTGGTGGGCCATACCGGGTCTGGGAAGTCATCCATTATTAATTTATTATTCCGTTTTTATGACCCCCAAAAGGGCCAAATTCGGATTGATGGGAAAGTTATTCAAGACTATAACCGGGAAAGTGTGCGCCAGGATATGGGAATTGTCTTACAAGATCCTTATCTATTTACTGGTACCATCGCTTCCAATGTCTCCATGAACCAAGCAGGGATTAGTGATCAAATGGTAGAAGAAGCCTTAATTAAAGTAGGGGCAGGCCCCCTTTTGGCTAAGTTAGACCAGGGTATCCAAAGTCCAGTGGTTGAAAAAGGTCAAGACTTATCTTCGGGTGAACGACAATTAATTTCTTTTGCTCGGGCTTTAGCCTCTGACCCTAAGATTTTAATCTTGGATGAGGCCACTTCCCATATTGATACTGAAACAGAGAGCTTAATTCAACATGCTATGCAAGTGGTTCAAACCGGCCGGACGTCGATTGTAGTAGCCCACCGTTTATCGACCATTATGGATGCAGATTTGATTTTAGTCTTGGACCAAGGCGAAATTGTCGAATTGGGTAATCATCGGTCACTCTTAGCAGCTGGGGGAAGTTATGCGCAAATGTATCAAGCTCAAGTTGAAGAAGCAGGTGGGACAGCTCCTTAGATTTTTAGAACAGTTGTGAGAATATTCTCCTGGAAGATGATTAATAAGATAAGTAGTAGGGTGCACGCTGTAAATTGTGCTATACTAGCTTTATGAAAATGAAAGAAGGTTTTTGAATGAAATTTAGTGAATACAAATATGAACGACCTGACTTAGACCAAGCTAAAGCTGAATTCTATGGCTATATTGATGCGATTAAAAAGGCAGATTCTTATGAAACTGTCAAAGAAAATCTTGATAAGCTACAAGCCCTTCAAAATGATTTAATGACCTTACAAGAATTAGTGGGCATCCGGGCTTCCATTGATAGTCGGGATGAATTCTATGAAGCTGAACAAGCTTTTTGGGATGAACACAGTCCAATTGTGACAGAATGGTTCACTGACTTCTATCGGGCTATCCTCAATTCATCCTACTTAGACCAATTAAAAGAAGATTTACCAGGCACCTTCTTTAAATTAGCTGAAAACTCCTTGAAATCCTTTGATCCTAAGGTCATTGAATTGATTCAAGAAGAAAATCGTCTAGTGACTGAATATAATCGTTTGATTGCATCGGCTGAGATTGAATACAAGGGTAAAACTTATAATTTACCAGGCTTAGGCAAGTTTGCACAAGACCCTGACCGCCAAGTCCGAAAAGAAGTAGCTGCCTTAAACAGTAAGTTCTTTGCAGATAATCAAGCAAAAATTGATGAAATTTATGACCGGATGGTTAAGGTGAGAGATAAGATTGCTAAAGACCTTGGTTTTAAAGACTTCGTTGAATTAGGTTATGTCCGCATGGACCGTTTAGATTATAACCGTCGAGATGTGGAAACCTACCGGCAAGAAATTCTAAAACATGTAGTTCCGTTGGACCAAGAACTCTATGCCCGCCAAGCTAAGCGTTTAGGATTGGATGCTTTGAAGTCTTATGACTTGCCTTTAGAATTTAAAGAGGGTAATGCGACACCAGTAGGGACTTCCGATGAAATCTTGGCCAATGGGGTCAAGATGTATCATGAAATGTCACCTGAAACCGGTGAGTTCATTGACTTTATGGTTGACCATGAATTATTAGACCTAGTTACTAAACCAGGTAAACAAGGGGGCGGCTACTGTACCTATATTCCAGGTTACCAATCACCCTTTATTTTCTCTAACTTTAATGGGACTTCTGGTGACGTGGATGTACTGACCCATGAAGCGGGCCACGCCTTCCAAGTCTATTCTTCTCGTTGGATCCAAAGTCCAGAATGTGTCTGGCCAACCTTTGAATCCTGTGAAATTCACTCCATGTCCATGGAATTCTTTGCCTATCCTTGGATGAAAGACTTCTTCCAAGACCAAGAACAAAAATATAAATACAGTCATTTAATGGGAACAGTGACCTTCTTACCGTATGGAGTCCTAGTAGACCACTTCCAACATGAAGTTTACGAACATCCAGAAATGACTCCAGCTGAACGCCGGGCAACTTGGCGGCGACTCGAAAAACAATATAATCCATGGAAAGACTTTGATGGTGATGAGTTCCTAGAAGCTGGTGGCTTCTGGTTCCGACAAGGACACATCTTTAGCTCACCATTCTATTATATTGATTATACCTTGGCCCAAGTTTGTGCCTTACAATTCTGGAAACGTCAAGTCATTGACCACGATCCAAAAGCTTGGGAAGATTATCTTGCAATCTGTCGTGCTGGGGGTACCTTATCCTTCCGTCAAATCGTGGAAAAAGCTAACTTGAAGTCACCATTTGAAAAAGGCAACTTAGAAGGTTTGGTTAATACTATTCGTGACTACCTTGCTGCTATTCCTGAATCAGATTTAGTTTAATTGATAATTTTAATTTGCTCTCGCCCGTTTCTTAGGCGAGGGCTTTTTGCGTTCTAGTCTTAAAAGGCGTGTGTTTTGGCGGGGAGTAGGGAGGGGTGACGAGTTGGAGGTTAAGTCGTCATAATATTGTGCAAGGACTGACGAATAAGGAAAAAGTCGTCACTACCAAACTCAGAAAGTCTATTATCATCCCATTTGTCCTAGCAAAAGCTCGTGGAAGTATCCTAGTGAATCTTTATGTTAATTCTTTGTAAAATATTAAATTTCTATAGAAATTTGTTGTTAAATAAAGTATGATTTGTCTAGTTTGAATAAGGTAGGTGTCTTATGAAATTTACTGATATTAATGCAGCCTTAAATTGGATGAACCAAGAGTCTAATCCCATTCAACGTGAAGGGATTGAAAAGATTTATTATGCGATGAATTATTTGGGTAACCCCCAAAAAGGGCTGAAAGTCATCCAAGTGACTGGAACCAATGGAAAGGGGTCCACGACCGCATTTTTAAAAAATCTTTTTGCTGGGGCAGGCTTAAAAGTGGGGACCTTTACTTCACCCCATATTGAAAAATTTAATGAAAGAATTTCTTATGCTGGCCATGATATTTCTGATGCAGATTTATTGCGGTTAATGCCACTAATTTATGATTTAAATGAACATATGGCTCAAACCAAATATGGTCGATTAGTATTTTTTGAGATTTATACCTGCTTATTGTTTTTATATTTCCATGAAAAGCAACCTGATGTATGTCTGATTGAAGTCGGAATTGGAGGCTTAAATGACTGTACTAATGTCGTTGATGCCCAATATGCGGTCATTACCACCGTTGCATTAGACCATGTGGACAAATTAGGCGATACCGTCGAGGCAGTGGCCTACCAAAAAGCAGGAATCATCAAGAGGGGTGCCCAGGTCTTTATTGGACAACTACCAGCTTCCAGTGTGGCTGTAGTGGAAGCAAAGGTGGAAGAAGAGGGGGCTAAGCTCTACCAATACGGCCACGAATTTGGGACCCTACCTATGACTTTATCTTTAGAAAACGGGTCCAAATTTACTTACTGGAATGACTTAGGTATGGAGAAAGAAGAATTTCGCCTATCAATGTTAGGACAACACCAAATGCATAATGCCGCAATTGCCTTGATGGTCTTCCAACATTGGATGTATGATCAGGGTATAGAGCTCCATAAAGAAAAGATGGCTCAAGATTTATTAACTACCCACTGGCAAGGGCGGATGGAAAAAATTAGTGACCAGCCTTTAATTTTTATTGATGGCGCCCATAATGAAGCTGGACTTGAAGCTTTAAAACAAGTGGTTGAAACTTATTTAATTGACCGTCAAGTGACAATTCTTTTTGCTGGATTGAATCGTAAAAATCAGTCAGCCCACTTGCAAATATTAGATCTTTTCCCCGCTAGTCAAATTTATATTGCCCCTTTTGACCACCATGAATCCTATAGTCAGGCTGAATGGCAAAATCTAGTGAATGAAGACCCAAATCCTAATCTTCATGTAATTGGTGATTGGGCTGAATTCATTGATCAATTTGAGGGGGAAAACAATCAAGTCTTGTTAGTGACAGGCTCGCTTTATTTTATCTCTCAAGTCCGCCAATATATCTTACATGGCCTAAGAAATTAATTAATATTTACAAAGAAAATTTTTGATAAAAGAATGTCACCACCTAGCTTAATTGATTATGAAAGCTAGGTGGCCTTATTTATTTAATCTGGTGTCGTAAGGCCCGCTTAGAATACATGCAACTCCTCTTAAAGATTGACGTGCATTCACCGGGTGAATTACGTGCTAATATCCAACCCCGTAATTTGGCGGAGTTCCATGAAGTCTTCCAAACTCAACCAGGCGATGGTATGTACCTAGCTCCTGAAGACCGGGTGGTTATTTGGTAGTTTAACGTCAGAAAAGAAATAAAAAGAAGACCTCCTGTGCTTGGAAAATTTTATCCAAGACGGGAGGTCTTTATGGGTTATAGAGCTTTATTTTTGATTAACTTATCGGCCCAGGCTTGAATCTTAATAGTGGAATTATTCTGAAATACTTGGCCATTAATCAGGGTGCCATGAATCAGTAGGTGGCTAATGGGGCCTAATTTGGGTGAAATTGTCTGACCTGTGTCCAAGTCAATGGCTAGGCCACCTAGGTCTGCAAATTGAACATAGCCTTTATTAATGAGAGATTTAAAGATAGAAGACGCTTGATTTAGATTTTGGTCATTTAAGCCGTAGCCAGTGGCATTAATAACCCAATCAGAACTAGCTATGAGAGTATGGCCCTCATTTAATAAATGGAAGGTCTGGTTTTCAGCTTGGACACTGTCAATACCATTTAAAGTTTTCAAGCGTCCTTCTTCGAAGGCTCTCAATAATATAAGTGCAGAATCTTTGGGCATAGGATTCCTTAGATTGATGAGGGCATCCATATAATGGTCTTTAAATGCTTGGTAATCAGAAACGGTCATCGTGGCAAGGCGGGTGGATAAGAGGTTTGAGAGGTGGAGAAATAGAGCTTGGGCCCGGCCAAATATTTTGGGGTGCCCCATACTTAAGTCAAGGCCTGCCTTACCCGGTAAAAGCCATTCTGATTTGAAAACGGGCCAGGTGACTCCCACTTGTTCGAAGTCTACTTGAATCCATTGGTCTAAGTCATTAAAAGACAGGTGACCTTGATTGTTAGCCATGGCATGGTCTAAATTATTCTCTGTCAAAAATTTATAATCTAGGTCAACTTGGTCCCTGCCGCGGATAGTTGGAAAATAATTGTTTAAAGAAAAGACTTGAATCAGACTTTGAGGACTATGTGTCAAACAATATTTTAGGACATCGATGGCCGCAAGGCCAGTACCGATGACTGTTAATGTTTGGTCTGGCATTTCAGTCATAGGTATAGCTTGGAGCGGGTATGGATTATGAATATAGTGGTTTTGGCCGAGTAAGTGATAAAAATCGTGGGCGGGTAAATCCCCACAGCAAAGGTGGACTTGGTCATAATCCTGGCTTTGGCCACTTTGATCGACTAGTTGCCACTGCTGAGTTTGGTCTAGCCAAGTTATGTCGGTCACTCTTTGGTATATGGCTTTGGCCTTTAAGTCATGGCTAAGCTCTTGGATACGGTCTAGCATATAATCTCCATAAGTCCAGCGGGGCATATACTCTTGGAAAGGGATATCTTGGTCTTTCAACCAAGATACAAAATCATCCATGTCTTGGTAATCAAAGGATATAGCGTCAGACCTGGAGTTATTTAAGGCGAGGCTAGAATCAGGTCGGAAGGGAATACCTTTACCAAAATGGATAGGGTCATCATAACAGTCAATTTCTAGTTTTTCCTTGGGATAAAATTTGTGGTAACTGGCTAGGACTGCGCCCCCAGCAACCCCCATCCCAATAATTGCGATTTTCTGGGTCATAAGTGACCTCCTTATGTTGTTAAAGTAAGTATACAATAAAATCAATTATAATGATTAAATTCTTAGACTAAATTTTAATTATATTTATTAATTTTTATTGTAACAAATGAATAAATAGGATAATGCGTAAAAATATAAAAGTAGTACAGGAAAACGATCTGTTTAAAAGTGGAGTATTTATATAATTCAAATTTTTAAGCAGAAAAGTATTTCCATCTGCAAATAAAAAGCCTATAATAATGACCTATATAGGAGTGAAGTGAATGCAAAATGAGATTAAAAAAACTTATGGCCTTACCAATGCCATTACTATGATTGTAGGATCCGTAATCGGATCCGGTATTTATTTTAAAGCCGATGATATCCTGATGTTTACTGGAGGGAAACTTTGGTTGGGAATTGTCCTAATTGTCTTTGGTGCCCTTGTTATTGTCTTTGGCTCTCTAGCCTTGGCTCAACTAACCCAACGCTCTAGTCAAGCAGGGGGGATTGCCTCTTATATTGGCGATTTTGTCAGTCCTGCGCTTGCTACCGGGGTGGGAGCCTACCAAGCCTTCGTTTATTTTCCGATTTTTACTGTGATCGTTTCTTGGGTGGGGTCAGCTTATACTTGGTCGATTTTTAATCCCAATGCTAGTTTAGAAGCAAAAATTGCCTTAACCTTCGTTTATATGTCCGGGATTGTAGCCATAAATTATCTGTCTAAGAAGTTAGCAGGGCAATTTCAATCGGCAGCCACCTTTATTAAAGTGATTCCTTTAGTCATTATTGCGATCGTTGGATTCTTTTGGTCTAAAGATTTGCCAATTGTACCCCAAGGAATAAAGGTGATTGAACCCTTTGATAATGGTTGGGGGTGGTTAGCGTCCTTGGTTCCTTTAGCCTTCACCTATGATGGCTGGACTGTAGCCGCAACCATTGCACCTGAAGTGAAGAATCCGCGACGCAACCTACCTTTGGCTTATACCTTAGGCCCCTTGGCTATTGTCTTTATCTATGTGGTTTATTTCTGGGGACTGAATGAAATCTTAGGGGAGACCTTTATTTTATCTACGGGAAATGTTGCCATCCAATATGCGGCCCAAATGATTCTGGGTAAGGGATTTGCTTCTGCTATTATCTTCTGTGTGATTGTATCAGTTATGGGGGTTGCTGACGGCATGTATTTAGCCGCCCAACGTTTGCCTCAAGCCATGGCAGAACGTCAATGGATTCAGTCACCGCGCTTGGCTAAATTACATCCGAAATATCAAGTTTCCACGGCATCAACGCTTTTAACTTATGGCTTAACTATTTTTTGGTTAGGAATTCATTATTTAGTTGAAAAATACCAATGGTTACCTGGATCTGATATCTGTGAATCTGCTGTGGTTTTTAACTCTATTTGTCTTTTACCTTTATTTTATGCAACCTACCGGCTCCACAAGCAGGGGGAAATCAAATCAGCCTTCTTTGGGATTGTTTGTCCTTTATTAGCTACTTTTGGGATTATAATCCTGGTTGTGGGATCAATTGTATTAAACTGGAAAGTTGCATTGCTAACCATGACTATGTCGGTTATATTTGTGGTTTATTTTATTCGGCTTTATCAAAAAAATCATTAAGCATAAAAGAAAAAACCTCCGAGGGGAGTTTTTTTAATACTTTAGATTTTGGCTATAGCGAATATTACCTAGGCTTTGAAGGGGAGGATATGATTTACGGCGGTCACGTGCTGTATAGATGGGTTGGCCGTCATTATCACCGATGATTAATTGATCATCCCGATTGGCCAAAATTTCCTCGACCCAATAATAGTTAGAGTCGACGATTTCTTTATCTATTTGATAGGGAGCATGACTCAATAGAACAGTATCGTATTGTTCTTTAATTTTCAATATATTTAAAAGGCTCTCACGAAATGCGGATAAGGGGGCAGAGTGGTCAAAATAAATCATGGTATTGTCGGTACAGGCGTCACCAGTAAAGAGGAGGCGCCGTTCTGGAATAAGAAAGACCATTTCACCGAGTGTGTGTCCTGGTAGATGAAGGGCTTGGAGAGAAAGCCCCCCAAGATCGAAGATATGACCATTAGAATAATATTTAATTGCTTTGGGGATAGGATCAACAAAGAGGGGGTTATGGACGGGAAAGTTGTCTTTTTTGAGAGCATTGCGCATAATTCGTGGTCGAATATCATTTTTAAGTCGGTTTAAATAGCCATTTTTATCAGGTAAACTCATATAGACTTCATTGAATTGAGAAGCGCCTCCATAATGATCAGAATGGGCATGGGAAATAATTACATCATATGGTTTGGTAGTGACTGAGTCGATGACTGACTTTAGGTCCCCGTAGCCCCAGCCGGTGTCTAAGACAAGCGCTCGATCTCGTCCCTCAAAGACATAAACGCAAACATAGGGCATTTTGATACGGAAAATATCTTCAGTAATTGACTCAACTTGGAACAAACGCATAGAATTACCTCCTCAAATTGTAAAGAGTATAGCATATTTATTATTAAATAAAAAATATGGCGTTTCAATTATTACATTTTTTCATAAAAATAGCTGGACTTTGGATAATAAACATCCAAAGTCCAGCTATTTTATTATGGAGATGAGGGGAATCGAACCCCTGTCCAGAAAGCCCGCCACTCCCGAATCTACGTCAATAGTTGATCCTATTAAGATTTAGCTGTCTCATAGCCGGCCAACAGGCATTTGAGGTCGCGAGTCTGATGATCTCTTACTTAACTTGCAGACGGAAAGTTAAATCGTATCCCACTTAATTGAGACCAGGAACCGGTACATGGGCGATACCGGGCTGATCTTTGCAAGCAGTTATTAGGCTGCTAAAGCAAAATTATTATTATTGTTTGCAGTTATATTTAACTGTAGCGTTTTTAGGTAGTCGCTGCCTTCCTGACGCATCAAGAGCTCGTATGAAATCTGTCGAAACCAGTACACCCCCGAAAATTTAGATACTAATTATAGCATACTATTTTATTAAACGCAAAAGCTACACTTTCAAAAGAAAAGCTCAACATCCAATAAAGAAGTTGAGCGAATTATCGATTTATATGTTATTCCCCAGCTTTTTCCGCAATTTTTGCAAAGTGGTCGGTCTTACCATAAGCAGTCATTTTAAAATGACCATCCTTGTATTGGACAATAGAAACAGAGGCGTTGTCGAGTGGAATGGTTTCTTTAAAGTCAGCCACCAGACCATGTAATAAATTGCGAATGGTCATACCATGGCAGACTACGAGAATATTTTGATCAGTCGCAGCGTGTTTATTTAATAAAATTAGGAGACCTGATTCAACTCGGTTCCAAAACTCAGCGTAAGATTCAGCATAGTGATAAGGATCATATTTCTTTAACAAGTCTAGACTTGTTTTAATGTCAGGTTCACTACCAGCGGGTAGGTCATGAATAATTAAGGCTTCTTCCATCACCTTGGGCCAAATTTCTTCAGCAGGTAGGCCTTCATAGAAACCAAAATGGACTTCCCGGAATTCTTTCATGGGGGTTATCTCTAATCCGTCAGCATATAAATTTTCTTCTAATAAAATATTAGCTGTATCAATGGTTCTTTGAAGGTCTGAAGTATAAACCGCATCAAATTTTACTTTTGATAGGCCTTTACCACTTTGGTGAACCACTTCAATCCCTTCATCGGTTAAAGGGGCATTAGCCCAGCCTTGCATGCGGCCATAGCGGTTTAGGTAGGTTTCTCCGTGTCTTACAAAATAAAATGTCACACCTTTAGACATATATCTTCCTCCCTTTCTTTACCATTTAATTATAACCTAGATTTAGAAAAAGTCTAAGAAAAGCAAAGCAAATTTCCAATAGCTATGAGTGAAATTTTTTCCTAAGTGTGTTAAAATTTTTAAGACTATTAAAGTGGAGAGGAGGGCTAGTGTGTCAGAACAACCATCAGTCTTTCAACGTTTACTGAAAACTTTTCAATTCAATCAGAAGCAGTTAGCTTTTGGCTCCTATGCAGCTGAGCTTTCCTTCTATATCATTTGGGCCATTGTTCCCTTAATGTTGGCTTTAGCTAACGTAATTTCTGTCTTACCATTTTCACCTACGGATATTGTAGCCACAATTAAAGATGTTCTGCCGAGCCAAGTGCAAGGGCTCCTGCTGCCTTTATTGGAAGATTATCTATCATCAACATCTTCTGGAGCTTTCTCACTCGGTTTGATTATTTCTTTATGGCCCGCTTCAAATGTGTTTAATACGATTCAAAGGGTTTTTAATACGATTTATAAGGCGGAACCAAGAAAAAATGCCTTAATTGCTCGAATGTTTTCCTACGTATTTACGATAGCTTTTGTATTGGTAGGGGTCTTCCTAGGCTTTGCCGTATTATATGGTGAAACCTTCTACCAGGCAGTAAAAGATATTTTTGGCTTTGATTTTGCTTTATTGGAAATCCTGATTAATCAGAGTGGTTTGATTGGGTTTGCCTTATTAGCTTTAGTTCTATTAATTATTTATCAATTTATCCCAAATGTTAATTGGACTTGGCGGTATTCTATTCCGGGCACTTTATTTGCTCTCCTTGGCTTTACCTTGATATCCCAATTATTTGGACTGGTTGTTTCCATGATGGGCCGGTCTACTTCGAATCAGACAATTGGTGTTTTTATCATCCTACTGATTTGGTTATATTTTAATGCCATGGTGATTGCGATTGGTGCTTTTATTAATGTCTTTTACCACGACTTTAAAGAAAAAAATTATTGGGAAATCTCAGACCAAGTAAAAGATCAAGCAGTCTTTCGGGCCACAAGTTCGAATTATGTTTACTATGGTCAAAGTCAACCAGTTTTACAAAATCAGATATATCAAGTGGAGTCAGACCACACTTCGAAGGAGTCTATTTAAATGAACATGTCACGAAAATTAAAAATTGAACAAGAATCTCGGGTTGATTATGGCATAATCTTAACAATTATTATCTTAGCCCTAATTGGCTTAATATCCGTCTATGCAACCACGACCATGATTAATGGGGAAAATATCGCCCCAACCTTGTTTCATGCCCTCTGGTATGCTGTAGGGTCGATTGCCGTTATTGTAGTCATGCAGTTTAATAGTGAACAATACTGGAAATTATCCACTTACTTGTATGGCTTAGGACTCCTTTTATTAGTTTTTGTGCTTATTTTTTACGACCGGCAACTAGCTGCTGAAACGGGGGCTCGTTCTTGGTTTAGACTAGGATCTTTATCTTTCCAACCTTCGGAAGTTGTTAAACCGGCTTACATTATTATGTTAGCGCGGGTAGTAACCCAACATAACCATGAATTTATTGAAAGAACCCTTAAATCAGATTGGTTATTATTAGGAAAAATTGCTGTGGTTGCTTTGCCAGCAATGGTTTTGATTCAACTTCAAAATGACTTAGGGACGAACTTGGTTATGTTAGCCATTACCGGCGGTGTGATTCTGGTATCGGGTATTTCTTGGAAAATCTTATTACCGGCGATTCTGATTGTTGTAGCCTTGGCTGCAGGAATACTTTCTGCTGTGGTCTTTTTCCCAGACTTCTTGATTGAGAATAAGTTGGTTCAAGCTTATCAAATTAACCGGATTAAAGACTGGCTAGAGCCTTTTGCGGATACGCGGGGGTCTGGATATCAGTTAGCTCAATCAATTAAAGCCATTGGGTCAGGTCAGTTACTTGGCAAAGGACTAGGGGTTTCAGAAGTAACCGTGCCGGTTAGGGAATCTGACTTTATATTTACCACCATTGGTGAAAATTTTGGTTTTATCGGTGCCTCATTCTTACTTTTAATTTATTTTATTTTGATTTATCAAATGGTTCAAACTTGTTTTAAAACTAAGAATGAGTTTTATACCTATATTGCAACTGGGGTTATTTCAATGATCCTCTTCCATATTTTGGAAAATATTGGAATGAATATTGGACTCCTACCAATTACCGGGGTGCCATTACCTTTTATTTCTCAAGGGGGTTCAGCTTTACTTTCCAACATGATTGGGGTAGGCTTGATACTGTCAATGCGTTATCACTATAAGTCATACATTTTCGACAATGATGATTTTTAGACATACAAAAAGATAGGGGAATTAAGATGAATGTAGAATATTTATGGCAAAAAGAAGCCTCAGGTCAAATCGTATTAGGTGTTAATGAAGTCCTACAAGAAGAAGTTGGAGAGATTGTCTATGCGAATATAGCCCGTCTGGGTGAAATTGCAGCAGGGGATACCCTCTTAAATGTGGAAGCTTCCAAAGCCACTATTGAAATTCCTAGTCCAATTTCGGGTAAAATTGTTGTTAAACATGTAGAAGCTGAAAATAATCCCAGCCTCTTAGATTCACAAGATGAAGAAAAAAATTGGATTGTTAAAATTGAAGCCTAATATTAAAAGCTAGAAAGTTCTTCAGAAGAACTCTCTAGCTTTATTTTTTAATCTTTTGGCAAGGCACGTTCGACTAAATTTCGAAAGAGGTTAATGGAGTGTTGGTCATGAATATGGGTTAACTCAGGATGCCATTGGACCGCGATGACATTATCTGCGGGTGCTTCAACCGCTTCGATAACCTGATCCAGAGATTGAGCAATCACCGTAAGCCCTTGACCTAATTGATCGATTGCTTGGTGATGGAAGGAGTTAACGGTAATTTCCTTACCAAAGATGGGTGATAAACTCGACTGATCTTTGATTTGAATGCGATGGGTTGGAAATTGGGGTAAACTTTGTTGGTTATGTTGAAGGTAAGCTGTCTTATCTTCAGATAAATCTTGATAAAGTGTGCCCCCATAGCGGACATTTAATAGTTGTAGTCCGCGACAAATACCTAAGATAGCCTTACCTTGGTGAATTGCTGCATTGATAAGGGCTAATTCAAAGGTGTCTCTTTGGGGCGAAGTTTCTTGGATGGCTTGATGGGGCTCTTGATTATATAAGAGGGGCGAAACATCTTGCCCACCCGTTAGAATGAGGCCATCTAAGCTAGACATAATTTCTTCAGCTAGTGATTCATCCATAATCGGAATGATATAGGGAATTCCCCCTGCTAATTCTACAGCTTGTGAGAATTCACGTGGCGTGTAGTTGGCGTCAAAAGCAGCCACTTCTTCAGGCCGTTTGTAGGTAATAATATTACCAGTAATACCAATTTTTGCTTTCATAATGGGCTCCTTTTCTAGAATATGTTCCCTATTATATAGCTTTGAAAAAGACATGCAAGTCTGAGCTTTAATTTAAGTAAAGAATAAGCTAAACTAGGATAATAGTATTGTAATCTTGTAAGAGGAGGAGATTTCGTGTCAAGTTACCAATCAGCCCTAAAAAAATTAAAAACTGGCCAAGTAAGTCCAGTCTATCTATTATATGGGAGTGAACAGTATCTCCAAGATACCTTTCTGTCTAGTCTCTTAGACCATTGTCGTCAAGGACAAGAGGAGCTTGATTTAACGCGCTTTGATTTACAAGAAGACAGTTTAACCCTAGTCCTTGATGAAGCGAATCTCTTTTCTTTCTTTGCAGACCGCAGGGTCATTGTGGTTGATCAAGCGGATAGCCTGATTGGGGCCAGTCGTAAAAGTATCACCGATAAAGAGCAAGCAGCCTTATTAGAGTATTTAGCCCAACCCAATGAGGCTTCAGTATTGATTTTTAGGGTCTTAAAGGATAATTTAGACAAACGGCGCAAGTTAAGTAAGGCACTCTTAAAAGAGGCGAATTTCGTAGAAATGACGCCGATGGATGAACGGGCGGTTGAAGCCTATTTAAAAGAATTTCTTAGAGATGGAAAATTTAAGATTCAAAGAGAGGGTATCCAAGAACTATTAATTAGGACAAATTATGATTTAACAAAGGTAACAAGTGAATTAAATAAACTGAATTCTTTTGCTAATCCGGACCAATTAATCACCAAAAAAGATATTTCATTATTGGTACCTCGCAGCCTAGAATCAAATGTGTTTGAATTATCGAATGCGGTGGTGGCCCTCCAAATTGAAAAGGCAGTCAAAATATACCGCGATTTACTCTTATTAAACAATAATCCTATTCAATTGCACGCTTTACTGATTACCCAATTTCGCTTATTTATCCAAAGTCGAATCCTCATGGAAGCAGGCCACTTAGAAGGAGATATTGCTAAAACCCTTTCGGTCCATCCTTACCGGGTTAAATTAGCTTTAAAAAATAACCGGATCCTTAGTCTAAATCAATTACAACAATTTTATATGGATTTGGTAGAAGCTGATTTTGCTATGAAACAAGGATTGGGCAATAAAGAAACCTATTTTTATATTTTACTGATGAAATTACAAGATATGGTAGAAAAAAATAAAAGCTAAATTAAAGAATAAATAAAAAAGAGTAAAGAAAAAAGCCAGCATCGCGAAGAGGCTGGCTCAAAATATTTATTTTAATTATTTATTTAATAATGAGTTTAATTTAGCTTTATCGCGGTCAGCTTTATTACCATGGATTAAACCATTTTTAGCTGCACGATCAATTTTACTTGCGGCTGCATTGAATAATTCTTGTGCATTATCGGCTGAAGATTCTACGGCAGCTTTAAAGTTTTTGATAGCGGTACGCATTTCAGATACTTGAGCTTTATTTAAGTCACGTTTAGTAGTGTTTTGACGCACACGTTTAGTTGCTTGTGCTGAGTTTGCCATGATGTCACCTCTTTCAATATTGGTTCTTAATAGTATATAAGTCAAAGCTGACTTAGTCAACAAGAAGTATTATAACGTATTTAAAAAGCTAAAAGCAATCTTTTTTTTATTTTTCTTTAGATATAATCCTACTTTTTGCATTTTTTAGAAATTAGGGTATCATAAAAGCGAACATTCATTCGTAAAGGAGTAAAACGATGGATCATTTTAATTTAAAAGCACCTTATCAAGCGTCAGGGGATCAACCCAAAGCGATTGCCGATTTAGTAAAAGGTCTAAAAGAAGGAAAACGGGATCAAATTCTTTTAGGCGCTACTGGGACAGGTAAAACCTTTACTATTGCTAATGTGATACAGGAAATAAACAAGCCAACTTTAGTCCTAGCTCACAATAAAACTTTAGCAGGTCAATTATATAGTGAGTTATTAGAATTTTTCCCGGATAATGCAGTTGAATATTTTGTCTCTTATTATGATTACTATCAGCCAGAAGCCTATGTACCTTCATCTGATTCCTATATCGAAAAAGAAGCCTCTATTAATGATGAAATTGATAAATTACGTCACTCTGCTTCCTCAGCCTTATTAGAACGGCGTGATGTTATTGTGGTTGCGTCGGTATCTTGTATTTATGGTTTGGTTGACCCAGAAATGTACCGGGACCAAGTTTTGTCTCTAAGAGAAGGACAAGAAATCTCGCGTGCCTATGTCTTAAACCGCTTAGTTGAAATGCAGTATGTCCGTAATGACTATGATTTCCAACGGGGAACTTTCCGAGTCCGGGGAGATGTGGTTGAAATTTTCATCGCCTCCCATGACTCCTCTGTGCTTAGGGTTGAGTGGTTTGGTGATGAAATTGACCGGATCCGTGAAGTGGATGTGATGACAGGTGAAATTAAATCCGAATTGAAGCACTTCCCAGTCTATCCTGCTACTCACTTTGTGGCCAACCAAGAACAGACTTTGAGGGCAGTGGAAACCATTCGCGCTGAATTAGAAGAAAGACTGGCCGAACTGAATAAAGAACATAAGCTCCTTGAGGCCCAACGTTTGGAACAAAGAACCAACTATGATATCGAAATGCTCTTGGAAATGGGGTATTGTTCAGGTATTGAAAATTACTCTCGGCACATGGATGGTCGGGCACCAGGGCAAGCACCCTTTACTCTCTTGGATTTCTTCCCTGATGACTATTTAATTGTAGCCGATGAATCACATATAACCTTGCCCCAAATTCGCGGTATGTATAACGGTGACCGGGCTCGGAAACAACAATTAATTGATTATGGTTTTCGGTTACCGTCAGCTTTAGATAATCGACCATTACGCTTGGAAGAATTTGAGAAAAAAGTTAATCAAATGATCTATGTTTCGGCCACCCCAGGTCCTTATGAATTAAACCTAACTGATAACCAATATGTTGAGCAAATAATCCGGCCAACTGGCTTACTTGATCCGGTGATTGAGGTCAGACCAATCAAGGGTCAAATGGATGATATTGTTAGTGAGATAAATGAAACTATTTCCCGTGGTGACCGGGTCTTCATTACAACTTTAACTAAGAAGATGTCCGAAGACTTAACTGATTATTTGAAGGAATTAGACTTTAAGGTGAAGTACCTTCACTCAGATATTAAGACTCTGGAACGGACGGAAATAATTCGTGATCTTCGCCTGGGAATCTTTGATGTCTTAGTCGGGATTAACTTGTTGCGGGAAGGACTCGATGTACCCGAAGTTTCCTTAGTTATGATTTTAGATGCGGATAAAGAAGGCTTCTTAAGGTCAGAACGGTCTTTAGTTCAAACCATTGGTCGGGCTGCTCGGAATGATCATGGGAAGGTGATTATGTATGCAGATGCAATCACCGATTCCATGCGGAAAGCCATGGATGAAACAGAACGACGCCGGAAAATTCAAATGGCTTATAATGAAGCTCATGGGATTACGCCACAAACCATTAAGAAAGAAGTCCGCGATCTAATTAAGATATCTAAGGAAGTATCTTCTGATGAACAAGAAGAAAATATCTTGCAACAATTCAAATCCCTATCGCGGGTCCAAAGAGAAGAAGAGTTGGACCGCTTAGAAATGGAAATGAGGCAACATGCTAAAGCCATGAACTTCGAGGCAGCCGCCGAGCTTAGAGATATTATTATGGAATTAAAGGCTGTTTTTTATAAGAAAAAATAAAAACCCTATAAAAAATCCTGTTTTAGCTTGAATATCCTTAGTAAATAAGCTATATTATTCAAGTAGCCGTCTGTTGCTGTCTTTGACCGACGGACGGTGGGCGCAAAGCCTTAACTCAGTAATCGAATCACCAACGTTTACTTGGTTAGGGACAAAATCATAGAAAGAGGTGAAATGAGATGGCATTAAGCAAAGAACGCAAGAGCGAAATCATTAAAGAATATGCTACTCATGAAGGCGATACAGGTTCAGTTGAGGTACAAGTTGCCGTTTTAACTGAAGAAATCAACTTATTAAATGAGCATATTAAAGAACATAAGAAAGATTTCCATTCTTATCGTGGTTTAATGAAGAAAATCGGACACCGTCGTAACTTATTAGCTTACTTACGTGAAAACGATATTCCTCGTTACCGTGAATTAATTTCTCGTTTAGGATTACGTCGTTAATCATGATTTTAAAAAGGGTGACATTTTTGTCATCCTTCTTTTTATATAAAAATATACAAATGGTTGGTCACTACTATACAAGTATGAGTTAAACGCTAAGGAGTTTAATTGATATTTGTTTAGTAGTCTACCGTTTGCAATAAAAAGGAGAGTATATATGACAAAACAAGTATTTAAGCTTGATTTTAGGGGTCGACCTCTACAAGTTGAGATTGGCCAAGTTGCCAAGCAAGCATCGGGTGCCGTTCTAGTTCGCTACGGTGAAACGGTTGTTTTAGCTACAGCGGTTGGATCTAAAAAAGCTGGAACTGGTGATTTCTTCCCACTGACAGTTAACTATGAAGAAAAAATGTATGCTGTAGGTAAAGTACCAGGTGGCTTCTTAAAACGAGAAGGGCGTCCTTCAGAACATGCAACCTTAACCGCGCGTTTAATTGACCGTCCAATTCGGCCAATGTTTCCTGATGGAGTCCGGAATGAGGTTCAAATTGTAGCAACCGTCTTATCCGTTGATCAAGATAATAGTCCTGAGATGGCCGCTATGTTTGGTGCTTCCTTAGCATTAGGTGTTTCTGATGTGCCTTTTGATGGTCCAATTGCTGGGGTTAAAGTGGCTCGAGTAGATGGTCAATTAATTATTAATCCAAGTGTTGACCAACTCGCTACAACTGAAATTGACTTAACGGTAGCTGGGACTAAGACAGCAATTAATATGGTTGAGTCTGATGCGGCTGAAGTTCCTGAAGCCGAAATGTTAGAAGCTTTATTATTCGGTCATGAGGCTATTAAAGAACTCGTTGCCTTCCAAGAAGAAATCATATCAGCTGTGGGTAAAGAAAAATTTGAATTGACCTTGGCTAAACCTCTGCCTGACATTGTGGACCAAGTCAATGAACTTTTCCAAGCTAAAATGGTTCAAGCCATTCAAACTGAAGAAAAGAAAGCCCGGGAAGAAGCCGTTGCTGACGTTATGGCAGCGGCCGTGGAATATTTCCAAACAAAATATGATAGTAATCCTGAATTTGAAGAAATCATTAAGTCTGTAAATATTGCCTTACATGATTTAGAAAAAGATGAAGTTCGCCGTTTAATTACCAAAGAACGGGTGCGGCCAGATGGTCGTAAAATTGATGAAATTCGTCCACTTTCTTCAGAAGTTGGTCTCTTACCACGGGTCCATGGTTCTGGTCTCTTTACTCGGGGACAAACGCAAGCCTTATCTGTTGCAACTTTGGCCCCATTAAGAGAGCATCAAATTATTGATGGCTTAGGTACCGAAGATTATAAACGGTTTATGCATCACTATAATTTCCCTCCATATTCAGTGGGTGAAACTGGCCGGATGGGTAGCCCAGGTCGTCGTGAAGTGGGCCATGGTGCTTTAGGTGAACGGGCCTTGAAACATGTTATTCCTTCAGAAGAAGAATTTCCATATGTGATTCGTCTTGTCTCTGAAGTTTTAGAATCAAACGGTTCGTCTTCCCAGGCCTCTATCTGTGGGTCAACCCTAGCCATGATGGATGCTGGTATCCCAATTAAAGCTCCAGTGGCTGGGATCGCCATGGGCTTGGTGATGGATGATGATGCTGATTATACCATCTTAACGGACATTCAGGGCCTAGAAGATCACCTCGGTGATATGGACTTCAAGGTAGCTGGTACTGCTAAAGGAATTACCGCTTTACAAATGGATATTAAAATCCAAGGAATTACAGAACAAATCTTGCGGGAAGCCTTAGCTCAAGCTAAAGTAGCCCGGATGCAGATTTTGGATCAAATTACTTCCACCATTGCAGCACCAAGACCTGAATTGAGTAAGTATGCACCTAAGATTGAAATGGTTAAAATTGATATTGACCAAATCAAAGTGGTGATTGGTAAGGGTGGCGAAACGATCAACAAAATTATCGATGAAACAGGTGTTAAAATCGATATTGATGATGAAGGTAATGTGTCAATTTACTCTGAAGACCAAGCCATGATTAATAAAGCCAAAGATATTATTGAAAGTTTAACCCATGTAGTGGCGGCTGGTGAAGTCTATACGGGGAAAGTAGTTCGGATTGAAAAATTCGGCGCTTTTGTTGAAATCTTACCAGGTAAACAAGGCTTACTCCATATCTCTCAAATAGCTAAAGAACGAATCGATAAAGTTGAAGATGTCTTAGCCATGGGTGATGATGTGACAGTTAAAGTAACTGAAATTGATGACCGGGGTCGGATTAATTTATCACGGAAAGTATTAATCAAGTAAAATTTGTCTATATTATCCAATTAGCAATAGGTTAATTCCTTTTGTTGATTGGGTTTTTTGTAATGTAAAAAACTTGCGCAATTAAGGCAAAAATCTTTTAGGACGCTAGTAATCAGATGCTTTTTAAATTAAGTTAAGAATGTGTTATACTAAATACGATTGTAAACAAGAAAAATAGATAAATATATATGAGGTGCTATATGAATGCAGTTAAAATTATTCCTCTTGGCGGGGTACGCGAAGAGGGCAAGAATATGTATGTGGTCGAAATAGATGAGGCCATTTATGTGCTCGATTGTGGTTTGGTCTTCCCTGAAGACGAAATGTTAGGTATTGATGCAGTAATTCCTGACTTTACCTATTTAGAAGAAAATAAGGAACGGGTTGTTGGTATTTTCTTAAGTCATGGGCATGCGGATGCCATGGGTGCCTTACCTTACTTATTAGATACGCTAGAAGCTCCTGTATTCGGAACCGATTTAACGATTGAACTAGCTAAGTTAGATGCTAAAGCAGCTGGTTTAGGGAAGCATTTGGATAATTTCTTTGTGATTGATGCGGAAACTGAAATTGAATTTGAGACTTCTACAGTTTCTTTCTTTAAAACCACCCATACCATCCCTGAATCAGTAGGGATTGTACTCTCAACGCCTTTAGGAGCTATTGTCTATACGGGTGACTTTAAATTTGATTCTTCTGCCTCAGAATTGTATAAAACAGATTTCGGCCGTTTAACCGATATTGGTGAAAAGGGTGTTCTGGCTTTACTAAGTGACTCAGCCGATGCAGAAATTTTGACCAACAATGATTCTGTCACCACGATTGTTGGAAATATGGCAGATACATTTATGAATACACCTGGACGGGTCATTATTGCTAGTATTGGTTCTAATATCGCCCGGATTCAACAAGTTTTGAATGCGGCTTACTTATCTGGTCGGACCGTATTTTTTGGTGGTAACCAATTAATGCAATTAATTGATGTTGCTATTAAACTTGATAAGATTCAGATTCCAAGTAAAGATGTCATTGGCCAAATGAAAGATATGACTAAGACCCCAGATGATAAAATTATTGTCTTAGAAACTGGTAATGTGGGTGAACCTATCAAAGCCTTGCAAGCGATGGCTAATAATCGTCATAAAACGGTTCATTTAAAAGAAGGGGATTTAGTCTATATAGGGACAACCCCATCTGTTGCCATGGAAACGACCCAAGCTAAAACGGCAGATATGATTTACCGGGCTGGTGCCAGTGTTCGTTCGATTAAGGAAGACGCACAAGTTTCTGGACATGCTAATAAAAATGACCTTCAGTTTATGTTGAATTTCTTAAAACCCCATTATCTTATTCCAGTTAATGGTGAGTCTAGAACTTTACATGCCCATGCTAAGTTAGCCCAAGAACTAGCCTATACTGATGATCAAATTTTGATGCCAGTTTTAGGTGATGTCATTGAATTTAAACAGGATTCAGTCAATATCGCTGCTTCTGTGCCAGCTGGCGATGTACTCGTTGATGGTTCAGGCGTAGGGGATATAGGGAATGTGGTCTTAAGAGATCGTCGTATTTTAAGTGAAGATGGTATTTTTGTGGTAGTTGCTACAATTTCTCGCCGACTTAAACGTGTTTTGGTTGGGCCACAAATAACTTCAAGAGGATTTGTTTTCATGAAGACCAGTTTAGATTTGATTGAAGAATGTTCCGATATGACCCTAGATGTGCTTGAAGAACATTTAGCCAAAGACGATTTTGACTGGGGTAATTTGAAATCAGATCTACGTGAGAAAATTGGTAAATACCTCTTTAAGGAAACCAAACGACGTCCAGTCATTTTGCCAATCATTATGGAAGGCTCTAGTTATCAGCCTGAAGATGAAGGTTAATAAAGGAGAAATAACCTATGAATAAACGAACTCGCCGCTTGTTGGGCGACTGCTTGATTGCTTTAATTCTGGCTTTAGGCTTAGCTTTTGTAGCTTACCAAGTCTTAAATAATCAACTTCCTTATCGCTTTGCTTTGTTTCTTATACCTTTAATTTGGCTAGGTTTACGCCAAGGCGCACCGGCAGCAATCCTGACGGGAGCTCTAGCTGTACTTGGTGTTGGTTGGTTTATTGGTCAAGAACATCAATGGTTACCCCTAATCTTGCGTTACTTGGTTCCAGTGATGAGTTTAGTCTTGTTAGGGTTATTTACCAAAAATACACAAAAAACCCTAAATAATCGTCGTTATTCGTCTGTCTACCTGAATATAATAACAGCAAGCATTTTGGTCTCAGTAGTTTATTATTTATTAGCTTTTCTACTGGCTAGTTATTTACTACAAGCTTCAAACCAATTTAGCTTGACATCGCTTAATTTTTGGTTATCTTGTTTGTTAACAGGGCTAATTACAGGGGGAATCCTTTCAATTATGGCTCGACTTTGGCCGAAATTAATTATTCCTCCCCATAGTCGTTATCTATCACGTAAAGAAACTTCTTCTTTATTAAATGATTAAATAAAAAAGACTTGTCTAGGGAAAGCTAATAGATACTAGCTTTCCCTAGACAAGTCTTTCTTATATATCCTAAGCGGCCTTGGCAGAGACCGTTAGGATTTGTTGAAGGCTTAAAGAAAATTGTTGATGGGTTTGACAATCTAGCAGTTGAACGTGTCGTTCATGGTTAATCGGTGCAAGTATTTGAACAACCCGGTAATCTTCTTGGATTTTATTCTGATGATTGTAGTATTCAAATTCAATATAAATTGGGTCTAGGCTTACATAATGTTGGTTAAGGGTTTGTTCAACTTGAGTGACCGGCATGATAGTAGTAGAAAGGGGCGCCCGGAATTCAGCCAAATTAAAGGTATCCATTAACTTATTAACTAGTTTATTTTTTTCTTGGTTTAAGTGTACTATGAAGTTGTATTTAATTGGTGATTCCATTTCTTTCATCTCTTTTCTATGCGAACATGTGTTTGTGTTTTTATTATACGAACACTTGTTCGTTTTGTCAAGCGTTTTTCTAGGAAAAATTTGGAAGAAATGCTAGAATTCATTTAAGTTGAGCTTCTAATGTGTTATGATAGGGATTATAAATTGGCAGACAGATGGAGGTAGATCATGACGGATCGACGAGGATTGCTGATTGTCCTATCTGGCCCTTCTGGTGTAGGTAAGGGTACAGTAAGAGCAGCTATTTTTGAAAACAATATTTTTAACTATGTATATTCTGTTTCAGCAACCACCCGCAAAATGCGGCCTGGAGAGCAAGATGGGGTAGACTATTATTATGTAACACGTTCTCATTTTGAAGAACTTATTCGTCATGACAAATTACTTGAATATGCAGAATACGTGGGGAATTACTATGGAACACCCATTGAAAAAATAGAAGAAAATTTAGCCAAAGGGAAAGATGTTTTCTTAGAAATTGAAGTTCAAGGTGCCTTAAAGGTACGTGAACGGATGTCTGAGGGAATTTTCATCTTTCTCGCACCACCTAATCTCCATGAGTTAGAATCACGTATTATTGGCCGTGGCACTGATGATATGGCAGTCATTTATGAACGTATGCAGAAAGCTAGAGAAGAAATTGAAATGATGAAACACTATGACTATGTTGTAGTGAATGATCAAGTTTCAAATGCCGTTCAAAAGGTAAATGCAATTATCCAAAGCGAACATTTAAAAGTAGATCGCGTTGTAGACCAAATTCAGAGTCAAATTCGTGATTATTTTCAGAAAGGAAATGAAGACCTATGATGTTATATCCTTCAATTGATAAGTTGGTTGAGAGAGTTCCTTCAACTTATAGTTTAATTATTTTAGCAAGTAAACGTGCGCATGAGATGCAAGCCCATAAGAAATATCAATTAGATGACTACCAATCAGTTAAACCAGTGGGGCAAGCTTTAGAAGAAGTAGTCGCAGATAAGTTAGAAATCGTTGATAAATAATGGGATAAAAATGGCTGGAACAAATAAATGTTTCAGCCATAATTTATATTAAATATGATTGTGTTTATCTATTTGGGTGGCTCACAGGAGTTTATCAATAGATAAAACAGACCACCAAGAAAACCACAAAGCTAGGGGTGGGATGATAGAGGTTTTGGCAAGCTAGAAACCTGTTCTCCCGCTCTCTTTTTATGACAGGTTAAAAGGAGTTGAACCTATGATTGGGAAGATTATTGTGGATATTCCAGTTGCACAAGTGAATCGCCCCTTTGACTATAAGATTCCCAAAAAGTTTGAAGCTTTAATCCAAGTTGGTATGCGGGTGAAAGTCCCCTTTGGTTCCCGACATCTTTTGGGTTTTGTTGTTGAACTGGTTGACGAAACTAACTTTGATGGTAAATTAAAGGAAATTTCTGCTTTACTGGATTATCAACCATTTCTGAACCAAGAATTGATTTCTTTGGCCCATCAGTTAGCCCACGATTTACAAGTATTTGAGATTTCCATGCTTGAGGCCATGTTACCTAATATGTTACGGGTTAAGTATGAGACTAGGATTCTGATTCATGATCGACAAAGTTTTGAAGCCGAAATGGGGATTTTAGCACAAGAGGCTATAACCAAGGAAGACTTAGAAGCTAAGCTATCGGCCTATCGTATTCGTAAATTAGTTGACCAAGGAATAATTGAATTAGAATACCATGTGGTTGACCAAACGAGTCAGAAATACATCAAAATGGTCGAGCCCTTACTGGACCAGACAGGTTATCAAGCTATTTTAGATAACACTCCAGCGAACTACCGTAACTTACGTGCTTTATTAAATTATTTACGTGATGTGGATGATAAACAGGCTATCCCCGCTAAAAGTGTAATGACAGATACAAAGATTGATTATCAAGTGCTTAAACGGGCTCAAGATAAAGGGTGGTTACGTCTAAATCAAGTCCAAGCATATCGTGATCCGTTAAAACATTTGGATTTAGAAAGAAGTCAAAAACAGGACCTTAAACCGGAACAATTACGGGCCTATGAGACAATTGCCTTAGCAATTGATACAGAAAAAAATGACACCTTCTTAGTTGAAGGTGTCACAGGTTCAGGAAAAACTGAGGTTTACCTACAATTAATCGACCGCGTAGTAGAAAAGGGGCAAACAGCTCTTTTATTAGTTCCTGAGATCTCATTGACCCCGCAAATGGTTGAGCGGGTTGTGGGGCGGTTTGGCCAAGGGGTGGCGGTTCTTCATTCTGGCTTGTCAACAGCGGAGCGTTATGATGAATGGCGTCGCATCCTCAAACATGAAGCCAAAATTGTTGTTGGGGCACGTTCTTCAGTCTTTGCTCCTTTAGAAAACATTGGGATTATAATCATGGACGAAGAACATGAAAGTACCTATAAACAGTCAGACAACCCACGTTACCATGCACGTCAGGTCGCTAAGTTACGGGCTAAATACCACCATTGTCCTTTAGTCCTGGGGTCTGCGACCCCGTCAATTGAGTCGCGTACCCGGGCTCAAGTTGGCAATTACCATCTTATTACGATGAAAGACCGGGTAAATCAAGCACCTTTACCACCCGTTCAAATTGTAGATATGTCACAAATGTTGGCTCAAGAAACGCTTGATGAGTTTTCCCCCTTGCTAAAAGAAGCTATCCAAACACGCTTGGACAAGCAAGAACAAATTATTTTGTTATTAAATCGCCGGGGATATTCTTCTTATCTCATGTGTCGCGAATGTGGGCATGTTATACAATGCCCTCGCTGTGATATTTCATTAACTTATCATAAGCATGATGCTAAGCTTAAATGCCACTATTGTGATTATCGAGAGCAGGTGCCGCAAACCTGTCCTCAGTGTGGTTCACGCCATTTACGGGGGCATGGCCTTGGCACTCAAAAGGTGTATGAAAGCCTACAAAGTCTTTTTCCACAAGCTCGCATTCTACGGATGGATAATGATACAACTCGTCGTAAAGGCCAACATGAACAAATCCTGAATCAATTTGGTCAAGGTCAAGCTGATATTCTCTTAGGTACCCAAATGATTGCTAAGGGACTCGACTTTGAAAAGGTCACCTTGGTGGGTGTCATTAATGCTGATACCTCTTTGAACCTACCAGACTTTCGCGCCGCTGAAAAAAGTTTCCAACTCTTAACTCAAGTAGCAGGACGAACGGGGCGGGGTGCCTATCAAGGCCAAGTTATTATTCAAACTTATAACCCACAACACTATGTCTTACATTTTGCCCAAAAACATGATTATGAGGGCTTTTATTATTATGAAATGCAACGACGGCATATGGCAGCCTATCCACCATACTATTTTATGACTTTAATTACCGTTTCTAGTAAGTACGAAGGCAAGGCTCTTCGTAAAGTTTATGAATTAAAAAGTCAGCTAAACCAGTCAATCACAGGGACTAATCGGGACTTTATCTTACTAGGTCCAAGCCAATCAGGAATTGCTAAAATTAACAATCAATATTATTTTCAGTTATTATTAAAATATAAGCAAAAAAGTCAAATAGACCAGGCTTTGGATATTATTCTTGAAAGCAATCAAAGTGAAGTTAAAAATGGTATCTATGTAACCATTGACAATGATCCTTTATTCTTTATGTAGAAAGGAAGCAATTTATGAAAAAAGTAATTTTTATGGGGACGCCGGCATTTTCCCGTACAGTTTTACAAGGCCTAATTGATAGTCAGGCCTATGAAATAATGGCAGTAGTTACACAACCTGATCGGCCGGTAGGCCGGAAGCGTGTGATTACTCCATCACCAGTCAAAGAATTGGCGCAAGCCTATGGGATTCCCGTACTTCAACCTGAAAAACTAGCTGGGTCTGACCAAGCCAAAACTATTATTGAAATGAAGCCTGACCTTATCATTACGGCAGCCTTTGGTCAGTTTCTCCCTAAATCCATTCTCAATGCACCCAAATATGGAGCCATTAATGTCCATGCATCACTCCTACCTAAATATCGTGGGGGCGCTCCCATCCATTATGCAATTTGGAAAGGGGAGAAGGAAACCGGGATTTCATTGATTTATATGACACCTAAAATGGATGCCGGCAATATCTTAGCCCAAGCCTCACTTCCGATTCTTGACCGGGATGACGTGGCTGATGTTTTTGCTAAGATGGCCGACCTAGGTCGTGACTTATTATTAAAAACCTTACCCTCCGTCTTTGCTGGGACAAATCAAGCTTGGCCTCAAAATGAAGCAGAGGCAACTTTCTCGCCTAATATCAGCAAAGAAGAAGAAGAAATTCAATGGAATCAGACAGCCATTGAAATCGACCGCCATGTGCGTGCCTTTAGACCTTTTCCTTCAACTTTTACACGGTTAAAGGGGCAACGGTTTAAAATTTGGGCTGGCCGACCAATTACTGGAGACTTTCCTCAAGGTCAAGTAGGTCAAATTGTAGCAAGTACCGAGGACCAACTGATTGTTCAGGCAGGCCAAAACACTTATTTTGCCATTGAAGAAGTTCAACCTAATGGCAAAAAAAGAATGCCGGTTAAACAATATTTAAATGGAATGGCAGACCATGAATTGGTTAACCAAGTGTTTGAAATGAGTTCTGGTCATGAAGGTTAAGAAAAATGTTGCTCGAAAATTAGCCGATCAAGCTCGCTTTCAAGCCTTACTGATTCTTGACCAAGTGGAAAACCATGGAGGATATTCAAATGTCCTCCTCGATCGTTTTCATCAAGAAACCAGTCTCAGTCCAGTAGACACTAATCTAGTGGTTAAATTAGTCTATGGGGTCATTCAAAGACGATATAGTTTGGATTATTTTCTAGCACCCTTTATAAAGGGGAAAAAAGTCGATGATTGGGTGGCCAGCTTATTGCGCCTGTCTATCTATCAATTTATTTATCTTGACCGTATTCCCGATCATGCGGTTTTCTCGCAAGCAGTTGAAATGGCCAAACTAATTGGGCATGCTGGCCTAGGTGGCTTTGTCAATGGAGTTCTCCGCAATTTTCAACGTCGAGCCGATTTGGATTTAAATAAGCTAGAAAATCCACTTCAAGCTCTTGCAGTAAAATATTCAATCGCTCCTTGGATTATTAAAGAGCTTCAGCATCAAATCAGTGAGGCAGATTTAGAAGCTTTATTAGGATCTTTATTAGAAGAACCCTATGTGTCGGCTCGAATCGTCAAGTCTGGTTTAAATAGTCAGGCTGCCCGGGAACAGTTATCAGAAGAAGGGTTGACGAGTCAAGCTAGTCCGATATCACCAGTGGGTTTGCGGTTTGAATCAGGCAATCCCGTTCATTCGTCACTATTTCAACAGGGAGCTTTAACGATTCAAGATGAATCGAGTCAATTAGTGGCTTCTTTAGGAAAATTACAGGCAGGGATGACTGTACTGGATGCCTGTGCTGCACCGGGTGGTAAAGCGACACATATTGCCCAAATTTTACGAGATTTGGGTGGCGGAAAATTACAAGCCTTAGATATTTCTTCGGCTAAATTAACAAAAGTAGACGACCATCTTCAACGCTTAGGCTTATCTCAATTTGTGAGTTTGCAGGTTGAAGATGCTAGTAAATTTATACCAACAGATGGTAAATTATATGATAGAATATATCTGGATGCGCCATGCTCAGGGCTAGGTTTGATGCGTCGTAAACCTGAAATTAAATATAGTAAACAGGCCAACCATATTCAAGCCTTGGCCGAAATTCAAGCAGAGTTATTGAATCATACTAGTTCCTTGCTTAAACCGGGTGGATATTTAATTTATTCGACTTGTACACTGGCAAGTCAGGAGAATGAGGAACAAGTCGGAGCATTTCTACAGGAGCACGAAGACTTTGAATTAGATCAGATTATCGCTGATGAAGTTATGGCAGCTGGTTTAATCAATGACCAAGGCATGATAAGAATTTGGCCCCATCAATATCATACCGATGGTTTCTTTATTGCACGATTAAAAAAGATTAAGTAAAAAGACAGTTGAGGTGTATTATGCAGATTTCAGTTCACTCAAATATTGGAAAAAAACGGACATCCAATCAAGATTATGCTGATTATTTTAAGTCCCAAGCAGGGCAGATTCTTTTTGTGCTCTGTGACGGAGTTGGTGGTAATCAAGCAGGGGATGTTGCTTCTAAAACAACGACTGAATTATTGGGAGCAGCGTTTGAAACAGTTGACCGGGAACTATCAATTGAAGATAGTAAAGACTGGATGGCTCGACAAATCACCCAGGTGAATCAGGCTATTTATGATCAATCGATGACGGATGCTAAATTATTTGGTATGTCTACCACTTTAGTTATTGCGGTCGTCGCTGAAGATCAACTAGTGATTGCACATGTTGGCGATAGCCGGGCTTATATTTATCATGAGGGTCAATTAAACCAAGTAACTGAAGACCACTCCTTAGTTAATGAACTCATTCGGTCTGGTGAAATCTCAGAATCTGAAGGTCAAAATCATCCTCAACGTAATATCGTTACCCAATCAATTGGGGGAACAGACTGGGTTGATTATGAATTTAATCAATGTTCACTTGCTCAAGTGGATGACTTACTCTTATGTTCAGATGGTCTATCTAATATGGTGGGTCATAAAACAATGGAAGCATTTTTTGTAGAGCATATAGATTTGGACCAATTGGGACAAGCTCTAATTAAAGCAGCTAATGATGCTGGCGGCTCAGATAATATCACTTTAATCTTGGTGACAGATCTAGCTGAAGGGACGGTGGAAGATTAATGGTAGAAATCAATGAAAAATTATCAGGCCGTTATAAAATTCTTCGTCCAATTGGGCAAGGAGGGATGGCGAATGTATTCCTAGCCCAAGATTTGATTTTAGACCGAAAAGTTGCAGTTAAAGTTCTCCGCTTTGACTTCCAAGATAATCAAAATGCGATTCGTCGGTTCCAGCGTGAAGCTATGTCAGCGAGTCAATTACTCCATCATAATATTGTTGAAGTGTATGATGTTTCACAGGAAAACGACCAACAATATATTGTTATGGAATATGTAGAAGGAACGGATTTAAAGACTTATATTAAAGAAAAGTCACCTATCTCATTAGAGTTAGTAGTAAATATTATGAGTCAAATTCTCTCAGCCATCAGGATTGCCCATCAACAAAATATTATCCACCGGGATATTAAGCCACAGAATATTTTAATTACCAAGGATAATGAGGTTAAAATTACAGACTTCGGGATTGCTGTGGCTTTAACCGATACTTCAATCACCCAAACTAATACTTTATTGGGTTCAGTTCATTATCTATCTCCTGAACAAGCCCGGGGGAATGCTGCGACAATTAAGTCGGATATTTATGCGTTGGGTGTTGTCCTCTATGAATTGATTACGGGAACAGTGCCTTTTGATGGTGAATCAGCTGTTTCAATTGCCTTAAAACATTTCCAAGAGTCATTTCCACGTATCAAAGATAGTTTAGATTATGTACCCCAAAGCTTGGAGAATGTTGTCTTGAAGGCAACCACAAAATTACAAGCTGACCGATATGAGAGTGTCGATGAAATGTTGCAGGACTTGCGGACCTCATTAAGTGCATCACGAATGAAGGAAGTTCTGTTTGTACCAGCCAGTCAAAATGAGAAAACCCTGGTCCTTAAACCAATTAAACCTTTAATAAATAAAAATAAATCACATCCACACCAAGAAAAGAAAAAGCAAAAGAAAGTGGATGAAGAAATTGTAGTTTATGATGAATTGCCACCCTTGGTTAAACCGAGAAGAAGCAATAGGATTTTGAAATTACTCTTCCTAATTCTTTCACTATTAACACTAGCTTTAGCGGGTTATTGGGCTTTTAATCAGGTGATTTTACAAGCCACTGTTCCTGATATGGAAAATATGACCCAGGCGGAAGCGGAACAAGCATTAAAAGATGCCAAGTTGACTCTCGGAGAAGTAAAGCATGTTTGGGATGAATCAATTGAAAAGGATAAGGTTGTTAAGTCAGAGCCCAAAGTAGGTAATAAGATAGATAAAGGAAAGAAAGTTGACCTTTATATCAGTGATGGGAAGCAGTTAGTTAAACTAGAAAATTATGTCGGCGAGGATTATGAAAAAATTCGTCGCTCATTGATGAGTTATGGAAAAACCGATGCCAATGGGAAAAACATCGATACATTTATTGTTGAACGACGTGATTTCTGGACCAACGACCCAGATCAAGTTGGAAAAATTCTCGATCAAAGTATTGAACCTGGAACCCAAGTCATTCCTTCAGAAACCCAAATAACTTTTACGGTGGGGGTTGCTTCTGATAATGTGCAGATGCAAGATTTTTCAAATTTACCACTTAAGATGGTTTATACCTTTGCTGAAGCCTATGGTTTAAGTATTTCAGAGTCATACACTAATGATGACTATATTCCTGAAGGTCAAGTCATTAGTCAAAGTCCAGCTTCAGGAGTTGAATTATCTCCTGGTGATACAATTGAAGTAGTCGTATCATCTGGTCCTAGTGAAGAATCAATTACAACGACTAAGATACCGACCTATATAGAATATGTTCCACGATATGCGGAAAATGATCCAAATCAAAATAAGCCGCTTTCAAATGTAATTCAAATTTTTATTGGTGATGCAAATAACAACATTAATGAAGTCGCAGAAGAATTTGAAATTACCCAATCTCAGAATTTAGAAATCACTTTATATATCAAGACTAATTCAGTCGGTCAATATCGCATTGTTCGTGATGGACAAGTGATTGAAGAACGAAATGATGTTCAGCCGGGTGAGTAAGCCTTAAAACCACAACCTCATTTTTATCTTTATTACTAAAACACTTATCTTTATTATGGTTTTTTGTTTATTATAGATAAGTTTTCAAAAATAAGGATAAGAGTGAGGTTTTTTATGGGTCAAAAATGAAACGGTTTGATAAAAGATGTTATAATAAGTTTATCTAATTACAAGAAAGGATTTTTTATGGGGGAAATTGAATTAAGAGAGGGTAGAATTTATAAATCTTTAAGTGGTTTTTATTATATTTGGAGTCAGGGACAAGTTTTTACCAGTCGAGCCAAAGGCCTCTTTCGTCATCAGAAGATAAAACCCCTGGTAGGTGACTGGGTGACCTTTGAATATTATTCCGAAGATGACTTGTCTGACCATCGATTAACAGAAATTCATACCCGGAAGAATCAATTAGTCAGACCGCCGGTGGCGAATGTAGATTTTGCCATGATTGTCATGTCGCTAGTCGAGCCAGATTTCTCTTTTAATCTATTGAATAACTATTTATTGACGGTGGAAATCAACCATATTGTACCAATTATCTTATTAAGTAAGTATGATTTGTTTATCCAAGAGGTTGAGGATAGCCAAAGTAAATTGATGCATATTATTGAGTTATACCAGAGTCTGGGTTATAAAGTAGTTATGATTGACCATACTCAGAATTTGAAAGCTATATTTGAGTCGATCATGCAGCCAGAAGCGGTTTATGTCATTATGGGTCAGTCAGGTGTGGGAAAATCTACCTTGATTAATCATTTAATCCCCGATTTAAACTTGGAAACTAATCAAATTTCGCAAAGTTTAAATCGTGGGAAACACACCACGCGCGATGTACAATTATATGATTTTAAAGGCGCCTTGATTGCCGATACTCCTGGTTTTTCTGCCATGGATTTAACTATGATTGATAAGTATGATTTGGATAATTATTATCCAGATTTGGCAGAAGCTAGTAAAGGATGTAAGTTCTCGTCATGTCTACATATCAATGAACCTAAGTGTCAAGTTAAAGCTGATGTAGCGGCTGGTAAGATTGATGCCAGTCGATATAATCATTATGTCAATTTATTTAAACAGATTGATCAAAAGAAAATAAACTATCGTTAAATATAGAATGGAGATTTTTTATGATTAAAATAGCCCCTTCAATTTTAAGTGCTGATTTTGCTAATTTGGGTCAAGCAATTCAGGCCATGGACCAAGCAGGTTGTGACTATATCCATATTGATGTAATGGATGGGTCTTTTGTGCCAAATATTTCCTTTGGTCCAATGGTATATCAAGCTGTCCGACCATTAACCGATAAAACATTTGACTGCCATCTAATGGTGGATCAACCCGAACGCTACTTAGATATGGTAGCCGCTGCAGGGGCGGACATTATCTCAGTGCACGTTGAAGCAACCAAACATATTTACCAAAGCTTATCCATGATTAAAGCTTTGGGTAAAAAAGCAGGTGTTGTTTTAAATCCAGGGACTGATTTAAGTCAAATTCAACCCATCCTCCACTTGTGTGACCTCGTCTTAATTATGACTGTAAATCCTGGCTTCGGTGGTCAGAAATTTATTCAGGCATCCTTAGAAAAAATTAAGCAACTAAAAGTCATGAGAGAAGAAAAAGGCTTGGATTTTGAAATCGAAGTAGATGGTGGAATTAATTTTGAAACAGGAAAAGCTTGTGCTCAAGCTGGCGCTGATGTCTTGGTGTCTGGGTCTTTCCTTTTTAACCAAACAGATTGGGCTAAAGCTATTTTGGACTTTCATAGCCATATTGATATGACAGGAGACTTTATCTAATGACGCCTCAAAGTCCAATCACTGTTTTAGTGTGTGCAGGTGCGCCTAAGCCTGATTTAGATAGTCTTAAAAATATTTATCAAAGTTCAGATCAAGCCTACCTTATTGGGGTAGACTATGGCTGTCTATCTATCTTAAAAACCGGCTTAAAGTTGAATTACGCGGTGGGTGATTTTGACTCAGTTAGTCCAGAAGAATGTCTACAGATTCAGGCTGCGAGTGATCGATTTGAACAATTGATTCCTGAAAAGGACAATACAGATACCGAAATGGCACTCTATCATATTAAGAAACTTATCGAAGAAGGTTATGAGATTGAAGCCATTTATCTTTTGGGTTGTTTGGGACCAGGAGGACGTTTGGACCATACTATAGCTAATTTATGGATGGCCTTTCATCCTGATTTTAAAGACCTCTTTGAGCAGATTATTTTTCTTGAGCGAGCCTGTCAGGTCCAAGTTTTCCAGCCAGGAAATTATCGGTTAACAGACCGTTTAGACTCTGATTATTTATCCATCATTGCCTTAACACCGATTAAAGACTGGATAATTGAAGGAGCAAAATATAATCTGTCTCAAAGTGAGTGGACTTATCCTCGGGCCTTAATTTCCAATGAATTTGTAAATCCGAAAGATATTGTGACTTTAAGTTTCTCACAAGGCTTAGTGGTGGTCCTATGGATTCGTGAGCAAGCTCAAGCAAAGGATTAGAAAGGACATAATATGACAAAACTTATTGCGATGTTTAAAGAATTTAAAGATTCACAAGTTGATCAAATAAAAGACTTGGCCCATCAATATAGCTACCAAGTTAAAATGGAAGACGAGCTCTTAGACACTGATGATCAAGATATTGCGGTTATCTATGGTTGGTCGTCCGACCTTACGCAAGAACGACTTGAAACAATGCCGGCCTTAAAATGGATTCAAAAGGAATCGGCTGGTGTTGACGCGATTCCACTTTCTTTTCGGCAGAAAGAGGACCTTTTGATTTCAAATATGTCGGGAATTCATGCCCAACCAATTAGTGAACATGTTTTCGCCTATATTTTAAGCCATTATCGGTGCATGCCCCAAATGGCAGCCAGTCAAGCACAAGGTGTATGGTCTCCACCAGACCCTAATTTGTTTAGATCATTAGATGACAAAACTATTTTGGTTTATGGAACCGGTAATATCGGTATCAGAATGGCTCAAATCGGTGCGGTTTTGGGCAGCCGGCTAATAGGGGTCAATACTAATGGGCGACCAATTGAAGGTTTTGATCAATGCATTGCCTTTGGTCAGGATAAAGAATGGGCGTGTCGAGCCGATATTATTATTAATGCTATGCCTTTAACCGATCTTAATCGAGAGTATTTTGATTTAGACTACTTTAAAACTATGAAATCAAGTGCCTTATTTATTAATATTGGTCGCGGTGCCTCTGTTAAGGAAGCAGATTTACATCAAGCTCTTTCAGATAAATTGATTGAATCAGCCTATTTGGATGTGTTTGAAAGCGAACCGCTCAGTGAAAAGTCATCTTTATGGCAATTGGATAATATTGTGATTACCCCCCATATCACTGGGACAGTTGAACACTTTATGCAAGAAAGTTTTAAAATCTTCTTTCCTAATTTACAGTCTTTTTTAGCTGAAGGTGTTTTAGTCCGAAATCAAGTTGATCCCCAAAAAGGTTATTAATCTAATAAAATAAAAGAAGCGGCCTAATTTAGTGAAAAACAAAAGCTTCACTTGTTTAGGGCGTTCCATTGTCTGATTAACTTCATTTTTCCTATATAGGAGTATGAAGCATTTCAATAGGATGAAATAAATTTTATGCATAAAAAAAGGCTTGGCTTTCGCCAAGCTTTTATTATTATTAAACACGTTCCACTAAACCTGATTTAAGTGCACGGGCAGAAACCCATACTTTTTTAGGTTGTCCGTCAACCATGATACGAACTTTTTGTAAGTTAGCACCAAAACGACGTTTGCTTGCATTTAATGCGTGAGAACGAGTGTTACCACTTTTAGCTTTACGACCTGTATAATAGCATTCTTTAGCCATTCTTGTTTCCTCCTTTTTTCAGGAGTCTGTGCTCCTCATAATCATACCGTAAAATTATAGCATTGCTGAAAGTAACTTGCAAGAGGAATTACTTAATCTTTTTCTCAAACCCTACTTAGCAACTAAAGGTTACCTAATCCTTAGGGATAGCTTGTCAGTCTGATAGGGGTTTGATAGACTTTAGCTATTGTCTAATGCTATAATTAACTAGAAAATAATTTATTAATCTTATTCTTATAAGGAGGAAACCAACGTGGCTATTAAAATTCCAACTGAACAAGGTCAAATTACCTTAAGTAATGAAGTGATTGCGACAGTTGTTGGGGCAGCAGTAACTGATAACTATGGGGTTGTCGGTATGGTAAGTAAAAATTTACTCCGTGATAATCTAATTGAAATATTAAAAAAAGAAAACTACCAAAAAGGGATTGTTTTGACTCAAGAAAATGATTCTATCTCGGTGGATGTTTATATTTTGGTAACTTATGGCACGAAAATTTCTGTCATTTGTCGGAACATTCAGCAAACTATTAAATATAATGTTAATCGATTACTTGGATTTGAACCGAATTATGTCAATGTTCATGTTCAGGGAGTGAAACTCGATTCATAATTAAAGAGTTTCAGATAGAGGAGGATAATTCTTGGAAATTAAAACGATTAAAGCACCTGAGTTCAAAGGCATGATTCAAGCAGGTGCACAAAAATTAACTAATAATGTGGACTTAATAAATGCTTTAAATGTCTTTCCAGTTCCAGATGGAGACACAGGAACAAATATGAATATGACCTTTACTTCTGGTAATGATTATTTAGTGAAATCAACCGAAAGCCATGTAGGGCGTTTATCTGCTGTATTGGCTAAGGGCTTATTGATGGGAGCCCGGGGGAATTCTGGGGTGATTTTATCCCAAATTTTTAGAGGTTTTTCTAAAGCAATCGAAGATGAAGCTAGTCTAGATAACCTATTATTTGCAAAAGCTTTTATTGGTGGGGTAGAGTCAGCCTATAAAGCAGTGATGAAGCCTGTGGAAGGGACCATCCTTACCGTTGCTAGAGAATCTGCCCTAGCTGGTCAAGCCAAGGCAGAAGAGACTGATAATATTATTGAAGTAATGGAAGCCATCGTAGCAACAGGTCAAGAAGCACTTGATTCAACGCCAGAACTTTTACCCGTTCTTAAACAAGTGGGGGTAGTCGATTCTGGTGGTAAGGGGTTATTAACGATTTATGAAGGTTTCTTAGCATATCTTAAAGGAGATCTAACTTCAGAAGATTTAGCGCAAGCTAATACCAGTCAGCATGCCCATGCAGTTTTTGATGAAGCCAATGAAAATCCAATCTCAATGGACGATATTACTTTTGGATATTGTACTGAAATTATGGTGCGGATTGGTGAGAATCCAACGACCAACAAGAATTTTGACTATGAAGGATTCCGCCAAACCCTGAACGAAATGGGAGATTCCTTATTAGTAGTGGCGGATGATGAAATTATTAAAGTCCATGTTCATACTGAAAACCCTGGTAAGGTCATGAAGTTAGGTCAAGAATATGGTGAACTAGTTAAAGTTAAAGT
Source organism: Eremococcus coleocola ACS-139-V-Col8 (assembly GCF_000183205.1). NCBI lineage: Bacteria > Bacillati > Bacillota > Bacilli > Lactobacillales > Aerococcaceae > Eremococcus > Eremococcus coleocola. The sequence goes on along the minus strand of NZ_AENN01000015.1, from coordinate 107,130 downwards.
TGATAATATGCGTGAACAAGTGCGCGAATTAGAACGTAAAGAAGAAGCGATGCAATCCACGATTACAAAGATGCCTGATTTATCAGTTTTAGATCAAAAGAAGGTGGCTTTAGTAGCAGTGGCAGCTGGCCAAGGTCTAAAAGATATCTTCCAAACTTCCGGAGTTGATTATGTCTTAGAAGGTGGTCAAACCATGAACCCTTCGACGGAGGATTTTGTTAAGGCGATTGAACAATTGAATGCTGAATCAATTTTAATCTTACCAAATAATAAAAATATCATTATGGCAGCCAAGCAAGCTTGCCAAGTAATCGATAAACCAGCCAAAGTTGTTGAAACAACCTCAATTCCTCAAGGTTTAGCTAGTTTAATTGCTTTTAATCCAGAAATGTCCCTTGAAGAAAATCAAACGGCTATGACCGAAGCTTTAGAAGCGGTTGTTTCTGGCCAAATTACTTATTCAATTCGAGATACTGAAATTGACCAAGTTTCAATTAAAAAAGATGATTTCATGGGAATCGTTGACGGTAAAATTAAAGTATCAACGCCTAACTTAGAACAGACTTTATTAGACACCATGCTAGCCATGCTAAATGATGACAGTGAAATCTTTACCATAGTGATTGGTCAAGATGGTGATGAAGCATTGGCTCATCAGGTTGCAGACCAAATCATGGCTGATTATGAAGATTTAGAAATTGATTTCTTACAAGGAGATCAACCCGTTTATCATTACATGTTATTTGTAGAATAGTCTTAGGCTGATTAAATAAGAAAGTAGGTAGCAGAGAATTTGTTACCTGCTTTTTAATTATAGGCATAGGGGGTCTATCAGAATGCCAACTACTTTAAATGATTCAATAGCAGTTTTGAAAGGAATCGGACCTAAGAGTGTCCAAGCCTTTGCTCAGTTGGGCGTGGTTACAATTGCAGATTTACTTTACCATTTGCCCTTTCGTTTTAATGATATTCAAGAGCGGCCCCTTGCTTCAATTCTGGATCAAGAGAAAGTCACACTAAAAGGACGGGTGATTACTCCCCCTGTGGTATCTTACTTTGGCCGAAGACGGAGTCGGTTAAGCTTTCGGTTAGAATTGGAAGACCATCAAGTGATTCAAGTGGTCTTTTTTAACCAACCCTACCTTAATAAGCAAGTGGCTTTAAATGATGAGAAATCAATTTACGGTAAATGGGATCAAACACGACAGACTTTAATGGGAATGAAGGTCTTAAAGGAAACTGATAATATTTTCCAACCGGTATATTCTGCAACCAAGGGCTTGCGTCAAAGTTTAATTGTCCAAGCGATTAGCCAGGCTCTGGCAGAATATGGACCTTTAATTCCAGAAGCGGTTCCTAGTTTTTTGAATGAGCGTCACCAGCTTATGTCTAGTAGAGCAGCGCTTCAAGGAATCCACCAACCTCAAAGTTATAAACAATATGAAGCAGCCCGGCGTAAAATTATTTACCAGGAGTTTTTTGATTACCAATGGCAATTACAAACAGCCTCTTTTAACCACCGACAAGACAAAGGGCTTCAAGTTCATTATGATGTTGAGGTACTTAAAGTTTTTATTAAGGAATTACCCTTTGAATTAACCTCTGATCAGAAGAAAGCTGTTAATGAAATTTGCCTTGATTTACTGGCTCCATATGCGATGCGGCGGATGTTACAAGGGGACGTGGGATCTGGCAAGACGATTGTGGCCTTCCTGGCTATGGTAGCAGGGGTGATTGGAGGCTACCAGGTTGCCCTGATGGTTCCAACTGAGATTTTAGCTAAACAACATTATCAAAATTTTTGCAATCTTTTTCCGGATTTAGAAGATCAAACGGGTTTGCTAATTAGTCAGATATCAAGTAAAGAAAAAAATGAACTGCAACTGGGAATAAAAAAGGGCTTTCACCAAGTGATTATCGGTACCCATGCTCTAATACAAGATGCGGTTAGTTTTCATAAGCTGGGTTTGTTAGTGATAGATGAACAACACCGGTTTGGGGTAGACCAGCGTCAGTTGCTTTTAGATCAAAATCCTGGCTTAAACATCTTGCAAATGACGGCGACCCCGATTCCACGGTCCTTGGCTTTGTCGATTTATGGCGATATGTCTGTGTCCACAATCCAATCGCTGCCCTCAGGTCGTCAACCGATTCAGACCCGACTCGTTTCGGAAAAACAAGTGGATAAGCTATACCTACATATGCAAGAAATCTTAGCCAAAGAGCAACAAATATATTATGTATTACCAATCATTGATCAATCTGAACACTTGGACCAGGTGGAAAATGTTTTAAATGTTAAAGCTAAACTGGATCAAGTGTTCCCAGATTACCAGATTGAAATCTTGCATGGGCAAATGGCTAAGGACCAGCAAGCAAGAGCAATGGCAGCCTTTAAAGCAAATGAAGCCCAAGTCTTAGTAGCCACAACTATGGTTGAAGTGGGGGTCGATGTTCCCAATGCGACGATGATGATTATTCAATCGGCGGAACGATTTGGGCTAGCCCAACTTCACCAATTACGTGGACGTGTCGGACGGGGCAACCAACCTTCGTTTTGTTATTTAATTGGGAATCCAACCACTGAACAAGGCAAGGCTAGGTTAAAAATTATGGTGGATGAAAGCAACGGCTTCCAAATATCTAAGGCTGATTTAAAAATAAGAGGCATGGGGGATGTTTTAGGGCGTCAACAAAGTGGCCTGCCTACTTTTAAGTATGCTAATATAATAGAAGATTCAGATAGTTTAAACCAAGCCCGTCAAGATGTAGCTTGGTGCTTGCAACATTATCAAGATTTGAATCAAAATGATCGAGAAATTTTAAATAGTTTAAATCAGAAGAGTCGGATTGAATTATAAGAAAGAGGATTATTTATGTATAAAATAGCAATCGACGCCATGGGGGGCGACAATGCACCAAAGGCTATTGTTGACGGTTGTTTACAAGCCCTGGCTAACTTTGACGATATTTTTTTAGAATTATTTGGTGATCAAGGTTCGCTTGAATCTCTGATTTCAAATCATGAGCGGATTAGTATCCACCATAGTCCGGATGTAGTGACAGGTGAGGATGAACCAGTAAGGGCCGTACGACGCAAGAAAGAGTCGTCCATGGTTATGGCGGCACAATCAGTTAAGGATGGTGTCAATCAAGCAATTGTTTCTGCGGGAAACACGGGTGCTTTATTAGCTTCTGGCCTTCTAGTCATTGGACGCTTAAAAAATATTGATAGACCGGGCTTAATGCCGATTGTACCAAGCCTATCTAGTGAACATCCCCAATTTATACTTATGGATGCCGGTGCCAATGCTGAGTGTAAACCGATAAATTTACATCAATTTGCTATTCTCGCTTCTTATTATAGTAAGCGTGTACTCGGTATTGAGTCACCACGCGTGGGACTCATTAATAATGGCACAGAAGCAGGCAAGGGAAGTAGTTTAACTAAAGAAGTATTTGAATTATTAGCATCTGAAGAAAGTATTAATTTCATTGGTAATATTGAAGCTAAGGACTTATTAACAGGTATTGTGGATGTGGCAGTAACCGACGGGTTTACAGGGAATGCTGTCTTAAAAACACTGGAAGGTACAGCTAAAGAATTTGCCAAATTCTTATCTAGAACTTTAAAATCAGGAAATTTACAAACTAAACTGGGTGGTTTAATGATTAAGTCGGCTCTTAAAGAGTCTATGGGTCAATTAGATGATACAAAACAAGGTGGGGCTGTCCTACTTGGAATTAAGCATCCTCTCATTAAAGCCCACGGTTCCTCTAACGCAGAAGCTTTTTATAATGCGATTCGACAAGCTCGTTTAGTCTTAGAGTCTGGTGCTATCGAAACTATGGCCCACCATTTTGAATAAAAAATAATTAAAAATATTAGAATCTAGTAGACAAACTATCATTTTACGTTTAAAATGTTTACTATTGGTAACACTATATTTTCTTATATGGAGGTGCGTGAATGTCTGAAAATCGCAGCACATTCGATATCGTTAAAGAAATGATTGTTGATCGTTTCGGAGTTAACGAAGGTTCTGTGACCGAAACAATGACCTTCGATGATCTAGGGGCTGATTCACTTGACGTAGTGGAGCTTGTCATGGAATTAGAAGATACTTTCAATATTCAATTTGAAGATGAAAAAATCGAGGCATTAAAAAATGCGGGTGACGCAGTGCGTTACATTGATGAATTAAAATAGATTTTAAGGAATACATGTATGGATAACACTGCTGACATATGTGAGTAGTGTTTTTTCGTTAAAAAGTACAGGAGGAGAATTAATGGAACAATCAGATATCTTATTAGAGATAAAAGATTTACATACTGGGTTCCGGATTCGTGATAAATTCTATGATGCGGTGGATGGTGTTTCCTTCACCTTACATAAGAATGAAAAATTAGCAATTGTAGGGGAATCTGGTTGTGGCAAATCCACGCTAGCTACATCGATTGTTGGTTTGCATGATCCCAAAAATACCCGACAAACTGGTCAAATACTATACAAGGGCAAGGATATTATTAATTATAGTGAAAGTGACTATTTAAAAATTCGTGGTCGTGAAATTGGGATGATTTTCCAAGATCCATTGGCATCCTTAAACCCATTAATGACCATTGGGGCTCAAATTGAAGAAGCCTTGTATTATCATACGGATTTTAATAAAGACCAACGAAAAGAAAGAACATTGGAATTATTAGACCAAGTTGGGATTGCTAATCCAAATCGGATGTATAAACAATATCCTCATGAGTTATCTGGTGGGATGCGGCAACGGGTTATCATTGCGATTGCTTTGGCAGCAAAACCGAATATTATTATTGCAGACGAACCAACCACTGCCTTGGATGTAACAATCCAAGCACAAATTTTGGACTTGTTAAACCAAATTCAAGAAGAAACTGAATCTGGGATTATTTTAATCACCCATGATTTAGGTGTGGTTGCAGAGACTGCTGATCGCGTTGCTGTAATGTATGCGGGTCAATTTGTTGAAATCGCTGAAGTACATGATTTATTTAATAATCCTAAACATCCATATACACGTTCTCTTTTACGTTCTATTCCGCAATCAAATGATATGGTCGATGATGAAACTGGAGAATTACACGTAATTCAAGGATCTGTTCCAAATATTACTAAAATGAAACGGACCGGATGTCGTTTTGCTGACCGGACGCCTTGGATTCCAGAACATGTTCATGAAGAAAATCCATCATTACATGAGGTAGAACCTGGACATTGGGTAAGATGTACTTGTCATGAACATTTCTATTTCCCAGATGAGGAGGCATAAGATGGCTGAAGAATTAATCACAGTTAAAAATTTAAAAGTCCATTATCCAATTCGGTCAGGCTTCTTCAATCGGATTACTGATTACGTTTATGCCGTTGATGGCGTAGATCTTCACTTTGAAGAAGGAAAAACCTACGGTCTTGTAGGTGAATCTGGTTCTGGTAAATCAACGATAGGTAAAGCTATTATTGGTTTAGAAAAAATCACCGACGGTCAAATTTTCTATAAAGGCGAAGAAGTATCAAAACAAGCGCGTAAACGTCGGTCTGAATACCGTCAAAATGTTCAAATGATCTTCCAAGATGCCATGTCATCATTTAATCCCAAACGCCGGATTATAGATATCATGTCTGAACCTTTACGGAACTTCACTAATATGACGGCGGCAGAAGAAAAGAAACGATCCATTGAATTGTTGGAAATCGTTGGTTTAACTGAAGATGCTCTTTACAAGTATCCCCATCAGTTCTCTGGTGGTCAACGGCAACGGATTGGGGTTGCTCGGGCAGTAGCCTTGAATCCTAAATTAGTGATTGCCGATGAACCGGTTTCAGCCCTAGACTTGTCAGTACAAGCCCAAGTACTTAACTTTATGAAACAGATTCAAGATGAATTTAATGTTTCATATCTATTTATCTCTCATGACCTCGGTGTTGTAAAGCACATGTGTGATGAGATTGCGATTATGTACCGGGGACGTTTCACTGAATACGGCGATAGTGATGAGATTTATCATAATCCTCAACATATTTATACACGTCGTTTGCTTTCTGCTATTCCTCAAATTGATCCTAATATGCGGGAAGAAAATAAACGGATTCGTCAAGAAGTTGAAACTGAATTCCATGCTGAAGGTGCTCAATTCTTCTCACCAGAAGGTCGTGTTTATGATCTTCAAAGTCTAAATGATAACCATAAAGTGGCATTGAATGACATGTCAATTATTCAAGAAGGGGGAATTTAGTTATGTGGAAAACAATATTAAGACGGTTAATCCTGATGATTCCACAAGTCTTTCTTTTGAGTATTGTGGTCTTTATCCTTGGTTCATTGATGCCTGGGGATGCCTTGACTGGTTTAATTGATCCAACCATCTCAGCAGCTCAAATTGAAGCCATGCGCGAATCACTCGGTTTAAATAAATCATGGCCTGAACGGTATATTGATTGGATGACCGCTGCCTTCCATGGTGACTTTGGTCGTTCATGGTCACAAAAAATGCCCGTGACCCAAGCAATCGGACAACGGATCGTGCCAACCGTTTCCTTGTCACTCTTTATGACAATTATTACTTATGCTGTGGGACTTCCGCTTGGATTATTAGCCGGCCGGTATCAAAATACATTCTTTGACCGTGTAGTTAATATTTATAACTTCTTTACATATGCCATTCCGTCTTTTGTTGCCGGTCTACTTATGTTATGGATTTTCGGTTATACCTTAGGATGGGTACCTACTCGGGGTACTGTTGGTTCAGGTCTTGAACCTGGAACCATGCAATACTTTCTTTCTCGTTTGCACCACATGATTCTACCTGCTGTTACGATTGGATTATTAAGTACGACGGGGATTATCCAGTACTTACGTTCAGGGGTTATTGATGCTAAGTCACAAGATTATGTGAGAACTGCCCGGGCTAAAGGGGTGCCTGAAAGTACAATTTATAGTCGTCATATCTTCCGAAATTCAATCTTACCAATTGCTCAAGGAATGGGGTACACCATTACGGGATTGATTTCAGGGTCAGTTATTACAGAACAAATCTTTACTTATCAAGGAATGGGGCAATTATTTATTACTTCTATTACTGGACGTGACTTTGCTGTCATGACCACCTTGGTCTTGTTATTTGGATTTATGACCCTATTAGGAACCTTACTCTCAGATATTATTATGATTTTCGTGGATCCACGAATTAGAATTCGATAGGAGGTATATAACAATGGAAATGAATCCTCAAGAACCAGTTCCAGTTGAAGAACAAGTCGTTGGTCAATTGGAAGAATTTGAATCCAAACCACCTATGGGACTCGAAGTGATTGTTCGTGAATTCTTACATGATAAGGTGGCTATGTTTTCACTGTTTATTTTAGTTGCAATTGTACTATTTGCTTTTATTGCACCATTCTTTATGGATGAAACAAAGGCCCAAGTTGTTAACTTATTTGGACGTTATAAAGAACCCGGTGTGGATGGTTATCTACTTGGTTCCAATGAAGGGGGTCAAGATATTTTGACCTTACTCGTAATTGGTACCCGTAATTCCTTGTTTATTGGTTTCATGGTGACCATTTTCACTTCAGTCATTGGGATAGCTATTGGGATTATGGCTGGGTATTACGGTGGTATCGTAGATGATATCGTAATGCGTATTATCGACTTCTTGATGGTGCTACCAATTATGATGATTATCATTGTAATTGTAACCATTATTCCTCGTTTTAATATGTGGACCTTAATCATCCTGCTTTCTGCCTTTTATTGGGTAGGGAATGCACGTCTTTTCCGGACTGCAACCTTATCTGAAGGTTCGAAAGATTATGTTTCGGCATCCAAAACGATGGGTACCCGGGATTGGAAGATTATGTATATGGAAGTTATGCCTAACTTATCTTCATTAATTATTACATATTTGACCTTGAACTTTGCAGGTAATATTGGCGTGGAAACTGGACTTTCTTTCCTAGGTTTTGGTCTTCCATTCGGGACACCTTCACTAGGTACTCTCATCTCGACTGCATCAAATCCTGATGTTATTCAAAATAAATGGTGGGTTTGGTTACCAGCTGTTATTTTAATCCTAGTTCTAATGTTATCTATATCTTATATTGGTCAAGCAATGCAAAGAGCATTCGACTCAAGACAACGGATTGGATAATTTATAGTTATCAGAAAAGCCTGACAGTAATTAACTGTCAGGCTTTTTTTTGATTGAACAGGTTATCATTCGATTAATAAAACCTGAAAATAATTAGTTAAATTGTAAAATATTTAATTGTAAACAATAAATTTTAATTATTTTTTCACCTTTATAATATTGATTTAATATAGTTTCTTATATAAAATTTTTATTAAAATTTATGAGAGAGTTTTTTGAAAAAAAGTGACCATTATGTTATAATTTACTTAATAAATTTCAATGTCCTTATCATTATTAAGGAAAAGAAAGATGGAGGAATTACATGAAAAAATCACTTATCAAGTCATTTGCCGCCAGTACGGCAGTTTTATCCTTGGTAGCTAGTCTAAGTCCATTGGCGTTAGATCACGTGGCAGCCCAAGAAGATGCTAAAATTTTTGACTCAAAAGTTGAAAATAAAGGAGATGCCATTGAAGGCGGTGACTTGAAATACGCGGTTATGTCTGGCTCAACTTTTGCTGGTGTGTTCAATAGCATGTTTTATTCAGATTCTACTGACTCTCAAGTAATTTCAATGTTTAACCCAGGAATTATTGGTTATAACGAAAACTTTGAAGTCGATTCATCAGGATTTGCTGATATTGATATTGATCAAGATAACAAGCAAGTGACGATTACTATTCCTAAGGATCAAAAATGGGATGATGGTGAACCGATTACCATCGATGACGTTATTTTCCCTTACTATGTAATTGGTCATAAGGACTATGCTGGTATTCGTTATGGGGCTGACTATGAAAATGTTGAAGGTATGGAAGAATACCACAATGGTGAAAGCGAAGAAATTTCTGGTCTTGAACGCGTGGATGACTATACATTAACGGTTCATTACAAAGAATTTTCTCCATCTATGCTTCAAGCCGGAGGGGGAATCTCAGCTTATATGGAGCCTGAACATATCTTTAAAGACATTGAAGTTAAAGATATGGAAGATTCTGAACCAGTTCGGAAGATGCCAGTTGGCTTTGGCCCATTCAAGGTTGAATCAATTACACCAGGTGAAGCCGTAAAATTTGTTAGAAATGATAATTACTATAAAGATCTAGCTGCAGTCGATTCTGTGACTATGGAAATTGTAAACCCATCAACCATCGTTGCAGAGTTAAAAGCTGGTCATTATGACGTGGCATCTTTACCATCTGATCAATATGAAACCTTTAAAGATGCTAAAAACTTTAAAACCTTAGGTGTCTTGGCTAATACCTATACTTATATCGCCTTTAAGTTTGGTACTTGGGATGATGAAAAGGGCGAAATTAAGATGGACGATTCTAAAATCGTAAATAATAAAGCCTTACGTCAAGCCATGGCTTATGCTATTGATAATGCGGCGGTAACCCAAGAATTTTATCAAGGTATTCGGATTGCAGCTAACTCACACATTACCCCTAACTTCAAAGATTACAATAATCCAGATCAAAAGGGCTATGAATTTAATCCTGATAAAGCAAAACAACTTTTAGCTGATGCAGGTTTTAAAGACACAAATAACGATGGCTTCGTAGAAGATCCAAATGGCAATGAATTTACCCTTCATTTTGCTTCAATGTCTGGTGGCGAAACAGCAGAACCATTGGCTCAATATTATATCCAATCATGGCAACAAGTTGGAATCCATGTTGAATTAACCGATGGCAAACTTATGGAAATGAATTCCTTCTATGATCGTATTCAAAATGATGATGAAAATATTGATATTTATCAAGCAGCCATGGGTGTTGGGGGGGATCCTAATCCACGTGGTTTATGGGGTCGGTCAGAACCATTTAACTATGCTCGTTGGGGTTCTGGAGAAAATGACAAGTTCTTAGAACAAATGTCTTCACCAGAGGCTTTTGATGCTAAGGCTCGTCAAAAAATGTATTATGATTGGCAAAAATACATGATGGAAGAAATTCCTTCTATTCCAACTATGTTCCGTCAAGAATTAACAGCCGTGAACAATCGGGTAAGTAATTGGGATATTACTATTGGTAATGATCTAGAATGGTCACAAGTAAAACTATTAGCGGATAGTCCAATTGCTGAGTAAAAAAATAGATACGATAGAAACAAGAGGTCTTAAAAAGCCTCTTGTTTTTGTTTTAAAATTTGATTTTTTCTCATTAAATGTGTTTTTATTTAAGTAAAATTCTTTTTTTAGGATAAAAAACGATTTAATATTAAAAAAAATTAAAAAAGGACTTGAAATTTTAAGGTTTTATAGGTATTATAATTTTATATTAATTTTAAATGAGAAGGGGAAACAAAATGAAAAAGACCTTATTGAAACCAATGTCAGCTGTTCTGGCACTTTTATCTGTTATTCCTAATATTAATCTTGCAAGTGTTCTAGCTGAAGGAGATGCACCTACATTCTCAACTGATGTAAAACATGAGGGTGAAGCGATTGAAGGTGGAATTTTAAAACAAGCTTTAGTTTCTGATACGACTTTCCCAGGTGTCTTCAACAATATGTATTATTCTTCAAATCCTGATACTGCAGTCATTAACTTATTCGCTGAGTCTTTATTCGGGTATGATGAAAACTTTACCATCGATAACTCAGGTTTTGCTGATGTTGAATTTAATAAAGATGATAAAACAGTAAAAATTACTATTCCTGAAGGGGTTAAATGGCATGATGGTGAGGACGTAACCATTGATGATGTAATCTATCCTTACTATGTTGTAGGGAATAAAGACTACACTGGAATTCGTTATGGTGAAGATTTCATGAACGTCGAAGGTATGGAAGAATATCATAATGGGGATGCTGAAGAAATTTCAGGTCTAGAACGTGTGGATGATTATACTTTAGTAGTCCACTATAAGACTTTCTCTAACTCAATGTTACAAGCCGGTGGTGGCGTTTCTGCTTATATTGAACCAGAACATATCTTTAAAGATATTCCAATTGCTGAACAAGAAGATTCAGATGCAGTTCGTTCCAACTTAGTTGGTTTTGGTCCGTTCAAGGTAGATAAAATCACTCCTGGTGAAGCGGTAACCTTTGTACGTAATGATGATTACTATCGTGGTGCACCAGCTCTTGACGGAGTTACAGTAGAAATTGTTAACCCATCAACAATTATCCAAGAGATGAAAGCCGGAAACTATGATATCGCCTCATTACCAGCTGACCAATATGAAACCTTCAAAGACGCTAAGAACTTTGATGTTTTAGGTCAAGTTTCAAATGCTTATACTTATATCGGCTTTAACTTAGGTACTTGGGATGAAGAAAAAGGCGAAGTAGTTTACGATGATACTAAACTGACTGCTAACAAGGCTCTTCGTCAAGCTATGGCTTATGCTATGGATAATGATGCTGTTGGTGCTGAATTCTATCATGGCCTCCGTATGAATGCGAATTCTCATATTCCTTCATTCTTCAAGGATTACAACAACGCTGACCAAGAAGGTTACCATTATGATCCAGAAAAAGCTAAACAATTGTTAGCAGATGCTGGTTTTGTTGATAAAAATGGGGATGGATTCATTGAAGATCCAGATGGAAATGAATTTACTCTTCATTTTGCTTCAATGTCTGGTGGTGAAACTGCAGAACCATTGGCTCAATATTATATCCAAGCTTGGCAACAAGTGGGTATTAAGGTTGAATTAACTGATGGTAAATTAATGGAAATGAACTCCTTCTATGAACGTGTTGAAGCCAACGATGAAGGTATTGATGTTTACCAAGGTGCTTGGGGTACTGGTGGTGACCCTAACCCAACAGGTCTATGGGGCCGTAATTCTCCATTTAACTACACTCGTTTTGCTTCTGAAGAAAATGATAAATTATTGGCTGCCATTAACTCAGACGAAGCCTTCGATAAAGACTTCCGTGTGAAAGCTTTCAATGATTGGCAAGCATACTTCATTGATGAAGTGCCAGCTATCCCAACCTTATTCCGTCAAGAATTAACTGCGGTAAACAAACGGGTGAGTCAATATGATATCAAGACTGGTTCTGACTTAGAATGGTCTGAAATTAAATTATTATCTGACAAACCACAAGCTGAATAATTCTCTACTAAATTTGAAAGGATGGACAGAAAGTCTATCCTTTTTTTTGTGCCATTAAATAATCCATATCTTCATTAGCATAAGTTTCAAAGCTAACAATAGTCCTTCATTATGGAATATACTTTGCTTGACTTAGCTAAGTAGGGTAAAATAAAGAACAGAGAATTGAGGGATATCATGGAAAAAATCGCAGATATAATTCAAAAAAATACTGGGATAACATTTACTAATATAGAAATCTTACAAACAGCTTTTTGTCACACTTCTTATGCCAATGAGCATGCTAAAGAAAAATTGAAAGATAATGAGCGTCTAGAGTTTCTCGGTGATGCGGTCCTGGAATTAATTACTTCTGATTTTCTTTTTAATACCTATCCCGATAAACCAGAAGGACAGTTAACCCGGATGCGTGCTCAACTAGTTAAAGAGCCTTCCTTAGCTTTGGTTGCACGTAAATACCAATTGGACCAATTGATTCAATTAGGGAAGGGTGAAGAGGCTTCAGGCGGACGATTCCGGGATTCTATTGTGTCAGATGCTTTTGAAGCCTTTTTAGGTGCGATATATCTAGACCAAGGTTTTGCACGAGTGACAGAATTTTTGCAACAAGCTTTGTTAAAACCCCATCTTCAAATTATTAAAGTGATTAACATTGATTATAAAACTCTTTTTCAAGAAAAAGTTCAGAGCCAAGGACCCGTTAATATTGATTACCGTCTTATTAAGGAAGAGGGACCGGCCCATCACCGTCTCTTTGTAGTGGCCCTCTATCTTGATGATCAATTAGTAAGTCAAGGACAAGGGTATAGTAAGAAATCCGCTCAGATGGCAGCCGCTGAGGCGGCATTAGAAGCGATGGACGAGAAAGGTAAATTGTAAGTATGCACTTAAGTAGAGTTGAAATGACCGGCTTTAAATCTTTTGCGGACAAGACGGTGATTGAATTTGACCAAGGAATGACTGCAGTGGTTGGGCCAAATGGGTCAGGAAAATCTAATTTATCTGAAGCCATTAGGTGGGTCTTAGGAGAACAATCTGCTAAGTCCTTACGAGGCAGTAAGATGGAAGATGTTATTTTTAATGGAACCCAAGACCGTAAAGCAGTCAATATTGCTAAAGTAACCTTGGTCTTGAATAATGAAGACCATTATCTTGATTCGGATTATAGTGAGATTGCTATAGCTCGCTCTTATAATCGAAATGGCGATTCTTCCTATACTATTAATAATGAAACTGTGCGTTTAAAAGACATTGTTGACTTGCTTCTGGACTCAGGTCTAGGGAAAAATTCTTTTTCAATTATTTCCCAAGGTCAAGTAGAACAAATCTTTTTAAATAAACCTGAAGAAAGACGGACCATTTTTGAAGAGGCCGCAGGCGTTCAAAAATATCAATACCGCAAGAATGAAGCTGAGCGTAAACTAACAAAATCCCAGGACAATTTAAACCGGGTAAAAGATATTATTCATGAATTAAAGCAACAGTTAGACCCTTTGGCCAAGCAAAAAGATAAAGCCCTAATCTATTTAGAAAAAAGTCAGATATTAAAAGAATTAGAAATTTCCTTGTATAGTCTGCAGATAAAGTTAGCTAAAAATCAATGGGCTGAATTTGAAAGCCAATTAAAAGCTATCAACTTGGTTCTTAATCAACTAGAAGCAGATATTCAAACTTTGCAAAATGGGATTAAAGATGATAAAGACCAGTTAGAAACGATGACTCAGACGATAGAGGCTACTCGGCATGAGTATTTTGAAAGTTCCCAAAAGAAACAAGCTCTAGAAAGTCAGATTCAAATTCTTCAAACGAAAATTTCAAACCTTGGTGACCGCCAAGCAGATCGTCAAGCGAATTTCGACAAAGAAGAAGCCAGTAATTCCCAGTTAATTGAAAAACGCCAAGAGTTAATTCAAAAACGGAATGACTTAGAAAGTATATTGGCAGACTTACATACTAAATTAGAACCTTTAAACCAAGATTATTTAGCTTTGACCGGAGACCAAAGCCAGGTTTCAGACCAGTTACGGAATGAAATTTTTCAAATCTATCAATCAGAAGCGGATTATAAGAATAAAATACAACAATATAAACAGGAAATTGAAGGAATTGAAGTAAAGAATCAATCTTTCCAGACTAGGCTGGATGATATAAAAGCAGCAAAGGCTCAACAGGGTGAACAAATTACGGCTGAAGAGAGTAAATTGCACCAACTTGAAGCGAAAGAAATTACTTATCGAGAGAAAATTCAAGCAAGTCAAGCTAATTATCAAAGCCTAAAACAAGCCCAAGCTAAAAAAATAAAAGACTACGAAGATTTCTTACAAAAGTATCGGCAAAATAAAAGCCAAGAACAACACCTAAGTCAGATGCAAGTTCAATATGTGGGCTTCTATGCTGGGGTGAGGGCAGTTATGCAGGCCCAAAGCCAATTAGATGGGATTCATGGGACTTTAGCTGATTTAATTCAAGTTGAAGCAAGCTATCAAATTGCCATCGATACAGCTCTCGGGGCTGGCTTACAAAATATTGTTGTTACTAATGATCAAGCAGCACGTCAGGCAGTTGCTTACCTAAAAAAACAAAAAGCAGGCCGGGCAACCTTCCTACCCTTAAGTAATATTCGGAGTCGTTCCTTAGCCAGTCATTTATATCAAACTGCCCAGCGCAGTCAGGGTTTTGTTGATATTGCGAGTCAACTCGTAAAGACGGATGACCAATATCGTGCCATTATTGAAAGTCAATTGGGTACTACTGTTGTGGTGGATACCCTAGCAAATGCACAAAATCTAGCTCGAGCTCTAAACCAAAAGATTCGGATTGTCACCCTTGAAGGTGAAATGATTCAAGCGGGTGGGGCGGTTACAGGAGGACGAAATAAGAATCGTCAAGAATCGGTACTCGAAAGAGAAGGACAGTTAAAAGCAATAAAAAGTCAAAACCAAAAAGATTCTGAAAAGCTACAAGTATTAGACCGAGAAAACCAAGCATTAAATCAGAGCTTAAAAAACTTAGAAACTGAATACAACCAAAATCGTCAGCAATTACAGGAAACCTCGCTAGAATTGCAGTATTTAAAACAAAGTTTAGCCCAGAAACAGGAAGAATTTCAGCGATTAGGTGACCGACAAATTATTCTTGAGGATGAATTCCAACAAGCAAGCATTACCTTGAAAGAAGATAAAGCCGCCTTACTAGAGGCGCAAGAAAAATTAAAGCAAGTTCAAGTTGAAAGCCAACAATTACAAGCTCGATTGCAAAAATTTAATTCTAGTCAAGAAGATAGACAAAATAAAGCGCAAGTACTGAACCAGGATATTTTTCAATTAAAAACTGATATTAAATTAAAAGAATACGATTTAGACCAGGTAAATGCGCAACTGAAACAATTAGAACAAGAATTGCAAGCTTTCTTACAGGCTCAAAGCCAATTTAAAGCTCAAGAAGCAAGTTACCAAGCTAATCTAATGAGTTTAAAAGAAGATTTAGCTCAGCAAGAAGCAGATTTAGCTCAGTATCAGGACGTATCTGACCAATTACCAGAGGAGTTAGAAAGTATGCGGCAGGAACGGAAAGCACTGAGCCAGACCATACGTGAGGCAGAATCTCAGTTACAGACACTCTTGCAGGATAATCAAGCTAAATATAAAGAACAAGCCCGCTTAGAAGCAAGGATTGATCAAATTCAGGTGACGATTGATAACCAACTCTTATACCTAAATCAAGAGTATCAATTGTCCTTTGAAGCGGCCCAAGAATTATCTAAACCGGTTGAAGATGAGAAGGCTGTTTTAGCGACGATTAAGCAACTTAAAGTGGATATTCAAAGTTTGGGTCCGATTAACTTGAATGCGATTGAAGACTATGACCAGCTAGCAGATCGTTATGATTTGTTAGTCGAACAAGAGGAAGATTTATTAGCAGCTATGGCTCAATTACAAGAGACCATGGATGAAATGGATCAAGAAGTCATTAAACGCTTTGGACAAACCTTTAAAGTCATTAATGAACAGTTCCAATTGACCTTTAGACGGCTTTTCTCTGGAGGTCAAGCCCAATTAGAGTTGACCCAACCAGATAACCTATTAACTACGGGTGTAGACATCATCGCCCAGCCACCCGGCAAGAAAAAACAACATTTAGCCTTGTTATCAGGTGGTGAGAGAGCTTTGACGGCTATTGCCTTGTTATTTGCCATCTTAGAAGTCAAACCAGTTCCATTTGTGATTTTGGACGAAGTAGAAGCAGCCTTAGATGATGCCAATGTCTTTCGCTATGGTGAATATATTCAAAGTTTTACCGACCAGACTCAGTTCATTGTCATTACCCATCGGAAGGGAACCATGGAATCGGCGGATGTTTTATACGGCGTGACCATGGAGCAATCTGGGGTTTCTAAGCTAGCCTCAGTTAAATTAACTGAAGCAATAGAAGAAATACAAGAAAGAGGAAATCGCTAAATGATAAAATTAATCGCTATCGATCTTGACGGCACCTTGGTCAATGATCAAAAAGAAATACCTTTAGAAAATATTAAAGCTATCCACCGCGCTCAAGCGGCAGGTGTTCGGGTGGTGCTCTGCACGGGCCGCCCATATACAGCAGTAAAACCCTTAGTTGATCAATTAGGCTTTACTGATCATGATTTGGTTGCTGTCTTTAATGGGGGTCAGATTCGTAAAGCTGTGTCGGGCCAGGTCCTCAGTGAGAAAACAATTAGTCAGGCAGATATGCTTCGTTGGTATGCTGAAACTGAACGCTTACAAATCCCTTTTAATATTATTGATTCGGATTGGGTATACGAACCCGCTAGCTATCCTGAAGGTCATCCTTCGTTTTATGTGGGTAAGGTCTCGTCAGCACCAGCAACCCATGCAGATTTTAATCAATTTGCTGCTGATCACCGCTTTAATAAATTGGTAGTGACAGTTGAAGCAGATTATTTAGAACAACAGTTAGGACAAATGGATCCAGACTTGATGGCAGAGTTTTCCCTCTCACGGTCATATCCTTTCCAATTAGAAATCATGGCACAGGGGATTGATAAAGGTTATGCCTTAGACCAGCTAAGCCAGGTTTTAAATATCGATATCGCTGATATGGTTGCAATTGGAGACCAGCTCAATGATTTGGCTATGATTGAAAAAGCCGGTCATGGGGTAGCAATGGGGAATGCAGAGCCAGAAATTAAAGCTTTAGCGGAATACATTACTGATACTAATAATAATGCTGGAGTCGCCAAAGCAATTGACTATTACTTACAAAAAGAAAAGGAGTAAATCAATGGGATTATTTGATCGTATTAAACGCGCCTTTACTGGGGAAGATCCGATTGTCAAAGAAGAAAGTAAACAAGAAGAAGTTGTTTTAGAGAAATATGACAAAGGGATGGAAAAGAGTCGTAAAAATTTCTCAGACCGGATAGCTGATTTATTTACTGGTTTTAGAGAGTTGGATGAGGAATTCTATGAAGACCTTGAAGAAACCTTGATTTCAGCTGATGTTGGCTTTAATATGACCATCGCTTTAACCGATGCGATTCGAGATGAAATTGAATCTCAGAATGTATATAAAGGTGAAGATGTTAAACGGGTTATGATAGAAACCATGGTTAAGGTCTATGAAGACCATGAGCATGAAAATGTCAGTTTAAATGAAAATCCCGATGGCCCAACCGTGATTCTTTTTGTGGGGGTTAATGGGGTAGGTAAAACCACCTCTGTTGGCAAGATTGGCTATCAATTAAAGGAATCTGGCAAAAAAGTAATTATGGCGGCAGCAGATACCTTTAGAGCTGGTGCAGTGGAACAGCTGAGTGTGTGGGGGCAACGGTTAGATATTCCGGTCGTGACTGGGATTGACCAAGGTGACCCCGCTTCGGTGGTCTTTGATGCAGTGAAAGCTGCCAAAGAAGGAAATTATGATTATTTACTAGTTGACACTGCAGGACGTCTGCAAACCAAAGCAAATCTGATGCAAGAACTGGCCAAGATTAAACGAATTATTGAGCGAGAAAATCCAAATGGGGTTCAAGAAGTTCTCTTGGTCCTTGATGCAACGACTGGTCAAAATGCCTTAATCCAAGCCAAACAATTCAATGAAGCCACCGAAATTACGGGCTTAGTCCTTACTAAATTAGACGGTACAGCCAAAGGGGGCGTTATCCTTTCCATTCGTTATGAGTTGGATATTCCCGTTAAATTTATCGGATTAGGTGAAGGTGCTAATGACTTGCAACCATTTAATGCGGAAGAATATATGTTTAACCTCGTTAAAGGAGTCATCGAAAAAAAATAAAACTGATTCAGGGGATTACCCGAATCGTTTAGCCTTAAAAGCAACTTCTATCCTGCTTTTGAGGTTTTTTGTTTGGAAGTTTTTATAAATAGAATAAGTACTAGCTTAATATTGTTGTAGGCCTTGGTAAATGGTACACTATATAAGACCTATCTTTTTTAACAAAAGAAATTAAGTTCCTAGGAGTTGAGCTAATGTCCATCGAGAAGACAATCTGGTTAACTGAACTTTTTGATATTTATAAATCTTTATTAACTCAGAAGCAGGCCCAGATGTTAGCTCTTTATTATGAGGAAGATTATTCCTTATCAGAAATTGCAGAACATTATGGAATTAGCCGCCAAGCTGTGAGGGATAGTCTAAAACGGGGCGAGTCCGCCTTAAGTGATTATGAGGAGCAACTAAAGATTCATCAGAAAAGACAGTTACGGCAAGAACTTTTAAATCAATTGTTAAATGAAGACAACCGATCTATTATTGAGGCCATACTGGACTTAGATAATGATCGTATTTCGTAAGATAAAGGAGCGTATTTATGGCATTTGAAGGACTATCCGAACGCCTGCAAGGTGCAATCTCATCCGTTGGTAAGGGTGGGAAAATTTCAGAAGCAGATTTAAGACAAATGATGCGGGAAATTCGTTTAGCTTTATTAGAAGCTGACGTAAATTTCAAAGTAGTTAAAAAATTCGTAAAGCAAGTCAATGAAAGAGCCCTAGGCTCTGATGTATTAAAATCTTTATCACCTGCTCAACAAGTGGTTAAAATTGTTGATGAGGAATTGACTGACCTTATGGGGGGCGAACGTGAACCCTTAAATATGGCAAGTCAACCACCAACCGTTATGATGATGGTTGGGCTTCAAGGGGCTGGTAAAACCACTACAGTCGGTAAATTAGCTAAATATATTACTGAAGAGCTAGGCAAGAAGAAACCTCTCCTTGTAGCTGGGGACGTTTACCGGCCGGCAGCGGTTGACCAATTAAAGACTATTGGTCAGCAGTTAGGTTTTGAAGTCTATGATGAAGGAACCCAAGTCAGCCCAGTCGAGATTGCCAAACGCGCGCTTGACCAAGCAAAACTAAATGGCAATCAAGTTGTTATTATTGATACGGCCGGTCGTCTTCATGTAAATGAAGAATTGATGGATGAATTACGTAATATTAAAGCAGCTGTCAATCCAGATGAAATTCTTTTAACGGTTGATGCGATGACAGGGCAAGATGCGGTGAATGTGGCTGATGCCTTTAACGAAGCCTTGGACATTACTGGTGTAGTCATTACTAAATTAGATGGTGATACCCGGGGTGGGGCAGCCTTATCTATCCGGTCTATTATTGATAAACCGATTAAGTTTACCGGACAAGGTGAAAAATTAGACGCCCTTGAACCATTCTATCCAGACCGGATGTCAAGTCGGATTCTGGGTATGGGCGATATGATGACCTTGATTGAAAAAGCCCAAAAGGACTTTGATGAAGCTGAAGCTGAGAAAATGGCTGGTAAGATCAAAGATGCTTCCTTTGACTTTAATGACTTTGTTGCCCAAATGGACCAAGTGAATAAAATGGGATCAATTAAAGATATTATCAAGATGATTCCAGGTATGAATAAAATCCCTGGACTTGACGAGTTTGATGTTTCTGAAAAAGAAATGTTACGGGTTAAGGCCATTGTCCAATCAATGACGCCCTATGAACGGGAAAATCCTGATGAAATTTCCCAAAGTCGACGGCGACGGATTGCTAAGGGGTGTGGCTTAGACCTTCAAGCGGTTAATCAACTAATCAAACAATTTAATCAAACCCGCCAAGTGATGAGTCAAATGTCTAATGGTAAGATGTCAGGTATGAATAAGATGATGAAGCGAATGCAAGGAGGACAAGCAGGGGGGATTGGTGGAGGCTTCCCTGATATGGGTCCAATGATGACGCCAGAACAAGCGGCTAAACAAAAAGAAGAAAAGAAATTACGGAGGATGTTGAAGAAAAAGAAAAAAAGATAAAATAATTAAGGGACTGTTCCAATGTAGGGCCAGTCCCTATACTATTCATTTGATTTTTATGACAATGTAATACATTAAAGTACGGATAATTCTTAAAATTTCATTAAAATCTATCAAAAAAGCATAGGATTAAGTCTAGCTATAAGGTAGAATAAGGGTGTAATAATAAGAATGAAAGGGATGCAAGCATGAAAAAATTTTTGGTGCTTCAGTCTGACTTTGGGTTAGACGATGGTGCAGTAGCAGCCATGTATGGGGCGGCATATTTTACGGCCCCTGAAATTACGATTCATGATCTAACTCATGGGATCGAACCGTATAATATTTTTCAAGGCTCTTATCGTTTGTTTCAGGCCTTGACTTATTGGCCTAAAGGGAGTGTTTTTGTATCAGTGGTTGACCCAGGTGTTGGGTCACAACGTAAATCAATCGTGGCTAAAACTAAATCGGGTCATTATGTCGTGACTCCAGACAATGGGACCTTATCTCATATTGCAAAATATGTGGGCCTTGACCAAGTACGTCAAATTGATGAAGCAGTTAACCGCTTGCCACATTCCCAAGACTCACATACTTTTCATGGTCGAGATGTATATGTCTATAATGGTGCCTTACTCGCTCAAGATAATGCTTTTTTTGAAAGTCTACCAATTCAATTAGATTTGAGTGAGTTAACTTATTTGGATCTAGGTGATCCAGTAGTGAGTGAAGAGGGCATCCAGGGTACCATTGATATTTTAGATATCCGTTTTGGATCTCTGTGGACCAATATTCCCTTAGAAACACTACAAGCAAATAATATCCATCAAGGAGATTATTTAGAAATAGTCATTAAAGAACATGGTCAAGAGCGTTACCGGGAACAAGTCCTATTTGGGCGATCTTTTGCTGCAGTCGCAATTGGTAGACCGATTGCTTATGTTAATTCTTTAATCCGTCTAGCCCTGGGAATTAATCAAGGTAATTTCGCTTTAGGCTATAAAATTGGTACGGGTAATCAATGGACTATTCATATTAAAAAAGTAAAAGGAGCTTAAATTATGCAAAATTCAAAAAATAATTCAAAATTCTCATTAACTTCAATTGTTGCAATCGGAATTGGTGCAGCTGTATTTTTTATTTTAGGTCGTTTCTTATCAATCCCAACCGGTGTACCTAACACAAATATTGAAACAACTTATCCATTTTTGGCTTTAATTTCAGCGATTTATGGACCAATTGTTGGCTTTTTTGTGGGCTTTATTGGCCATACTATTAAAGACTTCCTTACGTTTGGTCCTTGGTGGTCATGGATTATCTGTTCTGGTTTAGCTGGTTTAGGCTTTGGTTTAGTTAGTCGTAAATTGAAGATTAACCAAGGTCAATTCAATAAAACCGATATAATAAAATTTAATATAGGCCAAGCCATCGTAAACTTAGTGACTTGGGCATTAGCAGCACCCGTATTAGATATCCTTGTCTATTCTGAACCTGCCAATAAGGTTTTTACCCAAGGAATTGTATCTGGACTTGTTAATTTAATTGCCACAGGGGTCCTCGGAAGTATATTGTTAGCTGCTTATGCTAAAACCCGGGTTGCTTCTGGTTCACTAGATAAGGAATAGTCACTTATGGAGGCAAGACCAACCGCACTTCCAGTGATTGAATTTGATAATTTTTCCTTTAAATATGATGCTCAAGCTAAGCCTACCCTTTATAATTTGAGCTTTGCCATTTATCCGGGAGAGAAGGTCCTTATCTTAGGGCCTTCGGGCTCGGGCAAATCAACCTTGGGACAATGTTTAAATGGTCAAATCCCTAATACCTTTCCAGGAACCATGGAAGGTGATATTCGAATTCAAGGGCATTCCATTAAGAATGCCTCTATTTTTGATTTGTCCTTAGAAGTAGGTTCAGTTCTACAAGATACCGACCATCAATTTGTCGGCCTAACGGTGGCAGAAGATTTGGCCTTTTCTTTGGAGAACGATCAAGTGACTCAAGGAGAGATGAAAGCTAGAGTCACAAATTGGGCTAAAGATTTGGGCTTAGAAAAATTATTGAATTTAGCACCCCATGACTTGTCCGGTGGCCAAAAACAACGGGTGTCTTTAGCTGGTGTATTAATTAATCAAGTGCCGATTTTACTCTTTGATGAACCTTTGGCAAATCTTGATCCTAAAACCGGTAGGGAAACCATGGAATTAATTAATCAAATTAGCCATAAACATGGGCTGACCAGTTTAATCATCGAACACCGCTTAGAAGAATGCTTGGTAGCTGATATTGATCGGGTTTTGGTCATTGATCAAGGACGTTTGGCTTTTAATGGTTCTATGAATGATTTACTCCATAGCGATTTACTTGATCAAGTGGGACTACGGAAACCCTTATATCTAAAAGCTTTAGAATATGCTCAGGTTAATTTACCGACGATTCCTTATTTAGGTGATTATCAGGCAATTAAGTTACCAGATCAAATTTTAGAATCTGTGGAAGACTGGGTGATGGCTTTGGAGCATAATCAATTAAAGCAAGACGCTGTGGATATCTTGACGATTAATCAGCTTTCTTTTGCTTATAAGGACCGTACAGAAAAACAATTAGAAGATATTAGCTTTAAGATTAAGAAGGGTCAAATGGTTGGGATTGTCGGGACCAATGGTGCGGGGAAATCTACTTTAGCTAAGTTAATCTGTGGTTTCCTGCGGCCCCAATCAGGTCAAATTATGTTAGGCAATCAGGATTTAAAAGCTTGGTCCATCAAAGAAATTGCAGATTCAATCGGTTTTGTGCTACAAAATCCAAATCAAATGATTTCTAACCACTTTATTAAAGATGAGGTGGGTCTAGGTTTGGTTTATCGGGGTTGGTCGCCCGATAAGATTGAAACACGAGTAAATCAAGTTCTTGATATTTGTGGTTTATTTCCGTTTCGGAACTGGCCGATTTCGGCTCTTTCCTATGGTCAAAAACGGCGGGTGACCATTGCTTCCATCTTGGCATTAAATCCTCAAGTGATTATTTTAGATGAGCCAACCGCAGGACAAGATTATCGGACTCAGACAAAAATGATGGCTTTCTTACAAGAATTAAATCAAGACCATGGCATTACTATTATCATGATTTCTCATGATATGCATTTAATTCAAGAATATGCTCAACGATGTCTTGTTTTTGACCAGGGACATTTAGTTGCAGACCTTGTACCATCTGATTTATTTAATCGACCGGCTTTATTGGATCAAGCCCACCTTGTTCCAACCAGTTTATATCTTTTAGGACAAGACTTACCTCATTTATCTGCCCAAAAATTTATCGATAGTTTTATCGCTTACGAAAGGGGATTGGACCATGGCTAGTAATTATTTAGGTTACCAAGAGAAGTCATCTCCAATTCACCGATTAAGTGGAACTACCAAATTAATTTGTTTTCTAGTCCTATCCATTATTTGTATGGTTTCTTACGATACCCGTTTTCTTTTTATTTCGGGGGTCGTTGCGCTAATTGTCTTAAAAATCAGTAAAATCCGGTGGCAGGAAATTAAATATCCTACTTATTTTATTTTAGTCTTTGCTGTGATTAATTTATTGATGATTTTTGTCTTTTCACCGGAAGAAGGTGTGAAAATTTACCATCATCGAACAGTTATCAGCCATCTGGTGGGTCCATACTGGTTAACAAAGGAGCAGCTTTTCTATGAGTTAAATATTTTGTTGAAGTATTTCTCGACGATTCCCTTGGCGTTTATTTTTATTCTAACTACGCATCCTTCGGAATTAGCCGCTTCCTTTAATCATATTGGGGTTTCTTATCGGATTTCTTATGCCATTGCCTTAGCCTTACGCTATATTCCGGATATTCAGGCAGATTTTGATGCCATTCGGCAAGCGCAACAAGCCAAAGGGATTGACATGAGTCGTAAAGCTCCATTGCTGCAACGCCTAAAGCATTCAGCCAAAATTATTATGCCCCTAATATTCAATTCCTTAGATCGGATTGAGATGATTTCTCAGTCAATGGAATTAAGACGGTTCGGCAAGGGGAATAAGCGGACCTGGTATTCTTATCGCCCCTTTTCCAAGGGAGATTTATTAGCAATAAGTTTTGTTACGATTCTTTCTATAATAGGAATAGCTTTATTCTTCATTAATCAGGGTCGGTTTTATAATCCTTTTTAAAAAAGTTTAATCTGTAAAGTAAAAAACCTTTACAGGTTAAAAAAAGTCTGTTATAGTATGTAATCGTGATAGTAAAACAATGGAGGTGACTTACATGGCAGTTAAAATTCGTATGAAACGGATGGGTTCTAAAAGAAGACCTTTCTACCGTTTGGTAGTTGCAGATTCTCGTTCTCCACGTGATGGACGTATTATCGAACAAATCGGTACTTATAATCCAGTATCCGCAGATAAAGAATTAAAAATTGATGAAGAGTTAGCATTAAAATGGTTAGCTAATGGTGCTCAACCATCTGATACCGTGCGTAACTTGTTCTCAAAACAAGGAATTATGCAAAAATTCCATGATTCAAAATACGCTAAATAATTTCCCAAGTCTTTTATAAAGGAATGATTTCATGCCAAATATCGAAGATTTAATCACTACAATGGTGACTCCTTTGATTGAATTTCCGTCTGATTTTTCGATTGAAAAAGAAGAAACGGAAGAATTCATGGAATATCATCTGGTTTTGAACCCTGAGGATATTGGACGCGTAATTGGACGTAAGGGGCGAGTTATTCGCTCAATCCGAACAATTGTTTATTCCATCCGTAATAAAGGTGAAAAACGCTCAAGAATTGTAGTTGATGAAGAAGATTCTAGTGTAGAAGAATTAGAAGATTAAAACTTGAAAATAAAAATTTTTAATTATTTTAACCAATAAATTAAATTTATTATCAGAAAGCTATAACTCCAGATTTTAAGGAGTTATAGCTTTTTTGTATAAAATATTTAAAGGAACCTGAACTTGAGGACAAGAGTAAATTGACATCGTTTTCATAAAAGTACTAAACTACATCTAGCAATATTATTCATAATAAATTTTAGAGAAAGTGAGACAGAAATTTTTACTTCAGATGCAAGTAAAAAAGTAATTCAATCTATTATCGAAAAACACTCACCGGATGTTGATGTAATTAGTGGGGCAACGATGACACCAAAGGCAATTATTGATGCCGTTAAAAAAGCTATGGACTCCAAGTAATATATAAATAAGGTATAGCAATAAATAATATTTATTTCTTTTGGCTATTGGTCTCTTTAAGATTAGGCTTCATATATAGTGACAATAAATTTAAGTAGGTTGGTCGAAAAAATCCAATTCCCTTTCTTTTAACTTAAGATTATAGTTTTAGCTAGCCTACTAAACTCTTTTAGTATAAGATAAAGATTAAAGAATGGAGGAATACGATGGAATATTACCGTATTGGCCGAGTTGTAAATACTCACGGAATTCGTGGACAAATTAAAGTAATCGCAGATACTGATTTTCCTGAAAGTCGCTTTGCGAGTGGAAACAAACTATATATCTTAAAGGATGACCAAGCACTTGCTCAAGTTACGGTCCTTGATTCCCGTCAGGCTAAAGGAACCTATATTTTGTCTTTTGAAGAATTTGATAATATTAATCAAGTGGAGGGCTTTAAAGGTTCTTGGCTAGCGATTGATAGTTCAAATCAAGAAGAATTAGAAGACGATGTCTATTATCACCATCAAATTATTGGCTTAGAAGTTGTGACGCACCAAGGACTAAAATTAGGAAAAATCAAAGAAATCTTACAATTAGGTTCTAATGATGTTTGGGTCGTAAAACGTCATGAGAATAATAAAGCCGATGCTTTAATTCCCTATATTGATGATGTGGTAAAAGAAGTTGACTTAGAAAAAGGACAAGTAATTATTTCTTTAATGGAAGGGCTAATTGATGATGAAGATTGATGTAATGACCTTATTTCCTGAAATGTTTGCTCCTTTGAATTCCTCCATCATGGGTAAAGCTCAAACTGATCAGATCCTAACCTTTGAAACCCATAATTTCCGTGATTATGCGGTTAATAAACATGGTCATGTGGATGATACCCCCTATGGGGGTGGAGCGGGGATGCTTTTGCGGATTGAACCTCTAGTCAATCAGTTGGAAGCTATTCCGGGCCATGACCAAGCGCGGGTGATTTTAGTCGATCCGTCAGGCCAACCTTTTACTCAGAAGAAGGCCCATGAATGGTCTCAAGAAGAACATTTAATTTTTATATGTGGTCACTATGAAGGTTATGATGCACGGATTGAAAATTACGTGACTGACCAAGTTTCTATTGGAGATTATGTTTTAACCAACGGAGAACTTCCGGCTATGGTTATGATTGATGCTACCGTTCGTTTATTGCCTCAGGTTTTAGGTAATTCTGAATCGATCGTGGACGAATCCCACCAACATAACTTATTAGAATATCCTCAATATACTAGGCCGCAAAATTTTCGTGGCGATGAAGTTCCGGAAATTCTCTTATCTGGGAACCATGGCAAGATTGAGGCTTGGCGTAAGCAAGAAGCTCTGAAGCGTACCTTGTTAAGACGACCAGATTTAATTGAAAAGTTACAATTAAGCCCATCAGAGATTCATTATTTAACCGATAATTAAACTGATGTTTAATATATAAATAAGCAATTATTAAAGTGGAATTTCTTAAGCTACTTGACTTTCGATTTTGAAGGGAAATAGCAATGAAGTTCCATTTTTATTTTAACTTTATTTATTATAAAAATTTTTATAGTTTTTTAAAACGTTTTCATATATTTGTGAATAAGTAAAGCTAATAAGTTATAAAATCTTTATCCGATCGTATTTCTTGCTATGAAATTTGATACTTGTTACACTATTATTAGTGAACGGGGGAATTAAATAGATGATTGAATTTAAAAATATTTCTAAAATTTATAAAGGCGGCAAAAAAAGCTGTTGATAATTTTAATTTAAAAATAGAACAGGGCGAATTTATCGCTTTTATTGGTACTTCAGGTTCTGGAAAGACTACTTCAATGCGGATGATAAATCGCATGATAGAACCGACGGAAGGCCAAATTTTTGTGAATGGGAAAAATATCAAAGATATTGATCCAGTAAAATTAAGACGAGAAATTGGATATGTGATTCAAAATATTGGACTCTTACCGCATATGACCATTCGTCAAAATATTACACTAGTTCCTCGTCTCTTAAAATGGGATGAGGATAAAAAGAATGAAGTTGCCAAAAAAATGATTAAGTTAGCTGAATTGCCCGAAGATTACTTAGACCGCTATCCAGCGGAATTATCTGGAGGACAACAACAACGGATTGGTGTGGTACGGGCCTTAGCAGCTGACCAAGATATTATTTTAATGGATGAACCTTTCGGTGCTTTAGATCCAATTACACGTGATTCTTTACAAGCTTTAGTCAAGGAATTACAAGAAAAATTAGGTAAGACCATTGTTTTCGTAACTCATGATATGGATGAAGCCCTAAGTTTGGCTACTCGGATTGTCATTATGAGCCATGGTGAAATTGTCCAAGTTGGTACCCCTGAAGAAATTCTGACCCATCCAGCCAACGATTTTGTGGCTGAGTTCATCGGTGAGGACCGACTTATTGAGGCTAAACCTGATGTGACGACGGTTGGACAGGTTATGCGACCTAATCCGGTATCAATCACACCTGGTAAGTCTTTACGACAAGCACTTGCAATGATGCATGAAAATCGGGTAGATACCTTGCTTGTGACTGATGACGAGGGCTATTTAAAGGGCTTTGTGAATATTCAGGAAATCCAAGCTAATTTTCGTGATAAATCTAAATCAATCTCTGATATTATGCAACGGGAGGTTTTCTTCACTCGGGAAAATACTCTAGTTCGTGATTCAATTTCACGGATTCTTAAGCGGGGCTTATCTTATATTCCAGTCGTTGATCAGGATAAAAAATTGGTAGGCATTGTGACACGATCTACTTTAGTTGATATTGTTTATGATGCAATTTGGGGTGAAGGGGATGAATTTGCTGATATGGAAGCCATAAAAGCAAACCAAGCTCAAAAACAAGTAGCTTCTGAAAATGATGAGGTGGATGTCCATGTTTAATTTCTTAAATGAGTATGGGATGGAACTCTTGGTTAAAACGGGACAACATTTAATTATTGCGGCTGCCGCCCTAGGGTTAGCTGTTTTGGTAGCAGTACCTTTAGGAATACTACTCACTCGTTTTCCAAAAGTGGCAAATTTTGTGATTAGTTTAGCCGCAATCCTTCAAACAGTCCCAACCTTGGCTCTCTTAGCCCTTATGATTCCTATTATTGGCATTGGCCGCTTTCCGGCCATTGTAGCCTTATTTATTTATTCGCTCCTACCCATTTTACGAAATACCAATATTGGTGTGGACAAAGTTACACCCTATATTAAGGATGCGGCAAAGGGAATGGGAATGACCAATTGGGAATCAATCACCCAAGTTGAAATCCCCATGGCTATGCCTGTAATCATGGCTGGTATTCGTTTATCAGCGGTGTATGCTGTGGCATGGGCTACTTTGGCTTCATATATCGGAGCGGGTGGTTTAGGTGATTTTATTTTTAATGGTTTAGAATTGTACCGAATTGACTTCATCTTAGCTGGTACAATTCCCGTAACCTTCTTAGCCTTATTGACTGATTTTATTTTAGGAAAATTAGAAAACAAACTCATTCCATATACAGGATTAAAGGAGGATTAATGAATGAAACGATTTAAAACTATCCTTCTTATGTGTTTATCCTTGCTTGTCCTAACTGCTTGTGTGCCAGGCATGACCAGTCAAAATCATCCGATTCGGATTGCTGGCTTGAGTACAACGGAAGGTCAAATTCTATCAGCTTTGGTTCAAAAGCTAATTGAAGAAGAGACAGATTATCCAGTTGAGATGATTAATAATTTGGGTACATCCGTGGTCAGCCAACAAGCGGTACGAAATGGGGATGCTGACATTACTCCAGCCAGGTATACAGGTACTGATATGGTGGCAGTTCTAAATGAAACACCGATTAAAGATCCAAATGAAGCTTTAGCTTATGTCCAAAAAGCCTTTAAAGAACGATTTAATTATAAGTATTATGATTCTTATGGCTTTAATAATACCTATACTTTCTTAGTGACGCCTGAATTCGCCGCTGAAAATAACCTAAAAACCGTATCTGATTTAGAGAAAATCTCAGATACCGTAAGAGCCGGTTTTGATTCACAATGGTTAGTCAGAGAGGGCGACGGTTATCCTGGCTTTAAAGAAGAGTATGGATTTGCTTTTGATCATACCAACGCCATGCAAATTGGTTTAGTCTACAATGCATTGGCCGGAGGGGCAATGGATTTAGTCCTAGGTTATTCTTCAGATGGTCGGATTGCTTCTTATGATTTGGTTATGTTAGAGGATGATAAGCAATTTTTCCCACCTTATGATGCCGCTCCGATGGCTACTCAAGAAATTCTAGATGATTATCCTGAATTAGATGGATTATTAAAGCGTTTAGAAGGGAAAATATCAACGGAACAAATGCAAGAATTAAATTATGAGGCAGACCATTTATTAAAAGAACCTTCTGTAGTAGCAGAAGAATTTCTAGAAGCCAATAATTACTTTAGAGGGGAGGACAATTAATATGAATGAAATGAATCTATTTGAACAATTCCTTTATTATTATCGGATTAATGGTTCATATATTTTTGAACAATTTATGCGTCATTTCCTTCTCTCAATTGAAGGGGTTTTGTTAGCGGCCATTGTTGGTATTCCGCTTGGAATTTTGATTGCTCGTTACCATAAATTATCCGATTGGGTGATTGGCGTAGCTAATGTCATTCAAACTATTCCTTCCCTTGCTATGATGTCAATTATTATGTTAGTAGCCGGATTGGGTGCAAGGACGGTTATAATTACAGTATTCTTGTATTCGCTCTTACCGATTATTAAGAATACTTATACAGGCATGCAAACTCTTGATCCAAATATTATGGACGCATCGAAAGGCATTGGCATGACCTCATTTCAGCGTCTTCGTTTAGTTGAATTGCCGCTGTCCATGTCAGTGATAATGGCAGGGATTCGGAATGCGTTAGTTGTCGCTATTGGGATTGTTGCGATTGGGTCCTTTATTGGTTCTGGTGGCCTGGGAGATATTATTATCCGAGGCACTAATGCGACAGATGGGGGGGGCAATTATTTTAGCAGGGGCTATCCCCACAGCCCTAATGGCGATTATTACCGATATATTCCTCGGTGCTATTCAAAGAAGGTTTGAAAAGAATCAGGCATAATAAATGTTTAGTCAAAAATATATGGGTAAAGATAGTATAAAAATCATAGTGATAAAAATATAAATTTATAAATCAAGCCAGTCGGAGATAAAATATCTTCAGCTGGCTTGATTTATATTTGTAGGTATTTAAGAGAGTAATTTTTGGATAAATAAAATTAATGATTAAGTATTATTTTTATAAAAATATTTTATTTATTTTTATTTATAAACAATTTTGACACATTAATAGTTATAGGTCGACAAATATTAAATAATGCCTAATTATAAAACATGTTTAAACTGAAACAATTAGTTACTAAAAATGATTCTATTAAAAAATTATAGAAATTTAACCCAATAGTAAATTTTGATATGATACAGTGACTGAGGAAGATAAACTTGAGGAAGAAACTCCTAAGAAAAATGATCAATTAATCTTAGATGAAAATGTTCAAGCTCAACCTGCGAGTGTAGCTACTTTACCAAATACAGGTGAAAATATTCTTAGACAATGCTTCTTGCCCTTTGTCTACTTTCTCTTGCAGGTATACTTATCCCTAACTGTAAACATAATTAGTTTAGCAAAAGAATGTTATGATAAAATAAAATGAAATATTTGTGTTTAATCCTTTACTTAACTTTCAATTCATGTATAATGGAAAGAGTGGTTTAATAACCCAGAATAACGATATTCCGCTACATAGAAAGACTATGCAAGAATGTTTTGTTGGAAGGAGAATGATGATGAGCCAAAATCCAATCATCGAAAAATTATCAGCTTCTCAATTACGGTCTGACATTCCAGAATTTCGCCCTGGCGATACTGTACGTGTTCATGCCTTAATCGTTGAAGGTGAACGTGAACGGGTCCAAATCTTCGAAGGTTTAGTCATTAAACGTCGTGGATATGGTATTAGCGAAACTTATACTGTACGTAAGATGTCATCTGGCGTTGGGGTAGAACGTACTTTCCCAGTACATTCACCACGTGTTGCTAAGATTGAACTTGTACGTAAAGGTAAAGTTAGACGTGCTAAATTGTACTATATTCGTTCATTATCTGGTAAAGCTGCCAGAATTAAAGAACGCGGTAGATAAGAAAAATCCACAAACCTTGTTAATTCGAGGTTTGTGGATTTTTTTATGCTCTTAATTAGTTTTTAAATCTGTTAGAAATTGAATGAAGGCAAAATCTCTTTATAGTTATGAAGATTTTAGTCCAAAGTTTGAATAAGCTCTTTTTGAAATGATTCATTATTCATAAATTCTGAGACATCTTTGGTATAACTTAATCTAACTTAAATTTATATATATCGAATAAAAACTTTCCTAGTAAGATAATAATTTATTGCTTTACTTTCCTGATTTGCTCTTTTACTAACAGTATAAAGGATTATAATAATACAGTGAAAGGGGTTAAGGAGATGAATTATATCCAGGCCGTAGGACCGCAAATTAAAATTTTTCGTAAACAAAAAGGACTCACTCAAGAAGCCTTGGCTGAAGCCTTAGGAGTGACCGTTTCTGCGGTATCAAAGTGGGAGCGAGGGCAAACACTCCCTGATTTACCTACCTTGCTAGAAATTGCCCAGTTTTTCCAAATATCTTTGGATGTACTGTTTAAGTATGAGGTAAAGAGTCTGTCAATCAAGGATTGGGAGAAAGAGATAAAGCAATTAATTAAGAAACAGGAATTTCAGGGGGCTATCGACTACAGTCACTTAATGTTGCAACGGTTTCCAAATGATTTTCAAGTACTATATGTTTCTGCAGGGCTCTTCCGCTTGGTTGGTATGAAAGAGGATCAAAAATATTTACAGGAAGCCATTGACCTATTTAATCAATGTTTAAACTTAATAAATCAGTGCCGCGATCCCCATATTAATGAATATACGATTAAGGCTCAGTTAGCTCGGACCATGGCTAGTTTGGACCAAGTAGACCAGGCTATTGGTTTACTTAAAACGATTGATTTCAATGATAGTCAAGCGGATACAATAGGCCTTTTGTTGGCTAAAAAGGATCAGAAAAATCAGGCTGATATCGATGAAGGGCTGGATTATTTAAGTAAAAGTCTTTTAGTTATCTTTGATCGATTTATGACCAGTGTGTTCGCCCTACAGGAATTTTACTCTTGTGATCTAATCAAGGATTATACTAAAGCGCTTGAGATTATCGTTATTTATGTCGACTTAATTGACAGCTTTATGACGACCCCGATTAATTTCTTTAGCCGAGTTAAGGCCATGTTTCTTTTGGAAAAAGCCAAAATTTATCTTTTAATGGAAGAAGCAACTCAAGCTCAAGCCACGATGCAAGACTTATTAGATTTAGCCCGGACCTTCGACCAAGCCCCTGATTACTCCATGGAGGGCCTAAAATTCATCCAAGCTGGCCAAGATTATGTGGGCTTCGATCCGGCCGACCAATTATTAGAAAAAGGTATGGAAGAAAGCATTGAAGAATTAATGGTTCATCAGACTATTAAAGATGATTTATTGAAAATTTGGCAGCAATTAAGGGAGGAAAAGTATGAATAGACCAAGTTATGTCAAAGCTTTTTTCCATCATAATAAAGTCAATACTGGACTGGAAATAATGGTATATATGGCCGATTCTGTACTTAATTTAATTATTTCCTGGTTTATCCAAGTAATTACAGATATTATGGCTGGGTCTTTAGCTTTAGACTTTCGTCAAACTCTTTATCTTTACGGCGGTATCTTGGCTTTCGTTTTACTGATTCAAGTCACAGAATACTGGACATTTCCTAGTTTTATCCAAAAAGCTATGAATCAATACAAAGATCGGGTGTTGCATGACTTATTGAAGAAGAACTTAGCATCTTTTTCCAGTGAGAATACTGCCACATACATCTCAGCCTTAACGAATGATGTGGTGACGATTGAAGCCAATTTCCTTAAACAATTCTTTGAAATCATTCGGATGTTGGTCTTATTCTTTGGGGCCCTAGGTCTTATGTTTTATTATCATTTATCTTTGACCTTGATTGTATTAGGTCTATCCGTGGTCCCTTTAGTGATTTCCTTAGTCACAGCAAATCAACTGACAGAAAAAGAAAGAAAAGTTTCCCAACAGAATGAAAGCTATGTGGCAACAAGTAAAGATATTCTTAACGGATTCTCAGTAGTTAAGTCTTTCCAAGCGGAAGACCAAGTTGAAAGAGTTTATCAAAAGCAAAACCACCTCTTAGAAGCCCTAAAAAAAGAACGGGATCAAACCTCTATCATCGTTAAAAGCATTGGTAATCTTGCTTCTTTAAGCGTTCAGATGGGAATTATGGTTATTGGGGTTTGGTTTGTTTTAAATGGTGTCGGAGGACTGACGCCTGGTAAAGTCATGGCTTTTACTAATTTAATGAATTTTGTCCTACAACCCATTTCTCAGATTCCTCAATTATTAGGTCAAGCCAAAGCCTCCCTAGGTTTGGTTGAAAAAGTAAGTAACTATTTGCAAGCAAATACCCAAGACGGAGAAAAATATCTTGGGAATGGAGTAGAGGATGGTTTTGAGATTAACCACCTATCCTTAAGTTATGATGGAAGTAAACAAGCTTTGCTTGATTTTAATTTCCATTTTGATATAGGTAAATCTTATGCGATCGTTGGAGGATCTGGGTCTGGTAAGTCAAGCTTAGTTAATTGTTTGATGGGAAATTTTAACGATTACCAAGGCAGTGTTCAATTGGATGGGGTAGAGATTAAAGAGCTGTCCAAAGAATCTTTGTACAGTTACCTATCTTTAATACAACAAACTGTTTTTATTTTTGATGCAACTATTGTTGAAAATGTAACCTTATATAAAGATTTCCCTCAATCTGAAATCGACCGCGTCATTAAATTGTCTGGACTCGATAAACTTCTGGCTGAACGAGGTCGTGATTATAAATGTGGAGAGAATGGAAATAAATTATCTGGTGGTGAAAGACAAAGAGTCGCCATTGCTCGAAGTTTATTGAAAGATAGTCAAATCATTTTAGTGGACGAAGCCACCTCA
Source organism: Eremococcus coleocola ACS-139-V-Col8 (assembly GCF_000183205.1). NCBI lineage: Bacteria > Bacillati > Bacillota > Bacilli > Lactobacillales > Aerococcaceae > Eremococcus > Eremococcus coleocola. The sequence goes on along the minus strand of NZ_AENN01000015.1, from coordinate 72,293 downwards.
GCTTTAGACAATCCAACTGCGATTCAGATTTCCCAAGCCTTATTAAATCTGAAATCTCTCATGCGAGTTGTGGTGACCCACCGATTAGACCAACATTTATTAGAGCAATATGATCAGATTCTTGTTTTAAAAGATGGTCAACTTATAGAAACAGGAAAGTTTCATCAGTTAATGGCAGCTAAAGGATATTTTTATTCACTCTATACCGTTTCAAATTAATCAGAATATAAGTAAATCAAATCCGTGAATTTCAAGTTAACACTGAAAATCACGGATTTTTATCTTATTTATTATCCTGTACTATTTTTAGGTAACGATAAACACTCGGAATTGAAATATTTAAGATATCTGCAACTTTAGCCACGGCACCTTTTACAGTAAATACATCATGTTGGTTTAATTGGTCGACAATATTTATCTTCAATTCTTGAGAAAGAGACACATCTTCAGATAAGAGTTGAGGATCAATAATGGTATAAATAATTTCTTCAATGCTTTGGGTTAAAACTTGAGGTTTAGTAATTGAATCTTTAGAAATATCATCTGTTTGATTATCCGTAGGAAAGCGATCTTCCATTATATTTACTAAATCTTTTACCTTTAGCAACATGGTTTGGTCAATTGAACGGTCATGATTGATTCCAAGTATACCTAGTAATTGGTTTGAATTATCTTTGATAAAAAAAGTATGGCTCGTTAAGTGTTTTTTTCGGTTGTTCACTGAGTGAAAATTAGTCACATATTCTTTTTCAAGATATACTTTATTTTTTATCAGAGAGAGGCCAAATTCAGTCATGGGTGAATCTAGATTTCGACCACTAATATGACTATTTTCTAAAGCTGCAATATAAACTTCGCCTTTTTCAAACCAATAAAGCACAATTTCAAATTCTCTACCACACACAGAAGCTAAAAATTTCGTTAATTGCTGATACATTGATAATAAATAGCTATTCATAACCTGTCCTCTTCTTTATTTAAAAGCTTTTAAAAATAGTCATTTCTTAATAGATACTGAGCTTTCTTAAGCCCTTACATTATAACATATAAAAAATTATTTTTTTAAACAAAAATTCTTGTAGTAATAATGCTTTATTGACTATAAATTAGGAGAAGGCTATACTTTGATTGATAAATGATAATTTGATAGAAAACGAGAGAGCGATGAATAATAATCCGATAGAAATTGCTAAATCTGTGCAAGTTGAATTAGTGACCTGGCGCAGAGACTTGCATCAGATGCCTGAAATAGGAATAGAACTTCCTCAAACAGTAGCCTATGTGACTCAGATTTTGGAACAGCTTGGTATTAATTATGATGCATCCTATGTTAATGGCAATGGTATTGTTGCATTGATTGAAGGGAAAAATAAGGGCAACCACGAAAAGGTCATTGCCTTACGGGCAGATATGGATGGACTCCCTATCCAAGAGGAGACAGGTTTACCTTTTGCCGCTAAAGAAAATATGCATGCCTGTGGACATGATGGTCATACAGCTATCTTATTAGCAACGGCTAAAGTTCTGCAAGAAAACCGAGAACGCTTTGCTGGAAAAGTCAAGTTAATTTTCCAACCAGGCGAAGAGTATCCCGGAGCAGCTAAGATAATGGTTGAAGAGGGGGTCTTAGAAGATCCAAAAGTAGATAGAATATTTGGCCTCCATATTGGCCAGCTTGTGCCTAATATGGAAAAAGGTTCTCTGGCTTCTCGGCCTGGTCCTCTAATGGCCTCAATGGATCGGTTTAAAATAACTATCCTTGGGAAAGGTTATCATGCAGCCTATCCTGACCAAGCCCAGGATCCGATTGTTGCTGCTGCTCAATTAATTACAACCATTCAAACGATTCATTCCCGTAACATAAATCCCTTAGATCCGTCGGTTATCTCAATTACCCGAATTGAAGGTGGTGTAAATCAAAATGTTATTCCCGATGCTGTCGAAATTGAAGGAACCGTCCGTACTTTTGATGAGCAAGTGAGACAATCGATTAAAGTCCGTTTTGCTGAAATATGTCAAGGCCTTGGACAGGCTTTGCATGTGACCTGTGAATTAGATTATAGTGACAAGTACCCACCACTATTGAACCATAGAGAGGTAACGAATAATACTTTATCAGTTCTGAAATCTATATTTGGAAATGACCAAGCACAAGAACTTGCCCATCCGCTCATGAGTGCGGAAGATTTTGCATTTTATTTAGCTGAGCTACCAGGGTGTTTCTTCTATTTAGCAAATCCTGGACTAATTGAAGGTCAATTTCATGGTCACCATCATCCTAAATTTGATCTGGATGAAAGTGAACTCTATCGAGGAGTGGCTGCTTTCTATAGCCTATGTTTAGATTATTTAAACAATTGAATAAAACTATTAAAATTTAGCTTATTAAAGCTCAAAATCAATTATATCTATAAAATTGACGATTAAGAGTTTTAATAAGTTTTTTGTTAAAACAGTGATTGCATTATTCACAATTAAAATGTATAAAATTTAAATCTAAATTTAATGCTTGAAGGAGCTGATAATAATAAATCTAATTTTATTTTAATATTAAATGTTTTTAAATAGCTATTATACACCTGTTTAAACAGAAAAAGAGCTTATTATTTGAAAAAAATTAATGTTTTTTCTATAATTATTTGTGAGGAGTGTGAATATGATACTAGATCAAAAATCAGATTCAGTTCTGAAGAAAATGTTGTGGCCTTTGATGTTTATTTTAATGATTTCAAATTTTGTTAGTTTTTCTGCGGTTAAAGCACAGGAAAAAGAAAGCTATTCGATTATAACTTCTTCTGATTATGCACCGTTTGAATTTACCGATTCCAGTGGCAAGTTAGTTGGAATTGATATCGAAATTTTAGAAGCAATTGCAGAAGACCAAGGGTTTGAAATAGAGTATGAATTAATGCCATTTTCTTCAGGTTTACAAGCTTTAGAGAGTAACCAAGCGGACGGAATGATTGCAGCCATGGGGATTACGGATGAACGGAAAGAGTCCTTTGATTTCTCAGATCCATATTTCGAAGTAGGGTCTATGTTTGCTGTTTCAACTAAATCTAGAATTAAAGATTTAAAAAGCTTAGAAGGTAAGAAAGTTGCTACTAAGATTGGTTCTCAAGGGGCGCAAATTGCTAATGAACTAAAAGATCGCTATGGGTATCAAATTATGACCTTTGAAGATTCAGTCAATATGTATCAAGATATTAAGTCTGGGAATTCAGATGCCGTAATAGAAGATGCTCCAGTAATGGCTTATGCAACCAAGACGGGAACGGTAGATCTGACCCTAATTGGGGAAGAGATGGATACTTTACCCTTAGGATTTGCGGTAAATAAAGGAAAAAACCAAGAATTAATTAACAAATTTAATCAGGGACTTGCCAATATTAAAGAGTCAGGTCTTTATGATGATATTCTAGCTAAATATACGGGGGACAATGTCGAAAAAGTTGAAACCAGCTTCTTCGGTCAATTAACCCAAAATTTCCCGGCTTTAATGGTCGGCTTGGGTAAAACCCTTATGGCTACCATTTTGTCTTTAATTATTGCTTTTATTTTAGGAACGCTCTTAGGACTGATGAAAGCGAGTCATAATAATATTTTACGCGGTGTTTCCACAGTTTATATTGATATCATGCGGGGCTTGCCACTTTTAGTTTTAGCCTTCTTTATATATTTTGGTATTCCCCAAATGACAGGCATTAAGTTCTCTAATTTAATTGCTGGAGTATTGACACTTGGACTCAATGCAGCGGCCTATGTGGCAGAAATTGTCCGTGGTGGGGTTCAATCAATTGCCCAAGGGCAAATGGAAGCAGGCCGTTCACTAGGCTTATCTCGTAAAACAACCATGAAGAAAATTGTTTTACCCCAAGCCTTTAAAATAATGTTGCCTTCATTTATTAACCAATTTGTCATTACCTTAAAAGATACTTCAATTTTATCTGTCATTGGTATGGTCGAATTGACCCAAACTGGACGAATTATCATTGCCCGAACTTATCAATCGGGGTCTATGTGGTTGATTGTTGGTATAATCTACGTGATCATTATTACTATTCTTACAAAAATTTCCAAGTTACTTGAAAAGGAGCTAGTGTTATAGGATGTCAATTATTGAAATTAAAGGACTAAAAAAATCATTTGGTAAAAATCATGTCCTTAAATCGATTGATTTGAAGGTGGAAGAGGGACAGGTTGTCTGTATTATTGGCCCTTCTGGATCAGGAAAGTCAACTTTATTAAGATGTATGAACCGGCTAGAAAAAATTAATGGGGGCCAAGTTGTCATCAATGGCCATGATATTACGGATCCAAAAATTGATATCAACCAGGCTCGTCAAGAGGTGGGAATGGTCTTTCAACATTTTAATTTATTTCCTCATTTGAGTATTAAAGAGAACATTACTTTAGCGCCAGTAGAATTAGATAAAATGACTCAAGAGGAAGCTGATAAGGAAGCCTTACGACTACTAGAGATTGTAGGTTTAAGTGACAAGGCTGAAGCTTATCCAAAATCTTTATCGGGTGGGCAAAAGCAGCGGGTTGCGATTGCTCGTGCCTTAGCGATGAAACCAGAAGTTTTGCTTTTTGATGAACCTACCTCAGCGCTAGACCCAGAAATGGTTGGGGATGTATTAGCTGTTATGCAGAAATTAGCCCAAGATGGTATGACGATGGTTGTGGTAACCCACGAAATGGGCTTTGCGCGTGAGGTCTCTGACCGGGTTGTCTTTATGGACCAAGGTTATGTGGTAGAGGATGCAGCGCCTGAACAAGTCTTTAATCATCCTAAGGAGGCAAGAACCAAGGAGTTCTTGGATAAGGTCCTCTAGTTATTAATAGAAAATAGGGGCCGAATGGGATCGGGCAAGAAGTAGAAAATCTGTGATTTTCGCTTGCTGGAGCACTCGGATAAATGTAGTTGAGCTCATACTTTCACTCAACTTCTGGGGCGCTAAGTTGTTTCACTCCAAGCGCCCCAGTAAGTGCTCCAGTAGCTTGTTGAAAAAGTTGGAGTGGAACGACTTACTTTTTCAATAGCTGAGTGCACCTACGCACTCAGCTTCCTTATCATCTAGAGCTCAGCTGCCTTGATTGCCCGCCCCCCGCATAGTTGACTAGGATGGAATAAATCGCTTTGCTACATAGAAGTTAAGCTTATCCCTTCGCTTAACTACTGCGATAAAACATCTAGTGTTTAATTAAATACAAGGGGCTGGGCTTTTTTGCCCAGCCCCTTCGACATTTTGGCAATTTTCTGGGGAATTTTTGATTATCATTTTTTCATAAGATTTTATTCCGTGAGTAGCTTAATAAGTCAAACCGGCTTTTTTAATTTTAATACCATGTTGATTCCCTTTATGTTACTGCACTTAGCCCCAGTCTGGTATGCAATTTTTGGGCCTATATGGCGGGCCATTAGATACCGTACCATTGAATATGTTATTACTAATCGAAGAGTTTATATCAGTGGAGGAATATTTGGACGTGATGTCACCTCGATCGATTACCGTGATATCGAAGACCTGACTGTCAATGTGAATCCCTTGGAACGTTTAAAAGGAAAGGGAACCTTAAAACTAACTAGAGATTATTCCACTAATACAGGATCTAATTATTCAGTCAGTTATGGGGTAAGGTTTAAAGCGATTGATAACCCCTATCAAGTTTATAAATTATTGAAGAAAGTGGCGCTTGATGTCTATACTGACCAAAATTATCCCAATGCTTATGGACCAGAAGATAATTCTGGTTATAACACTATGTTAGATTAAGGAAGCTATATAAGAAGGAAGCTATATAAGAAGGAAGCAATGAAGTATGGCTGGAATTACCTATAAAATGAACTATATCAAAAATGCCTTAATGATGGGGAAGCATGATATTAATACCTTCAACACCTTAAAGTCATTTGTAAATGATCAAGAAATTGTGGCAGATATGACGGTTTCTTTGTCTAAAGTGGCGATTGCTGCGCTTGAACTAATCGGTGAGAATGAGACTTACCCTGTTGATGAACAAGTCAAACAAATGATGACTGACTTGAGTTTATTGATATAAACTGCTAATTTTCTTAAAAAAGAAAATTTTAATCAAGCAGGATGATATTGCATTAATGTGTTATAATTAATTTAAATAAAAGAACGAGAGGTATAAAGACATGGATAATTTAATTAAGTGATGCTAAGCAACCCTTAATTTTTGAGGGAGTAGTATGCACTTTAGCACAGGCTTAATTAAATTTACCCTGTCTTTTTGTGTGCACTTTTTTGCTTAGCTTGTTTTTAGGACAAAGTAAAAAGAAAGGTGGACATAGTGATGTCTGAGATTGAAATTTATAATTTAAAAAAAGAAATTGCAGGTCACATACTATTTGAAATTAAGGAGATTCTAGTAGAAAAGGGTGCTAGGATTGGCTTAGTTGGCCCCAATGGTCAAGGTAAAAGCTCTTTACTTAAAATTTTGATTGGTCAGGATAACGATTATCAAGGAAAGTGTCAAATCAATAGCAAATTTGCTTATTTACCACAATTAAAACCTGTTTCAACTATGTCTGGAGGGCAGCAAACCCTCAGTGAGTTACAGAAATCTTTTGAAAGTAACGCTCCGATCCTTATTTTAGACGAACCATCAACTAACTTAGATCAATATTGGCGCCAGTGGTTGATTGATCAGCTTAAAGTATATTCAGGCACTTTGATTATGGCTAGTCATGATCGGACCTTATTAAATCAAACGGTCTATCAAATCTGGGAGTTAGACCAGGGAAAATTGACGACTTATCACGGAAATTACACTGACTATAAAAAGGAGAAGGACCAGGCCATCGCGAAACAAGCCCAGGACTATGAGGCTTACCAGGAAAAACGGAAACAGTTGACCCGGGAAATCCATAATCGTCAAGAAAAAGCTAAGCACTTCAAAAAACGCAAAGCGTCAGTATCTGTATCAGACTATAAAGTTAACAACTTTGCCGGTGGTTACGATGGTCAGGAGAAAGCTATGGCTAAGCGGGCAAAAAGCTTGCAAAAGCGGTTGGATAAATTAGAAGAAGTTGCCGCACCAAGTCAGGAAACTCAGTATCTATTTAAGTCGGTTGGGGCTTTGGATCCTAAATCAAAAACTTTGTTAAATCTTGAGCCAGGTGAGGTTATGATCCAGAAACGAAAATTATTTGATTTTAATACGTTCAAATTAAAAATGGGACAAAAAATAGCTTTAACTGGACAAAATCAGGCAGGCAAAACTACTTTCTTAAGGGGAATAGTTAAGCAAATATATCAAGGTTATTATAGTCCAGACTTGAAAATTGGTTATTTTGCCCAGAATTTAAGAAATTTAAACAAGGTACAGTCTGTTCTTGCAAATGTTAGCGAGCATTCCCTTCAAGATATCTACTTAATTAAACAAGTATTAGCATCTTTAGGCTTTGTGGACCATAAACTAAACCAGGAAAGTGGTAGCTTATCCGGAGGAGAACAGGTCCGCCTATCTTTGGCAAGAATACTCTTAGGTGATTATAACCTCTTATTATTGGATGAACCGACTAACTTTTTGGATATAAGGACCTTAGAAGCGGTGGAAGATTTTATTAAAACGTATCCTGGAGCCCTACTTATGGTATCCCATGATGATGCTTTTCTTCAGTCAACCTGCCAGCTGGAATTAAAAATCAAGGACGGTCATCTACTTTGGCCTCAGTATCAAAATAAATATAAGGATACACTAAGTAAGAAAATTGCTTTATTAGAATTTTGCTTACAAAATTTAGTCATGGATTCACAAGCTAATTTGGATGAGATTAAGGCTTTAAAAAATAAAATTGATGAATTAAAGCACAAGGAGTTCGAATAAACTTGTCAATATGAATCTGTCTTGCTATTCTAATAGTTATAAAAGTAGGATTGATCATGATTAAAACAGAAATGTGTCACCACTATAAACTATATCTTGATTTGTTAGATAATACAGATTGTTTAGTCCTTCGAGTGTGTGATTACCATGATGTTGAATTATTGGATAGATAATTACACCTGATAAAACAAACAAAATTAAACTTTTCTTTTATTGGCCTGGAAATTCTTGATTGGGAGGCTGAGATGAGCCCTTGGCCAGCTCCTGCACTTTTTGGTAAAAAGGATTTTTCCGGTCAAGCTCAAGTTATTTTAGACTTTATTCTTATAGACTTACTTGTAAAATACAATCCTCAGATTTTTCCTGTAATTTTGCTAGGCTATTCCTTAGGTGGACTCTTTAGCTTATGGTCTAGCTATCAAACTAAAATTTTTGCATGCTTTGTCCCAGCCTCACCTTCAGTTTGGTATCAAGATTGGGATAAGTATATTGATAAGAATACTTGCTTGAGCCCCCTTGTTTATCTAAGTTTAGGGGATAAGGAAGCGAAGACAAAAAATCAGACGATGGCTCAGGTGGCAGACCGTTTTCTTTTGCAAGCGGACTACTTAAAAAGAAATACAAGTAAGTCTTACCCCCAATGGAACTCTGGCAATCATGTTCAAAATTCAGAAAAACGGTTAGCAGATGGTATTCAGTGGGTTTTAGACTATTTATAGAAGGAATTGAAGTATGGATATAAAATCAGAACGTTTGGATCGATTACGCTTATTATTAAACAATGAGGGACTAAGAGATTTGGCCAAGGCTAAAGTAATGGTGTTAGGATTAGGCGGAGTTGGCTCTGCTTGTGCCATTGCCTTAGCTCGTGGTGGGGTGGGCCAGCTTATTCTCGTAGATCGTGACCGGATTGAACGATCAAATATTAACCGTCAGGCCTTGGCTTTCGAATCAACCCTGGGACGTTTAAAAGTAGAGGTTATGGCAGATATTATCAAGGATATTAATCCTGATTGTCAGTTGGAAAGTATGGCGGCTTTTCTTCATAAAGATAATATTAATGAGCTTCTAGGGCAATTTGGCAGACCAGACTATGTCATTGATTGTATTGATACTGTTTCTCCCAAATTAACCATAGCGCAGTGGTGCCAAAGTCAAGACCTGCCTCTTTTAGCTGCAATGGGGGCAGCCAACAAATTAGATCCATCTTATTTAAAATTTGATTTTATTGAACATACGACTTATTGTCCTCTCTCCAAAGTCATGCGCCGAGAATGTCGTAAACGTGATATAAAAAATTTAGAGGTCTTATATTCTAATGAAATCCCATTTAAAGTGTCAAATCCTCAAGGCCGAGAAAAGGGGGCTACCCTGGGTTCTATGTCATATATGCCACCGATTATGGGACAAATGTTAGCCGGAAAAGTGATTCGGCGCTTAACTAAACTTGAAGCCATGCCCAAAGGGATGAGATGACTAAGATGCAAATAATTGATAGTCATTACCATTTTGATTTTATTCAAGACCGCAATTTAAGGACAGCCTTAATTGACCAACTGAAAAAGCATGGCCTGAGGTTGGTCGGGCAAACTGTTTTGCCGTCGCAGTATAATGGGCTCATAGACTTTCTAAAATCTCAAGGAAATCCTAAAGAAGTCATTCCATCCTTAGGTTTTCATCCCTGGTATATCACATCATATCAACAGGCTGACCAGGAACTTAAGATTTTTTCCGATAATTTGAATCAAACCCATTATATTGGCGAAATTGGTCTGGACTGGAATCCCAAACGTTTAAGCCAGGCTAATCAAAGTCTTCAAACCTATGTTTTGGCAGAGATTTTTAATATGCTTGGGGACCAGAGAGGACAGGATAAGAAATACATCTTGTCGATTCATACCGTCAGATCAGCAAGTGAAGTTTTAGGTGTTTTAATGCCATGGTCCTCGCAATTAGGTCAGAAAATCATTCCCATTTTTCATCGTTTTAATGGGAAGTCTGATGAATTAACTCAATTAATTCGATTAGGTGGCTATATATCGGTTCATCCGGAGATGTTACAACGAAAGAAGGGACGGGCTTATATTAAACAAGTACCTGCGGAGCGACTTTTACTAGAAAGTGATTTACCAGCTAGCCATATTAATGGGCAAGAAGTAGGTGTCGATAAGATATTGCTTGCTTTGGAATCCAGTTTGAACGATACTTTAGACCAAGTGTCAGAGATACGTCAAGCTGATTTTCGTAAACAATTATTTTTGAATCAAAAAAAGCTTTATTCATAATATTTACAAACATTTTAGGAGTGTGACTGTGAAAATTTTATATCTGATTATTGGTTTTATTTCTTTTTTCTTAGGTTCAATGGGAGTTATTTTGCCAGTTTTACCGACGACCCCCTTCATCCTTTTGACTGCCTATTGTTTTGCAAGGTCTTCTGAAAGGTTTGACACATGGTTAAAACAGACTAAAATCTATCAGTTCTATGTGGCCGATTATCTTGAAACTCGTTCTATTCCTCATCAGCGGAAAAAGAAAATGGCTTTTAATTTCCTTATCTTGATGGGGATTTCTATTTTTTTTGCACCTTCCTTATGGTTAAAAGCTGGCTTAACTTTTATCACAATTTCAATGTTAATTACCTTATTTTTTATAGTGCCTACTCGGGACTAAAATGACTGAGTATTCTTTTTAGTGATTCTATTAAATTTATCTTTTTGGAAAGATTTATGATCTATGTAGGCTTATATAGTTAGATTATTTTGGTAATTACTAGAAAGAAGGGTGACGGTAGAGGATGCTATTTTAATGCCCTATATTTAATCTATATATTTAAATTTTAATGGAGGAAATCAATGGAACGTTTAAAAGATTACATTGCTTTTGATTTAGAGTTCACCTCTTTTGAGGAAGATAGTCAGATTATTCAAGTTTCAGCCGTCCGATTTAAACAGGGGCAGGAGGTTGCTCACTTTGATAGCTTTGTGAATACCGACCATGCAATTCCGAGTTTTATTTCTGGATTGACTGGCATTACCTTAGACCAGATACAAGCCGCGCCAAAGATAGATACGGTGATGAATGAATTTAAGGATTTTGTGGGTGACCTACCCTTAATCGGTTATAATGCCTTAAAAAGTGATTTACCTTTACTTAAGGCAAATAATTTAGACTTAGATGCCCAGTATCAAATTGATGTTTACGAAGAAGCAAGAAACCGCCGTGATTCTTATCTGGCGGGTAGTCGAGGTCTTAGTCTGCAAGCCGTTGCGAATTATTTTAAAATTAAGGGAAGAGGCCATAATAGCTTGAACGATGCCCGAATGACTGCATTAGTCTATGAAAAATTACTGGAACTTGAAGAAAATGAAAGTTACCTTCAGCAAGCTAACCAAGAACTAATTGAAAATAATCCCTTTGCTAATCTTTCGGCACTATTTTCAGCTGATAAATAATTGGTATTTCTCCTATATTTTCTGTTCATAAGCATAGGTCAGGCCTATTTTTATGAAACAGTGTATAATTTACTTTATAAAGTAGACTTTTTATATTGATAGGAGGAGAAAACGATGACAGAAATGTTTATCTCACTCATGATTATCGCTGGTATTTCAGCATTTACACCGATAGTCGCAAGAATAATACCCAAACAAATTGTACCAGAAACGGTTCTTCTAATCGTAGCTGGGGCAATTCTTGGACCCAATATGTTTGACTTAATTAAAGCCGATAGTAATGCAATTACTGTTTTATCTGAACTAGGATGTGCTTTTCTATTTCTTTTAGCGGGTTATGAAATTAATCCACGGGTTTTAACAGCAAAAGATGGTAAAAAAGGCTTGGCAACTTGGGCAGTTTCATTATTAATTGCCTTTATTTTAACTAGTTTTTTGCCTCAATTGGCTAGTGGCACTCAAGGTAAGATTGCCACCGCCTTACTGTTTACGACGACCGCTCTAGGGGCTTTGATGCCGATTTTAAAAGAAGAAGGCATAATGGATACAGTCATTGGAGACAAAGTGATTGCCTACGGAACTTGGGGAGAATTGGCCACGGTCTTGGCCATGGCAGTTTTATTATCGACCCGCGCCACTTGGGCCACAGGTTTAATTTTGGGCCTCTTAGTGATTATTTGTCTTTGGATCTCATTCATTGCCAATAAGGCAGTTGAACATGATACGCGTCTTTACAATTTTATTGAGGCTAAGGCCAAAACTACTTCTCAATCAATGGTTCGTCTAACTATCTTATTATTAATTTTACTGGTCGCTTTTTCAGCTGTTTTTGAATTGGATATTGTCTTAGGAGCCTTTGCTGCTGGATTTGTTTTAAGATATATCAGTCCGGCAGATAACAAGGATCTTGAGGAAAAGTTAGATGGTATTGCTTATGGTTTTTTAGTGCCCCTGTTCTTTATTGTATCAGGTGCTCATATTGATTTAGCGGCCGTGCTAAAGTATCCCATCTTACTAGTCGTTTTTATACTAGGTTTAGTTTTAATTCGGGCTATCCCGATTGTAGTATCACTTTCCTTGGAGAAGGATAAAGAGGATAGACTGGATATACACAATCGGTTTTCAGTGGCCTTTTATTGTACTACAGCCTTACCATTAATTGTAGCAATTACAGGAATAGCACAGAGAGCAGGTTTAATGCAAGCAGATATTGCTTCAGTATTAGTTGCCGCAGGAGCCCTAACTGTCTTTGTTATGCCATTATTAGGTAAGCTGACTTATTCCTTAGTGGATGCAGATCCGGTCAACGCAGTGGTTGAGATTTTTCATTCACCACGTGAAATGATGATGATTATTCATAAGCACATCGAATTAGAACGGTCTCGGGCTCGGGAATATCGTGAGATGGCTAGGGAGACCATTCAATCTCGCATAGATCAAATACAGGATCCACAAGAAAAGGCAGCAATGTTAGCCTTGGTGAAACGTCAACAAGCAGAGAATCAAGCTTTTACCAAGGAACAAATAAAAGAAGGCCAAGATTTATGGAACAAGCATAAACAAGAGATTATTGATCTATACCATCAATTTCATCAAGACCAAGATCCTGATCAAGAAATCTTTGAATATTTTGAAGATTCAAGGAAGTAAGCACAATTTAATTGAAAGGTTCCTCGCATGACTAGCAAGCAGAGGAACCTTTTTGAATATAAGGATAAGTTTAAAGTAAGCCCATGACCTTTTGCATGACCAGGCTGACTAGGGTTATACCAAGCCAACAGGTAAAGCCTAAAGAAATCGGTTTAATCCCTTTACGGATGAGTTGGATTAGGTTGGTATTTAAACCAATCGCTACCATGGCCATGACTATCATAAATTTTGATAGAGTCTTTAGGGGATTAAAGAGGGAAGGATTGAAACCAAAGCTGGAAAATAAACTAGTGATGAGTGAAGCAAGGATGAAATATAGGATAAAGGTAGGGAAAGCTCGCTTGAATGAAAATCTTTGATCGTGTGTCCTATTCTTTTTACTTTGGATAAAACTTAGGCCGAGTGTAATCGGTATAATAGCTAGGGTTCGGGTAAGTTTTACGGTTACAGCTTTGTCTAAGGTTTGGCTACCTAAGTGGTACAAGGAATCCCAAGTAGCTGCAGTGGCTGTAACTGAAGAAGTATCGTTGACTGCGGTTCCTGCAAAAATACCAAAAGCTTGGCCGCTACTTGTGTCAAACCCTAAAGCTTGACCTAAACTTGGGAAAACCAGAGCAGCAATGACATTAAATAGAAATATAACAGAAATAGCTTGAGCAACTTCTTGGTCATCCGCATCAATTACTGGTGCTGTTGCAGCAATAGCTGAACCGCCACAAATCGAAGACCCAACCCCAATCAGGGTAGCAAGGTTAAGGGGTAATTTTAATACTTTTTGCATTAGGTAAGCCAAGGCCAAGGCCACAGTGATGGTCGAAAGAATAATCGGTAGGGATTGTGCTCCAGTTTTGAGAATAATGTTGAGATTTAAGCCAAAGCCTAATAGAACAACGGCTGCTTGAAGGACTTTTTTAGCAGTAAATTTAATCCCCACTTGATAGTCTTTCGCATCTTTGACCAAATTATGACATAACATACCTAGCAAAATGCCAAAGACGGGTCCACCAATCAAGGGGAATACTTGTCCTAAAAACCAAGCCACTAATGCAAAAACAAGACATAGACAGATGCCTTTAATTAGTTTATTTATTTTATTCATAGGTCAACTCCATTTCTAATACATTTATTATAGGGTTTTGAGTTCGAACTGACAATATCAACCTTTATAGGCTCAAATATTGACAATTTCAATGCTCGGTATTATGATAAGACTTATCGAATAAATCGTAGTGGTTACTGTTTTGATAGAAAGAGGTTCACAATGGGAATTCCAATTACCTTAGTTTCCGGATTTTTAGGCTCTGGTAAAACTAGTTTAATAAATCAAGTCTTAAAAACTAGTCAAAATGTCAAAGAAATTGCCGTGATTGAAAATGAAGTCGGCGATGTCGGAGTAGACCATAAATTAATCTTTGAATCAGTTGAAGAAATTTATCAGTTAAATCAAGGCTGTATTTGTTGTAATTTAAGGTCAGATTTATTAGCCATCTTAAAGAATATTCGTGATATGTATCAAACTGGGATGTGGAATTTAAAACATATCATTATTGAAACGACAGGGATTGCTGACCCTAGACCTATTGTACAAACAATTCAATTAATGGCAGGGAATGACCACTTTTTCTTTGTTGATTCCGTGTATACTGTGGTCGATGCCATTAATTATAAAGACTCATTGACAAAATTTGAAGAAGTTTCTCAACAGATAGTCTTTGCAGACCGGATTTATCTTTCTAAGCTAGGTCAAGAAGATGCCTCCGTGATTAAAGCAGACCTCAGTCATTTAAATCCATTTGCTCAAGTTATTCCCTTTGACTTAGATGTTCCTATTGAAAGCCATCAATTCTTCAATCAAGGATTATATAATAAAGTATTTGAACCTGAAGAATTACAGGCCATGCTGCAGGCGGAGGAAAGTAACTATGACCATGACCATCACCATCATCACGAAGAAGGTCATAATCATGGCCATCATCATGACCACCATGGGATTGAAACTATCTATCTAGAGACTTCTTTACCTTTAGATGGTAATCAAGTTCAATATTTCATTGATTGGCTTATGATGTCACAACAAGACCGACTTTATCGTTATAAAGGCTTTATCAAATTGACTAATCAAGACCATGCCTACTTACTTCAAGGTGTTTCTATGAATTATCAGTTTGCCCCAGTGGTTAATAATGACAAAATGAAGACGCAACTGGTTTTGATTGGTAAGGAAATGGATGAAAAATTAATTACAGATGCTTTTTCAGATTTGAAGTCTCTATCCATGTAGTAAGGACTTCCTTTCAAGAATTTATTTTTATCTTTTTCGATATTCATAAAATTAACAAAATCGCCTGCAGGATTTAAATCCACTCAGCAGGCGATTTTTTGAATGTATTCAAATTTAATAAGAGAAGTTTGCTTAGCGACGACTTAAGCGCGACCAGAAAAGAAAAATTGAAATAAAGTCTTGGCTGGTTAGTTTTATTTCTTGTTCTCCTAGTTCATCGCTGATAAGAGCTTGATTAGAATCTAAGTTCAGACTAAAGGTATTTCCTGAAAATTCACTTTTTTGTCTGCTAGTTTTGACTTCTTGGATTGCATCCATAATGAGGTCGGCAAAACTAGCTCCTTCCACTTGTAAGAAACTATCAAGTAGGTCTTTATCCTTACCATCTAGCTTAACATGCCATTTTCCTTTGTTTTTTTCAAAATAATAATACATTTTTATCTACCTTTCATAAATTGGAAATGCCGAAATAATTTTCTGATCATCCGTTAAATACATTTGGATAGTAATGCCTTGACTAGCTCCTTCATAGATATTGCCTGAAACATGATCAGCCATGTCATAGGCCTCATTGATGGCATCAACGACTTCTTGGGGGCTCCAATCTTTGGGGAAGAAGGTGGACATGGCTTTTTTCTTTTGCCCTTCAATCTTTACTTTAGCCCGGTAAACCCCATGCTTATCATTCTTGGAACGGGTGTCAGGCAGAATTTGAGCCATTTGACTGATACCTTCGTAATGGTAACCCGTTGCATTACCTTTGCGATTGATACTACCGTAAAAAATATGTTCTAAGGCATGACGATTGAAATGTTGGGTGTTTTCTAGATCTGATAGTCTAAATTGACTATCCTGAAGCTGGCTTTCTTGTTTTTCTTGGTTAGCTTGACTTGGATTACTTGAATTACTTTGACAAGCTAGGGCAGAGTAAAGGGTGACTAACAAGAAAAGTAGGCGTATTAATTTTTTCATATATTCCTCCCAATTCTAGTATGATTATAACGATTTTATAATTAGCCTTCAATGAATTACTATCCAATTACTTGTATTTCTATCTAGCAGGGTTACAATAAAACAGTAGTTGTCTTTGAACTAAGTCTTGAAAGGAGTCTGGATCCATGCAATTCATTCATTTACCTCAATGTTCAACATGTAAACGTGCAGAAAAGTGGTTACTAGAAAATAATATTGGCTTTGAAAGTCGCCATATACTGGAAGATACGCCTAGGCCCGAAGAGTTAAAGGAATGGTATCTAGTTTCTGGGGTGCCAATTAAACGATTTTTTAATACGTCTGGTAATAAATATAAAGAACTGGGACTCAAGGATAAGCTGAATACCCTGTCCTTAGACCAACAAATAGAACTGTTAGCGAGTGATGGGATGCTGATTAAACGTCCCATATTAGTAGAAAAGGATCAAATCTTAATTGGTTTTAAAGTAGATCAGTGGCAAGCTAATTTTGACAAATAATGTATTTCATTAGGAGAGGAAGCTAGATTTTTGACGATAGAAGAGATTATCCAAGCCTTGAAAACAGACCCAAGAAATGAAAGTTATAGTCAACGTGGAATCCCACCGGTGCTTCAAATTAATCCAGAGGCCAAACTACTAATTATTGGTCAAGCACCTGGATCCCATGTTGAAAAGTCCTTAATTCCCTTTGATGATAAGTCAGGGGTAACCTTAATGGAGTGGTTAGGAATTGGTCCAGAAAGTTTTTATAGCCAAGAAGTTGCGATTATGCCTATGGACTTTTATTATCCTGGAAAGGGGAAAAGTGGTGATTTGCCACCAAGGAAATTTATTGCACATGATTATCATCAAAGCATCTTGGCCTTAATGCCTAAAATCCAAATGACCTTATTAATTGGTGCATATGCCAATAAGTTTTATTTAGGTAAAGCTTTTAAAAAGAACTTGACCCAAACTATAGCAAGCTATCAAGAGTATTTGCCTGATTATTTCCCTTTAGTTCATCCCAGCCCTCTTAACTTTAGGTGGCAGGCTAAGAATCCCTGGTTTAAGAAAGATGTATTACCTGATCTAAAAATAAAGGTTGCTCAAATATTAGGTGAAAATTAGGACCATCCTTCTATCGAGGTTCAATAAAAAATATAGATTGAGGATAGTCTTTTAAATCATGGTCAGGTATAATGATTGAGTTATATGAGCAATGGATAAGATAGGGAGTATGAAAAGATGAAGCAATGGCAAAATAGTTTAACTAAATTATTAATTTACATGGCCCAGCTTTGTGTCCTGTTGGTATTAACTTGGATTATTTGGCGAAATCTAAACCATATGGCTTATGTAGAATTTATCGGTGGTGAAAAAGTAGATATTTTACAAGCGACTTGGTCATGGCTTCCTTTTGCCGCTTTGAGCTTAGCCCTCGTGTTTTTGGCAGCTAACTTTAAGGGACGAACGGTTTATATAGTTTGTTCTTTGATATATTGCCTTCTCTTTATTTTCTTATCCAGTCAAATTGATTTTGGACTAAGGGCAGATGCTGATATTGTCTACCAGTTGAGTCAAACTCTTTTTTCAGAAAATAAGGCAGCAGTTTTTTCAGAAGATTACTTTTTAAAATATCCTTTTCAGCTAGGACTTATGATTTATGATGGACTCTTAACTAGATTATGGTCCTCTCCTAAAATAATATTTTTTGTTAACTTTTTGCAAATCTTAGCCATAAATTACTTAGTAGCTAAATTAACTCTTCTCGTCTTTGGTGACCGTCATGGCCTAGAGTCAATGACCATTATGCTTAGCTTCTTATTTTTACCCCAATTAATTTATGTACACTTTGGCTATGGGTTGATTCCTGGTTTCTTCTTTTTAATCCTGGGTGCCTATTTGCTAATGAAAGGCATCAAAGCAAGCCAATTTGCTTGGGCATACTACCTTACCGCTTGTTTGGCTTTTAGTCTGTCGGTAATAATCCGACAGAATTTCGCGATTGGAATTATTGCGATTATTATTGGTTTATTCGTGAGTCTAATTGGTAAAAATTCTTGGTCAAAAGTTTTTCTTCTTTTAAGCTTGATCGCTTGCTTGATATTACCTAGTCGTTTATTAGCCTTTAGTTATGAATTAATTCTCGACCAGTATTTTCCTAGTGGGTCTCCATCGAATCTATGGGTCGCCATGGGAACTGACCCTCAAAACTTAGACCGGTCAGCAGGATGGTATAATGGTTTTAATTATAATACTATGTCTCAAGTAAATAATGATTATGATCAAGCGAAAGCTATTGGACAAACCAAACTTAAGGAAAATATTGCTTATTTTCAAGAAAATCCAGCTTATTTTCAAGATTATTTCAATTTAAAAATTGATTCTCAATGGACTGAACCAACCTTCCAGTCACTTTGGACCACATCTCGAGCAGCACAAACTTATCATTCAAAGTGGGGGGGAAGTCTCCATCAAGAATCTTTTACTTTTGCCAATATCTACCAGGCCTGTCGTGGAATTTATTTATTAATATTAATAGCTAGTTTGGCTTTTATTTGTATCCACTTCCGTGGAAAAGCAAGTTTCCTACCGTTTATGATTTATCTCGTTGGAGGCTTCCTTTTTCATTTGGTCTGGGAAGGGAAGAGTCAATATCTTTATACCTATGTATTCACATTAATTCCACTGGCAGCAAGACTATTGAATGATATTGTTTACTATATACCAGGCTGGAATTCACAAGATTAGCCTAATTTAGGAGGATAAAATGGACTTACCGATCTTATACTTAGTTATTCCCTGTTATAATGAAGCAAAAGTACTCCCTCAAACTCATCCCTTATTCTTAAATAAAATTCGGAATTTAATTCAAGCAGCAAAAATTTCGCCTCTTAGTCAGATTATGTATGTAGATGATGGGTCTAAGGATAAGACCTGGGATTTGATTGAAGGATTTTCCATGGAAAATCACCATACGCAAGGAATTAGTCAAAGTCGAAATCGTGGTCACCAAAATGCTATTTTTGCTGGGATGATGGAAGCGAGAGAACAGGCTGATATCGTGATCACTATCGATTGTGATGGACAAGACGATATTAATTGTATTGATCAAATGGTCGCGGCCTACCAAAATGGTTCCGATATAGTTTATGGGGTGAGGTCTAATCGAAAGTCAGATACTTGGTTTAAAAGAAGTTCAGCCCAACTTTTTTATAAATTAATGGCCTTTTTAGGTGCTGATACCATTTATAATCATGCAGATTATCGCTTATTATCGAAGCGAGTCTTAAATGAATTGTCAAATTATAAAGAAGTGAATTTATATCTAAGAGGCTTGATTCCTTTAATTGGTTTTAATTATTCTGTCGTGGAGTATGAACGGTATGAACGAATGGAAGGTGAGAGCCATTATCCTCTATCAAAAATGTTGACCTTAGCTTTTGATGGTATTACAAGTTTGTCGATTAAGCCCATTCGCTTAGTAACCTTAATGGGGGCTTTTGCGACACTTCTCAGTTTGCTTTTAATTATATGGGTATTTTATGGATATTGGACGGATAATACAGTGGCTGGTTGGGCTTCAACCTATATTGTAGTCTGCTTTATGGGAGGAATCCAATTATTATCCATTGGTGTTATAGGGGAATACATTGGTAAGATATATCTGGAAGTTAAAGCTCGTCCAAAATATATTATTGCTAAACGCACGCAAAAAGAAGAAATTTAAAAGCATTAAATATTTTTAATTGATAGTCACATTAAAAACTAGTCCTTGTGGGCTAGTTTTTTGTATATGCATTTAAGTTAATATTAAAATTTTGTTAAACTTAGTAACATTGAACTAGTAAAATTTAAGATTTTTGAGTGATTTTTCGTGAAAATATATTAGATAAAAATAGTATATTGACGAAATATTTAAGTTGTAATTATAATAGAAAGGAGAAAAAAGAGGTTGAACAAATGAAAAATTATTTTAAATTTATTTTATTATTTATTTTTATTTTTACTTGTATGAATCCCAATCAAAAGTCATTGGTCTTTGCCAATATCGATTTCGAAAGGCTAGGCTATTCAACAATTGCTCAAAGGGCAGGCAGTCAAGAAAGTGTGTTTGAAGTCATTGATTATTCTGTAATTGATGGGGATACGGCAGATTTTATCTTAGACCGAAAAACCGAGCCCTCAATTAAAGCCCGCTTTTTACTAATTGATGCCCCCGAATTACGAGGGGGTGTTCCCTATAGTAAGGCTGCTAAGAAAAGAGTCAGTGAGCTATTGAGCCAAGCTGATTTGATCGAGGTTGAATACGAAGGCCCAGAAAAGGATAAATATGGTCGTGATTTAGTCCATGTTTGGGTTGATGGTATTTTGCTAGAAGAAATTATGGTTAGGGAAGGTTATGCGATTGCTCGTTATATCCAAGCGTACTTACCTAACTCCCCTTATGCAGAAGCAATTTATGCTGCCCAAGACCAGGCCAAGTATGAAGGTGTGCGCGTCTGGGTGGATGGTGATATCAATTATATCAACCAGGCCGAATATCTAAATACTAATGCGTCTACCGCTTCCAATCAAGTGAACTTTACAGATCCTATTTTAAATGAAGATGTTTATTATAAAAATTGTAAAGAGGTAAAAGCAGCAGGGAAAGCACCTATTTATCCAGGCGATCCTGGTTTTAGACCCCAGTTTGATCGGGATAATGATGGAATCGGATGTGAAGTATAGAAAGAAAACGTTTACCTTATATTTCAGAGTTATTATATTTCATATATTTTATTTAGTGTGGTATCCTATCGGGGATGGGGTAAGACCCCGATGGTTACCATATGAAAAAATGTCTTGTACCATATGGTAGTTTTTATCTGTTCAGCTATCTTCATTGTGACTAACTATCTGATGTGATCGTTATGTTGAAGAAGTGTGCCTATCAGAGTTCTTACAAGAAAGAATCATCAAACAAAATAACACATCAACCACCATCAGATTGTACAGCACGGAGCTTGTCTCACGGCCAGGGTAGTCTTTATTAATGGCCAAAATGCACAAGCCTCTGTGTGTAGACAAAAAAGAGGTTGAATTATTATTAAAACGCAACAAAACATTGGATTTTCTTTTGCATCTCTCACTAATTATTTAACTAATAAATTCCAAATAAGTCTTAAAGATTTTGCTTGGATTAATTTAGGAAATTTCATTATGGCTTTTGCTATGGTAAATATTCATATTCCCGCGCGAATTAGTGAGGGCGGAGTAATGGGCTTAGCTTTAGTTTTTTACCAATTAAATGGCTTTAACCCAGCCACAGTCAATCTAGTTCTAGATTTAAGTCTTTATTTTATTGGTTTCTTATGTTTGAGTCGGGCTTTCCTACCTAGGGCAATTCTTACAACTGTTTCCTATTCAATCATTTATAGTTTATGTTATAAATTAGGGCCCATCTTGCCTTCTTTACAGGATGCCCCTCTATTTGCCGCTATTATTGGAGGGATATTAGTCGGACTTGGTTGCGGCTTGGTTGTTTCACGGGGATGTGTGGCTGGTGGTGAAGATTGTCTAGCCCTAATAAATGTTAAATACAATCATTTATCGCTCTCGATGGCCTATTTCATTAGTGATTTTATTGTATTAGCTTTATCATTTGTAGTTTATATGCCTTTTACTAATGTCTTAATTTCATTAGTTACGACTTTTATTTCATCTTTTATTATTGGTCAGTTTGAATTGAAACTACCCCAAACAAATTTCAAACCCGTTTCTTTTAGCTAATCTTTAATTTTTCTATAAATTAAAAACACTTGTTATCTTCCTGTATGGAAAGATGACGAGTGTTTTAGTAATATTTGCTATATTTCAATTTGAGTCCATTTACCTTGTTTGAAGCGATGACGTAGAAGAACAAAACGGGAAAGTTGATCAGATAAAACACCCAGCCAGATACCCATTTGACCGAGTAAAAAGACATTAACTAAAAGGAGAGTCATGCTGGTACGAATGATTGTGACTGAAATAATCCCGGCCATCAAAGTATAACGCACATCCCCACCAGACCGTAAACATCCGCCAAAGATAATTTGGGAAATTTGTAAAAGGACAATAACCATAATAAACTGGGTTACCATGGTGGCTTCACCTATTATTTCTGGGTTGTCAAAGTAGATTTCCATGACATTTTCACCAAAGAAGAGGAGAAAAGCAGAAAGTCCAATTGAAATAATGAGTCCGATTCGTTGGCAAACATGGCCGTATAAAACGGCGATATCCGGGCGCTTTTGTCCGAGCGCACGGCCGGCTAGGGCGACTGCGGCTACTTGCATCCCATCCCCAAATGAAAATCCTAGAGATAAAATATTCATACCGGCATTATAAATCGCAAAAGAATCTGTACCTAATTTTGCTGCAGTTAATGCGGTTGCTAGGAAGCCCACCCGCATAAAAAGGTTCTCTATAAACATATTTGAGCCTAGATTAAAAATAGAGGCAGCCGTGCTCTTATGCATGCGAACTTTTTCCTTTATAATATAAGGAATTTGAACTAGACTTTGTTTCTTGAATAATGAACGAATGCTCATCAACATAGCAATAAAAGACCCGAAGACCGTTGCAAAGGCTGCTCCTCTTAGGCCTAAGGCCGGAAACCCTAAATTTCCATTTATTAATAGATAGTTAAAAATGATATTAATAATGGAAGAGGTCAAATTTGTGGTGAAGGCAATTCTGGTATTACCAGATCCCCTTTGGGCTGCATTAATGACCATGGCGGTCACGTTAAATATTAAGCCAGCCATAATAATGGTAAAATATTGAACCGATGCGGTATGGGTATCTTGATTGGATCCAGCAAGATGCATAATTGTATCTGCATAAAAGACCATGGCAAAACTAATTAAAATACACAAACTCAGAGCTATAATGAGTGCGGTTAATAAGACCTCATTCGCCCCATATTTATCATCTTGCCCCCGACGACGGGCGACAAGTGCAGAAACTGCGATTGATATTGCTATAAATGCTGTGAATCCAATTAACTTTGGTTGAGTAGTTAAGCCTACGGCAGCGATGGCATATGAACCGAGTGACCCCACCATCATGGTATCAATCATAGCGGCTAGAGAGATGAAGAAGGACTCAAGTACCGAGGGCCAGGCCATTTGTAGGGCGGTTTTATAATATTCTTTATCTTCCATAATTTCCTTTCGTTAATTAATAATAAAGCCTAAAAACTGTATGTAAAAGTTATCATACTCCTTTTCCACATCAATAGCTAGTTTGTAATACTCTAAGAAAATAAATTAAAAATAAGACTTAGTATGATTTATTCCTCGTAAACATGCTACACTTAGCTAGTCTATATTCTTTAAAAAGTAAATATCAATAGTATGTAAATCGCTTTCCAAAAAGACTTGTATTATTAAAATTTTATTGTAAACTAAGGGGGATATTATCGTGTATCAAGGTTATATTACGGATGTGCCAGGTATAGAAGTAGGTCATGCTCAGAACTATGAAGCCATGACAGGTTGTAGTGTTATTTTAACAAAAAAAGGTGCAGTTGGCGGTGTAGACGTTCGGGGATCTGCGCCGGGAACAAGAGAAACTGACCTATTTGGTCAGAAAAAGACGGTTAACCAAGTACATGCGATTGTGCTTGCCGGAGGTTCAGCCTTCGGTTTAGATGCTGCTGGCGGTGTGATGAAATATTTAGAAGAGGAGGGGGTGGGCTATCAAACGCCAGTCATTAAAGTTCCTATCGTGTCTTCAGCGGTTATTTTTGATCTGGGATTAGGCTCTAGTCGAATTCGTCCTGATTATCATATGGGTTATTTGGCTGCAAAAAATGCAAAGGTCAATGAATCGCTCCAAGGAAACATCGGCGCAGGTACAGGAGCTTCTGTTGGTAAAATATTAGGACCAAATTATATTATGAAAACGGGACTTGGGTCAGCTTCGGTTAAGTTGGGGTCCTTAGTAGTTGGAGCCTTGGTGGTTTTAAATGCCATGGGAGATGTATTTGACAGAAACCAGGGTGAACAGATAGCTGGCGTCTATGACCGTCAAAAGAAACATTTTCTTAAAACAAGCGATTTGTTACGACAATTTCACATGGAAAATGCGATTACTAATACGACGATTGCTTGTATTGCTACCAATGCACGTTTTGATAAGGAACAAACCAATAAACTAGCTGAAATGACCCATAATGCCTTTGCTAGAACGATTGCACCCGTGCATACTTCTTCTGACGGCGATACCATTTTTGCTTTAGCCACTCAAGAAGTAATGGCAGATTTAAATCTTGTAGGCGTGATGGCTATTGAGGCAATGGAGAAAGCTATTATGAATGCTGTGTATGCGGCAGATGCCTATCAAAACTTTCCGGCATATCAAAATATTTTTAAACCTTAATCTATTCATCAGCCTAGATCATAAGACTAGGACTGAGAAATGGTTAACAACGAAACAATATCGATAACAAAATAGACCAGTATCCTTTGGAACTGGATCGGAGGTAAAAAAATGAATAATAAAGTTTTAATGCGTAGATTTGATGCCCATAAAATTGCTATTGTTGGAATTATGGGGGCGTTAACGATAGTTTTGGGGTCAACTCCCTTAGGTTTCATTCCAATTGGAGTGACAGGTGCGACCACCATGCATATTCCAGTTATCACATCGTCAATCCTTTTTGGCCCAGCTGTTGGTTCATTAGTTGGCTTGATTTTTGGAGTATTTTCAATGATGAAGGGTATCTTAAATCCGACTCCTTTCTCTTTTGTGGTCCTTAACCCCTTAGTATCAGTTCTACCGCGTATTCTTATTGGGATTTTTCCTTACTATATTTATAGTTATTTAAATCATGTTGGACTTAAGAAAGCTAAGATTGCTCTATCTATTTTTTGGTTAGCAATTTTAGGCTATTTAGGCCATGGAATTTTTGCAGCAATTCAAGCGGGGAATACTATGTCTATTTGGGTAAATAGTGGTTTGTTTATCCTGGTGGCGGCCATGGCCCTCTTAGAATTTTCAAAACTTGCCGATTCTTACCAGGCTTCTTTAGATAAAGTCATCGCTGCGATAGTCGGCACCTTAACGAATACCGTAGGGTTTTTGGGTGGTGTCTATCTCTTTTATGGTGAACGATATGTATCACTTATGGGAGTGGATCCAGCCAATGCTGGTAAAACGATTCTAGGAATAGGAATTGTGAATGGTATTCCTGAATGTATTATCGCGATTATTTTAGTGATGGCAATTACCAAAGCCCTAGGAAGAAAATAGAATTAAAGAGAAGGGTTGATCTATGTTATTAGCGATTAATATTGGCAATTCAAATATTGATTTAGGGCTTTACCAAGATCTAAGTTTAATTCACCATTGGTGTGTTTCAATGGATCCAAATAAGACAGTGGATGAATATGGCCTTTTATTCACACAATTATTAGCTAGTGAAGCTGTGGAAGTTGATCAAGTAAGTGCTATTATTTTATCTTCCGTGGTCCCTAATATTATGGATACCATGCCGATTGTTTGTCAAAAATTTTTTAAGCAATCCCCTATGATTGTTGGCGCGGGGGTTAAAACAGGATTGAACATTCGTTATGATGATCCTAAAGAAGTAGGAGCAGATCGAATAGTTAATGCTGTGGCAGTCAAAGAAAATTACGGTACACCAGCAATTGTTATGGATATGGGGACTGCTTTTACTTTTGATGTCATAGATGTTAAAGGAGATTACGTTGGCGGCTTAATCAGTCCAGGAATTAAAATTACTGCTGATAGTCTGGTGGCCTCAACTTCAAAATTACCTAAGATAGAAATTAAGCACCCACGTCATCTAATTGGTAAAAATACAGTTCAAGCAATGCAATCTGGGCTTGTTAATGGATATATTGGAATGGTTGATTATATCATCAAAGCAATTGTAAAGGAAATGGACCTATCTATAGATCAAACCAATTTAGTTGCAACAGGTAATTATGCTAAGTTAATCGCTAACCTGTCTGATTATCCGATTGAGATAAATCCTTTATTGACTTTAGAAGGATTATGTTTAATCTATCAGCGAAATAAAGCATAGTTTAATTATCTTTCTAGCAAATATTGAGTTTACAAAAACGAGATTGAAAGAGAATTTAGATAAAATCGAATGAGGCAATAATCGTATATAAATTATTGTAAAAAATCAGGACTAAGCAGAAAAAGCTCAGTCCTTTTTTAAATTACCTATTTAGTATTTGCTTTAGTTATGAACATGTCACTGACGCGGTCTAAAATAATATTGGCTAAATCTTCTTTAGACATCAAAGGAAGTTCTTCAGCTGCTTGACTTTGGTCGAGTAGAGTGACGGCATTATTATCAGTTTGGAAGCCTGCATCAGCTCGCTTGATATTATTAATGACGATCAAGTCAAAATTTTTAGACTCTAGTTTTTTGCGACCATTTTCTAGTTCATTTTGTGATTCTGCAGCAAAACCAACAATTATTTGGTCTTGCTTTAATTGGCCAAAGTGGAGCGCAACATCAGGATTTTTGACTAATTCAAGGTTTAAACCAGCGCCTTGGCTAAGTTTTTTAATTTTTTGATTGGCTATTTGGGCAGGGCGGAAATCAGCTGGAGCGGCCGCTTTAATCAGACAGTCACTTTGGTCAAAGTTCTTTTCAACTGCGTCGAAGAGGTCGAGGGTTGATTTAATTTCGATAAATTGATCGACTTTAGGTCGGGGTAAGTGGCTGGGGCCTGAGATTAAAGTGACCTTGGCCCCCCGTTTTTTTGCTTGATTAGCTAAGGCATAACCCATTTTACCTGATGAATAATTGGATAAATAACGGACCGGATCGATCGCCTCTTGGGTTGGACCAGCTGTAATCGTAAAGCGTTTACCGATTAAGTCTTTAGGTCGTAGACAGGTGTCAATAGCATCGACGATATCTTCAGGTTCAAGCATTTTGCCAGCCCCCTTGTCCTGACAAGCTAAAAGATCATCTTGGGTGTCAAGAACCTGGTGTCCGCGTTTCCTTAATGTTTGTATATTTTCTTGGGTGGCAGGATGGTTTAGCATAAAGGTATTCATTGCTGGAACAATAATCAGAGGGCTGCGATGCGCTAAGTAAACTGAGGTTAATAAATCATCTGCGATCCCTAGGGCAAATTTGGCAATGGTATTGGCAGTGGCAGGGGCAACGACAAAGACATCCGCCCATTTTGCTAGTTCAATGTGTTCTACTAAAGGACTAGCTGGTTTTTTATCAAAAAGATCTTGATAAACATAGTTTCCTGATATAGTTTGAAAGGTGAGTGGCGTGACAAATTCTTGAGCCGCTTGGGTCATAATGACTTTGACTTGGGCACCTTGCTTACGTAATAAAGAAACAATGGCGGGAGCCTTATAAGCAGCGATTCCACCGGTCACTGCTAAGAGGATTTTTTTATTGGTTAATTGCACGGAGATTCTCCTTTTTAATTTCTTATTCTTATCCTTATTTTAACATATGTCTTCTTAAAATTTCCCTCATATAATTGACTTTAAGTTAAAGTAATTACTTTATAAAAAGTTTAACACGGTTTCTCAATAATTTAGTTAACTCTGCTTGGTCTGATGATTTAATCAATCGATATCGTAAGAAAAGATTGTAGACTTAGCTATAAATTTGTTATGATAGATTAGTATATACTAAAGATTTTCCTGAGAAAGCGAGAATAAGTATGAAGATAGATATGCAAGACTTAAAAGCAAGACAGAAAAAAATCCGCAATTTCTCTATTGTGGCTCATATAGATCATGGTAAATCAACCTTAGCCGACCGCATTCTACAACAAACTGAGACGGTGGCTGAGCGAGACATGCAAAATCAATTATTAGATTCAATGGACTTGGAACGGGAACGTGGCATTACGATTAAGTTAAACGCGGTTGAATTAACATATAATGCTAAGGATGGTCAAGAGTATATTTTCCACTTAATTGATACACCTGGCCATGTCGATTTTTCCTATGAGGTATCCCGGTCTTTGGCGGCCTGTGAGGGGGCTATCTTAGTCGTTGATGCGGCCCAAGGCATTGAAGCTCAAACCTTAGCCAATGTATATTTAGCGATTGATAATGATCTTGAGATTTTACCCGTGATTAATAAAATTGATTTACCTGCTGCTGACCCAGAACGTGTCCAAGTAGAAATTGAAGACGTGATAGGTATCGATGCTTCAGAGGCGGTTTTTGCCTCTGCTAAGGCGGGAATTGGGATTGAAGAAATCCTTGAACAAATCGTGCAAAAAGTTCCCCAACCTACCGGAGACTTAGAGGCCCCACTTAAAGCCCTGATTTTCGATTCAGCCTATGACCCTTATCGGGGGGTTGTTTTAAATATTCGGGTGATAGATGGTTTGGTGAAACCGGGGGATACTATTGAATTAATGTCCAACGGTAAAACCTTTGAAGTAAACGAGGTAGGGGTATTTTCTCCCCATCCAGTGCAACGAGATTATCTGATGGTAGGGGATGTCGGCTACCTAACAGCTAGCATTAAAACTATCCAAGATACCCGGGTTGGGGATACTATTACTCTCGCTTCCAATCCGACGGACCAAGCCTTAGAAGGTTATCGGAAGATGAATCCGATGGTTTATGCAGGTTTGTATCCAGTTGACTCCGGAGATTTTAACGATCTCCGTGATTCCTTGGAAAAATTACAACTGAATGATGCGGTCCTACAATTTGAAGCTGAAACCTCTCAAGCACTAGGGTTTGGTTTCCGAACCGGCTTCTTAGGCTTGCTTCATATGGATGTAATCCAAGAACGTCTCGAACGTGAATTTAATATTAGCTTAATTATGACCGCTCCATCTGTTATTTACCGGATTATTAAGACTGATGGGGAAGAAGTGAGAATCGATAACCCATCTGAAATGCCGGATAATACCGAAATTGATAAAATACTGGAACCTTACGTGAAAGCTCAGATTATGGTACCAAGTGATTATGTGGGAGCTGTGATGGACTTATGTGAGCGTAAACGGGGCAAATTTATCACTATGGACTATTTAGATGAGTTTCGGGTTAACGTCGTTTATGAATTACCTATGGCTGAAATTATCTTTGATTTCTTTGATTCCTTAAAGTCAAATACCAAAGGTTATGCCTCCTTAGATTATGAATTGATCGGTTATCAGGAATCAAATTTAGTGAAATTAGATATTTTATTAAATGGTGAGATTGTTGATGCCTTTTCAATTATTGTTCATAAGGATTTTGCTTATGAACGTGGTAAAGCGATTGCCGCTAAATTAAAAGAGATTATTCCACGTCAGATGTTCGAAGTGCCAGTTCAAGCTGCCATCGGTCAAAAAATTATTGCTAGAACAACAATTAAAGCCTACCGAAAGGATGTTACCGCTAAGTTATATGGTGGGGATGTCTCCCGTCGTAAGAAACTTTTAGAGAAACAAAAAGAAGGTAAAAAACGGATGAAGGCTGTTGGTTCAGTTGAAATCCCGCAAGAAGCTTTTATGGCAGTTTTAAAAATGGATGATGATAAATAAATTAATAGACTGCCTTGGTATTCCTGTTAGCAACGTGTATAATAGAATATATAAAAAGAAAGAGGTGCCCTATGGAATTTTTGTATAGTCAAGGATTATTACCAATGACTGGTGAAGGCTCTAATTTAATTTATTGGATTATTGGTGTCTTAGTGGTTTTAGCTGGAATTTTCTTAATTATTTCTTCTCGTAAAAATAAAAAATAAACCACGTTTGTGTTTTAATTAAAATTTCTGATAATATGCCAAGACCTTGTTAAACTCTAGTTTAATTAACTAAAGTATAGCTAGGGGAGCATTGTTATCAGATTTTTTATTTTATGCTTAAACTTAGAGAGCCATGAGGCTAAAAAACATTAACTTTTAGATAATGAGTCTTAGTTCAAACAAGTATAAATTAAAGGCGGTTAGATATATATGTATGAAAAATATATTATGGCCATTGACCAAGGTACTACTTCTTCACGCGCCATTATTGTCAACCAAGTAGGTCAGATTATTGCCAGTGACCAAGCAGAATTTAAGCAATATTATCCGCAAGCTGGTTGGGTGGAACATGATCCACAAGAAATATGGAACAATGTGCAAAAAGTCATGTCAGGTGCCTTAATTAATGGTCAATTAGATCCACAACAAATCCATGCAATTGGCATCACTAATCAAAGGGAAACAAGTCTTATTTGGGACCAAAAGACAGGACAGCCCATTTATAATGCGATTGTTTGGCAATCGCGTCAAACTTCAGCAATCTCGGATGATTTACTAGACAAAGGGTATGGCTCATTTATTCAGGAACGGACAGGATTGATCCCTGATGCATATTTTTCAGCGACTAAAATCCGCTGGATATTAGATCATGTTCCAGGTGCCCAAGCGCGAGCTGAAGCAGGAGACTTACTCTTTGGGACGATTGATACCTGGCTTTTATGGAAGTTATCCAATGGTCAGGTGCATATGACCGATTATACCAATGCTTCGAGAACCATGTTGTTAAATTTAAAGACCCTAGACTGGGATGACGAAATTTTACACTTATTAAATATTCCAAAAAAAATTCTACCTCAATTAAAATCTAACTCAGAAATTTATGCCCATGCCCAATCCTATCATTTCCATGACCATCAGGTTCCGATTGCAGCTATGATTGGTGATCAACAAGCGGCTTTGTTTGGGCAGTTAGCCTTTGAAAAGGGAATGGTGAAATCGACATATGGAACGGGAGCCTTCATAATCATGAATACTGGCCAAGAAATCCGTCTATCTGATCATCAATTGCTTTCAACCGTAGCTTACGTATTAGGTGACCAAGTGACTTATGCTTTGGAAGGGTCTATTTTTGTGGCTGGTTCTGCCATACAATGGTTAAGGGATGGCTTAAACTTATTTTCAAAAGCATCTGAAAGCGAAGCGCTAGCTATGGATGCATCCGACCAGGAAACCCCAATTTATATGGTACCCGCCTTCACTGGATTGGGCGCCCCATATTGGAATCCTGATGTGAGAGGCATGATTTTAGGTCTTAGTCGGGGAACCAATAAGGCCGATTTAGCTAAAGCCACCCTGCAAGCTATTGCTTATCAAGTAAAAGATGTGGTTGATACCATGGAAGCCGATGCCAAAATGGAAATTAATCAAGTCCGGGTGGATGGGGGTGCGGCAAGTAACCATTATCTCCTTCAATTTCAAGCGGACATTTTAGGAAAAGAATTAGTCCAAGCCCAAGAGGTTGAAACGACTGCACTAGGAGCTGCGTATTTGGCGGGCCTTGCCACCAATTATTGGCAAAGTTTAGACCAATTAAAAGCTCTTCTAGGACAAGGACAAGTCTTTCAACCCCATATGGATCAAATTCAGGGGCAAAAATTGTATCAAGGTTGGCAGAAGGCTGTCAAAGCAGCTGCATATTATGCGGACCTATGTCGTGAGGATTAGTAGTCTATCAAACTAGTCTTCTGTGTTTTACTTATAGCTTATGATAAAATAAGGAAGATTAGAAGGGATGACACCATGTTAAAAGATTTTTTTTCTTATTATAAACCCTATAAACGCTTATTTATTATTGACTTCTCCTGTGCTGTTTTATCGGCTTTATTTGACTTGTTCTTTCCTGTAGCGGTTAACTATGTGATTGATCAAATTTTACCTAACCACAACCTAAAGATGGTCTTAATGTTTGCGGTCCTCCTCTTAGCTTTATATCTTTTTTCTATGTCATTAAATTATATCGTGGTGGCCCTAGGACATCGTTTAGGAATTAATATTGAAACCGATATGCGACGTCAATTATTTGCTCATTATCAAGAACAATCCTTTGCATATTTTGACCGAGTAAAAACGGGAGAATTAATGAGTCGGGTGACATCTGATTTATTTGAGATTTCTGAAATGGCTCACCATGGACCCGAAGATATTTTTATTACAGTGATGACCCTGGTGGGGGCCTTTTTCTTAATGCTCCAAGTTCATGTTAAACTAGCAGTGATTACAGTTCTTTTAGTACCAGTTTTACTAATCGCGCTTATTTTCTTCTCTCGTAAAATGGTTAAAGTGAATGAAGGAATCAATCGAAATCTAGGACATTTTAATGCGGGGATGCAAAATGCTATCTCCGGCATGAAGGTAGTTAAAGCCTTTGCCAATGAAGATCACGAGCAGACTGTCTTTGAAGGCTTAATTCAAGGGTATAAAAAACACAAGATTGCTTTCTATCAGGCCATGGCCTTATCTTCTTCTTTTAATTTTATGATTATGCGCCTCATTAATTTATTTGCCTTAGTGGCGGGGTCCTACTATACCTTAAGAGGTGAGTTAAGTGTGGGGCAATTGGTCGGCTATATTTTAATATCTAATACCTTTATTCGACCAATTGAACGGATCAACACCATGCTTGAGGTGTATCCTAAAGGAATTGCCGGCTTCAAGCGGTTCCAAGAAGAAATGAGTCAGTCGCCAGATATTGAAGACCGGCCTGGAGCCATTGCTGCACCTAAGCTCACAGGTAATATCCAATATGAAGGAGTGGGTTTTGCCTATCAGAATGGGCGTCAAGTCTTGGATAATATTAATTTAGATATTAAAGCAGGTCAAACCATTGCTTTTGTTGGACCTTCAGGTGCAGGTAAATCAACCTTGGTTAATTTGCTACCTCGTTTTTATGAAGTCAACAAGGGTAGAATCCAAGTCGATGGATATGATATTCGCGATTTAACTTTAACTTCCTTACGGCAACAGATTGGGATTGTGCAACAAGATGTCTTCTTGTTTGATGGGACCATTCGAGAAAATGTCCTTTATGGACGCCTTGATGCGAGTGAAGCTGAGGTCTTAGCCGCCATTAAAGCCGCTAAATTAGATGAGGTTGTAGCTAATTTGCCCCAAGGGATTGATACCCAAATTGGTGAAAGGGGCACATCGCTATCTGGTGGCCAAAAACAACGTTTATCTATTGCCCGAATTTTCTTGAAGAATCCTAGTATATTAATCTTAGATGAAGCCACTTCGGCTTTGGATACCGCTACAGAGCAGTACATTCAACAATCCCTAGATGATTTAGCCGTGGGGCGGACTACTTTGATTATTGCCCATCGCTTAGCAACCATTCGGAATGCAGATCGTATTCTAGTGGTTACCAAAGAGGGAATTGTTGAAGACGGAAGTCACCAAGAATTAATGGCCTTGGATAAGGTTTATGCGAGTCTTTATAAAGGGCAATTTAATGATTGGGAGTGGGCGGCCGATGAAACTAAAGCTTAATCCTTCTTGGCAAGTAGCCTTAGCATCCATCTTGGATAGTCCTTTTTACACAGCTTTAGAGGCACGAGTGATTCAGGCCTACCAAACCAATCAGATTTATCCTAATCAAGATCAAATCTATGCAGCTTTGAATGCCTGTGATTTTGATCAAGTCAAAGTAGTGATTCTAGGTCAAGACCCCTATCATGGCCCTAATCAAGCGAATGGGTTAGCATTTTCTGTCAATCGCGGTAAAGCCTTACCACCATCCTTACGTAATATTTATCAAGAACTACAGCAAGATTTAGGCATACCTGTCGTCAAACATGGGGATTTAAGTGCTTGGGCCCAGCAAGGGGTCTTACTACTTAACACATCCCTGACGGTGAAAGAAGGGCAAGCTAACTCCATGAAAGATGTTGGCTGGTTAGAATTTACCCAAGCAATCATTCAGCTCTTAGGTGAAAAAGCGGAACCTTTAGTCTTTGTTCTCTGGGGACGCCAAGCACAAAATTATCAGAAATATTTAAAAAAACATCACCATATCATTAAGTCGGCTCATCCCAGTCCTTTATCTGCTTATCGTGGTTTCATAGGGTCTAAGCCTTTTAGTCAGATAAATAATTATTTAGTGGCAGATGGTAAAGATCCCATTGATTGGCGGTTGACTTAATGTTGAAGGAGTATTTATGAAAGAACTAAAGATTGAGAAACTCTCAAAAACTTATGGAACGAAAACCTTAATTGACCAAGTGGATTTTGCTATTCGAACTGGTGACAGGATTGGATTAATTGGACCGAATGGAACGGGGAAATCCTCCTTAATGAAGGTTATCGCTGGTAGAGATTCCTATGATAGTGGTCATATTAGTCATCCTAACCAATATAGTATTGCCTATTTGGAACAAAATCCTGATTTTGATCCCAACAAAACAATCTTAGAGACGATTTATGATTCAAAAGCTCCAGCAATTCAGACTTTATTGGCTTATGAACAAGCTCAATATGATTTAGCGGCCAACCCAAATGATGAGAAAATTCAAGCGCATTTTTCCAAGCTTTCTGACCGGATGACCATGGAAAATATTTGGGATATTGAAGTCCAAGCCAAAACAATTTTAGACCAATTAGGAATTTCGGACCTTAAACGCACACTCGCAACTTGTTCAGGGGGCGAGCGAAAACGAATTGGTCTGGCCCAAGTCTTAATCGCCCAGGCAGATCTGCTCTTATTGGATGAACCAACCAACCATTTAGATGTTGCTTCCATCCAATGGTTAGAAAATTATTTAGCCAATTTCAAGGGAGCCTTACTTTTAATTACCCATGATCGGTATTTCCTCGAGCGATCAGTCAATAAAATTGTCGAATTAAAATTTGGTCAACTAACAAGCTACCAAGGAAACTACCAAGCATATCTTGATCAGAAATTAAAAGCTGACCAAGACCAAGCACGCAGTCGAGCCAAACAAGACCGTCTCTTCCAACAAGAACTAGCTTGGATGCGAAAAGGGGCCAAAGCGCGGACGACCAAGCAACAAGCCCGCATTGATCGGTTTGAAACACTGAAAGAAGATATTGCAGGACGCAATCAAGCTCAAGCTAACCTAGATTTCAATTTTGGCCAGCAACGTATTGGTCAGAAAATTATGGAATTAGACCATGTTTCAATTGCGCTAGACCAATTACCAATCCTCACAGATTTTACTAAATTTTTTGTTAAGGAAGATCGCGTCGGCATTGTGGGGCCAAATGGGATCGGTAAATCCACTATTTTGAATACACTGGCTGGATTGCGTCCAGTTCAGGCCGGAAGTTATGAACGTGGTTCAACCACGCGCTTGGCTTATTATCGTCAATTAGACCAAGACTTACCAGGTGACCAAAGGGTTATTAATTATATGACCGAGATTGCCAGTCAATTTAAACGGGAGGATGGCTCAACCATTTCAGTTAGCCAGCTGCTCGAACGGTTTAATTTCCCATCAGTGACGCATTCTAGTCAAATTAAGTACTTATCGGGTGGTGAAAAACGTCGTCTTTATTTATTATCCTTATTAATACAAGAACCCAATATTTTGCTATTGGATGAACCGACCAATGATTTAGACATCGAAACCCTGCAGGTATTAGAAGATTATTTAGAAAGTTTCCAAGGGGTTGTCATTATTGTATCCCATGATCGATATTTCTTAGACAAAACTGTGGATCAGTTACTAGAGGTGCAAGGTCAAGGTATTTTTACCTATTATTTTGGTAAATATTCTGAATATTTAACTGAGAAAAAACAGGCAGAAGTCAGCAAAATTGCTAAGTCTGATTCAGATAACAAAGTGACTTCAACAGTGGTAGTGCCTTCTAACCCTAAAAGTAAAAGGAAACGTTTATCATACAAAGAGCAACAAGAATGGGATGGATTAGAGGATAAAATAATGACTACTGAAGCAGAAATAGAATCAGTGCAAGCTGAGATGCAGATAAATGCCACCGATGTCGGTATTTTAGTCGACTTACAAGCCCAACTAGACCAATTGAATGAAGATCTTCTCTATTATTATGAACGTTACGATGACTTGTCAAACCGTTTAGAAGGGTGATTACCAAGATGATTTATTTTGTTTATGCCCAAGATTTACAAGGCGGTATTGGTTTTCAGGGTAACCTTCCTTGGCACTTACCAAATGACTTAAAATTTTTCAAAGCCACAACGATGGGCCATACCATGTTAATGGGCCGGAAGACCTTTGAGGCCATGGATTGTAGACTCTTGCCTGGTCGCAAAACTATCGTTATGACCCAACAAGCAAACTATGGTCAAGATATCGCTGGCTTGCAGGTTCTTCATACCGTTCCAGAGATACTAGCACTGGCGGAGTCAGAAGATATTTACATTATTGGAGGTGCCCAAATTTTTGACTTGTTTTGGGATCAAGTGGATGTAATCTATCGGACTGTGATTGAAGCAACCTTCACCTGTGATACCCATGTAAAAAACTTAGACCCCAAATTATGGCGGTTGGTTAAGATAGAAGTTTATGAAAAATCACCGACAAATCCATACCGTCATCGGATAGAGGTTTGGGTTCGTTTAGACAAGGAAGAGAGGAAAGGTGGGTTAAATGACTAAAAAAATTGGAATTATTGGGGTTGGAAATATGGGCCAAGCTTTAGCGAGAGTGATTCGTCACGGCCATCCTGATTATGAATTATTGTTTAACCGTCGTCACTTAGATATATTGGATGACTTAAGTCAAGAACTCCAAGCCGAGCCTGTTTCAGTCAAGGATTTACTTTCACGAGCAGATCTAATTATATTAGCAATTAAACCCAAACAAGTGGTTGATTTCTTCAAAGAAAATGAAAGCTTAATCGCTGCTTATCCTAATAAGTTATGGCTATCTGTGGTTTCGGGTTGGAGTCTCAACGATTTAGCTAAAATAAGTCCCCAAACTTGGATTCGGTTAATGCCTAATACTCCCGTTGCGGTCGGTCAAGGCATGATTGCCTATTGTCACCCAGAGCATGTAAGTTATGGCGATTTGGTCGAAGACTTATTCAAAGATGCTGGCTTAGTAGAAGCATTATCTGAAGACTTATTTCCTTCATTTACGGCCTTAGCGGGTTGTAGTCCGGCTTTTTTATATATTATTATTGAAGCCATGTCAGATGCAGGGGTTTATGCTGGTTTAGGTCGAGACCAAGCCATTCGTTTTGCTGCCCAAGCTTTGGCCGGGGCTGGTGCTATGGTTTTAGAAAGTGGTCTCCATCCTGGCCAATTAAAAGATCAAGTCACCTCACCAGCGGGGGATACAATAAAAGGCGTCCGAAATCTGGAAGCAAAGGGACTACGCTCTGCTATCATTGAAGCCATCATAGCTGCGCAGTCAATTAAATAATAAGTATTTATAAAATCAAAAAGAGTGGGTGGGGCATAAAGCCCTAGACCCACTTTTTATTATATTAAAGGAATTATGAAATAATGATTTTTTAGAAAGTTTACTGATTATTTAATCAATCGCTAGATATAGAAAAGAATTGAAGAATACATGCAAGCGGCCCCGCCAATAACAAATAGATGCCAAATAACATGCATCCAAGGTTTACTTTTCATACTGTAAAAAATAGTCCCAATAGAATAAACTAAGCCGCCGATTCCTAACCAAATTGTTGCGGATAGGTGAGAATTTTGGGTTAATGGATAAATGAGGAGGACTCCCAGCCATCCTAAAAGGAGATATAAGAAGGTAGAAAGTCGTGGAAATCGATCTGTGGCAGCCACTTCATAGATTATTCCTGAAAGGGCTAGGAACCAAATTAAGGCCAAAAAGGTGTAGGCTGGCCAACCACGCATGGTTAAGAGAATATAAGGCGTGTAGGTGCCTGCAATTAATAGATAGATGGCGGAGTGGTCAAACTTTTGAAAAAGGTGACGGAGGCGGCTAAATTTAAAGCTATGATAGAGGGTTGAACTTAAAAATAGAAGAATCAGGGAAGCGCCATAAATTGAATAAGCAACAATCGCAGTGGGTGATGAAAGATGGATTCCTTTTTGTAATAAAGCAATTAAGCCTATGATACTAAGCAGGGTTGCAATACCATGGGTCAAGGCATTAAAGACTTCAACTATGATGAAAGGTTTTAAGCTTTCTTGTTTCATAAAACAACCTCCTTTTTAATTTTATTATATACTCAAATGTTCAAGCTTCAAGTTTAATCATAATTATTTGTTTTATATTTGCTAGTCGTCACATTTTAGTATAATCTATTATAAAACAAGGAAAGTGAGATTAAGATGATACCCAGTTTTTATGAATTTATGATGCGGTTTGTAAATGAAGAAGCAAAGGATCCAATTAGTCGGTTAGCGAATGCAATTCATGATGATAGCTCTTTTCCCAAACAAAGTCAGGACTTTCAAAGAATTTCTAATTATATGGAACATAGCCTAGAATATTCAAAATTAATTTCGGTTTTTGATGAAATGTGGCAACGTTATAAATTTGATTATTTAGATTAAGGAGAAAAAAATGAGTACACATATTGAAGCCCAAGCAGGCCAAATTGCTAAAGTTGTTTTATTACCAGGCGATCCGCTTAGAGCTAAATATATTGCGGAGACCTATCTTGAAGATATTCAACAATATAATACCGTGCGGAACATGTTTGGATATACCGGAACCTACCAAGGAGTAAAAATTTCGGTCCAAGGTACTGGGATGGGGATTCCATCTGCCATGATTTATACAGAAGAATTGATACAATTTTATGGCGTTGAAACCATTATTCGGATTGGATCCATTGGTGGTATGCAAAAAGATGTTAAAGTGAGAGATATTATCATTGGCCAAGGAGCCACGACTGATTCGAATATCTTAAGAAATATTTTTGATGGTCAAGTTCATTATTCTGCGATTGCAGACTTTAAACTTTTAGATACCCTTTATCATAAGGCCTTAACCATGATTCCAGCAAAAAATATTCATGTAGGAAATGTCTTATCGAGTGACCGTTTTTATAATCAAGAAATGGATAAGGAAAAATTAGCAGCATATGGAGTATTAGGAGTTGAAATGGAAGCGGCTGGTATGTATGCAGTTGCTGCCAAACACCATAAACGTGCCTTAGCTATTTGTACAGTTTCTGATCATCTCTTAACGGGTGAAGAAACTACGGCCCAAGAACGACAAACTTCATTTACTCAAATGATGGAAATTGCTTTACAAACTGCTAAAGAATTTGCATAGGGAATGTGGGATGAGAATATGCGATCAAATAAAAAATTTATCGAAATTATCTTGGCCGTCATTGCCGGTCTTGCAATTACAACTGGTATAGGGTATGAGGTAGGGCATAGTCAGGGACTAGCTGATTTACTTTCAGATACGGTTGCTGAGGAAGATCAATTAAGCGAAGAAGACCTAGCTCTAATTGAGTCTATCTATAATCAAATACAGACCTCATATATTAATGATGTGGATAAAAAAGAATTACTTGAAGGTGCTTTAAAGGGAATGGTTGAAGCAACGGGTGATCCTTATTCTGAATTTCTTGACCAAGATCAAACCCAAGATATGAATGAAGATCTTTCTGGCTCTTTCTCAGGAATCGGGGTACAAATTACAGTACAAAATAACCAAGTCGTAGTTATGACACCCATCGCTGATACCCCCGCTGAAAAAGCAGGGCTACTACCGAAAGATATTATTTTAAAAGCTGATAATAAAGATTTAAGTGGGATGACTGCTAATGAAGTCGTTCAAATTATTCGAGGGAAAAAAGGAACATCCGTTCATTTGGAAATTCAAAGAGATCAGCAAACCTTTGAAGTGGATATAAAACGGGATGATATTCCAATTTATACGGTTGAAGGTGACATCGCAAAATCCGATAAAAATGTAGGAATTGTAAAGATTAGTCAATTTAATACCACAACTGCTCAAGAATTACAGGATAAAGTAAAAGAACTTCGAAAAGCAGGGGCAAAACAATTTGTGTTTGACCTAAGAAATAATCCAGGTGGACTAATGGATCAAGCTTTATCAATTTCTAATATGTTTCTAAAAGATAAAGATACGATTATGCAGGTTCAAGAAGCCAATACTGAAAATCCAACCGTTTACGTCGCCAATGATAAGGAGTATGGCAATTTTAAAATTAAAGAACCATATGTCTTATTAGTCAATGACGGTTCAGCTTCTGCTTCAGAAATTTTGACGGCAGCCATTAAAGAAAATACAGATGCCAAAATTTTAGGGTCTAAAACTTTCGGTAAAGGGACCGTCCAGACAGTGATGCCGCAGGGCGATTATGGGGAACTCAAATTAACTATCGCCAAGTGGCTAACGCCATCAGGTCAATGGATCCATGAAAAGGGAATTGAGCCGAGTCAAGAAGTTAAGGCTGATCCAATTCAGACCTCCATTCTCTTGAATGGTGAAGATCAATTAAGTCTGGGACAACATTCTGATTCAGTAGCTAACTTAAATGTGATTTTAAATGGGATGGGCTACTCAGCTAATCAAAAAGATGAGTTTGATCAAGATACCGAGAAAGCAGTTAAAGCTTTTCAAAAAGACCATGATTTAGACCAAGATGGAATCGTCACCGGGGATACCAGTGCCGCCATT
The DNA here is from genome assembly GCF_000183205.1 of Eremococcus coleocola ACS-139-V-Col8. Taxonomy (NCBI): domain Bacteria; kingdom Bacillati; phylum Bacillota; class Bacilli; order Lactobacillales; family Aerococcaceae; genus Eremococcus; species Eremococcus coleocola. Next base: position 31,692 of record NZ_AENN01000015.1, on the reverse strand, counting down.
AATTTAGCGGCTCAAGAGTATTTACAAAATCATGATGGTCAATTAGACCAAGCCATTAAGATATTAAAGGAAAAGAACTAGTTTCTTATTCTATCTTTTAATTTAGACACTCAGTCTAACTTTCTTCTTAGTAATTTATGGATTATTAAGGCGTGTTAGGCTGGTTTTTTATTATTAAATTGCATGAGTATTGTCTGCTTGAATAATGTTTCTATAACTAACCGAAGTCTTTGGATAATGTGGGAATATTTAACCCAGTGCGAGTCTGTGCTATAATAGGCACAGTTTTATAAGTAAAGAGGTGGAAGCATGGCAACGATTCAATGGTTTCCTGGTCATATGGCCAAGGCCAGACGAGAAGTTTCGGAAAAATTAAAGTTAATTGATGTAGTCATCGAGTTGGTCGATGCGAGGATTCCTGAATCCAGTCGTAATCCAATTCTACAAGACTTGATTCAGGATAAAAAAAGAATAATTGTCTTAAATAAAGCCGATTTAGCAGATCCGAAGTTGAGTCAAGCCTGGGTGAAAGCTTATTTAGAACAAGGGTTTAAGGCATTGAGTATTGATGCACAGCACAATAAAGGACTTAAAGGCTTAGAGAAAGCGATTAAAGAATTAATGGCCCCTGAATTTGAAAAATTAGCTCAAAAAGGGCTTAAACCTCGACCTATTCGGCTGATGATCTTAGGAATCCCAAATGTGGGTAAATCAACCTTAATTAATCGCTTTGTTGGGAAAAATCAGGCAATCACAGGCAACAAACCTGGTGTGACTAAAGCTCAGCGTTGGTTGAAAATTGGCAAGAGTTTTGAGTTGTTAGATACACCTGGAATTCTTTGGCCGAAGTTTGAAGATGAACAAGTTGGAATCAATCTAGCACTCACGGGGGCAATTAAGGATCAATTGCTTCATATGGATGATTTGGCCTTGACACTTTTAGCTATATTAAGAGAGCATTATTTAGATTCACTTTGTAATTATACTAAGTTATCCAATGATAGCCTGGCTAAACTAACCAATGTTGATTTATTATTAACACTTAGCCAAAATTGGGGCTTTAAGGATGATTATGATGCTGGGTCTGAACGATTAATAAATGATTTCCGTAAGGGTAAAGTGGGCCGTATAACCCTTGACCGGATTCCAGAACAAACTTTTGGAGATCAAGCGAATGACTGATATAAGTAAGTTTACAGTTGCTCAAGTAAAAAGCCTGTTAAGTCAAATATCTAGTCCGGACGATGACCGATTACTTATACTAGCTAAGGACCCTCGAAAGGGGGTTCAAATGGCGCTTAAGGCTAAGGAAAAAGCATTTATAAGAGAAAAAGCTAAAATAGAAGCTCACCAAGCAAAATTGGTCTATGAAAATGACTTATGGCAAAATCAATCGTTTAAGTATATTGCTGGGATAGATGAAGTAGGGCGTGGGCCCTTGGCAGGACCAGTGGTTACGGCCGCGGTTATTTTACCGCAAGATTGTGCTGCTTTTATAGGAATCAATGATTCAAAACAATTAAGTCATCAACAAAGAGTAAGCTATGCGGAAATTATTAAGGAAAATGCTTTAGCTTATAGCATTGCAATTGGGTCTGCTCAATTAATTGATCAAGTAAATATCTATCAAGCTACCCGCCAAATGATGGTAAAAGCTGTCGCAAATTTAGCTATACAGCCTGATTATCTTCTGTTAGATGCTATGCAAATTGAAAGCTCCATCCCGCAAAGGTCTATAATAAAAGGGGACCAGAAGTCCTTATCAATTGCAGCTGCATCAATCATAGCCAAGGTTTACCGTGACCAAATTATGGACCAATATGCTCTGGAGTTTCCCTATTATGATTTCCAACATAATAAGGGATACGGGACTCAAAATCATTTGGCTGGGCTAAATGAATTCGGTTATAGCCCAATCCACCGTCGCTCCTTTGAACCTGTCAAATCGATGGTCAAAAAATTAAATAATACCTAAAAGGATTCGTCACCTTTTACTGTATTTATATACAGAGAGGTGACGAATATGTTTATAAATAGTAAATTTCAAATTTTATGTCTACGCAAAGCTGGCTGGACTTACCATCAAGAATTAGCCTATTTTAAGCAATTAATCAAGTTGAACCTACTTGAAAAAGAATTGAGTCTACTAGAGGCCCAAGAAATTTATGCTAGTTTAAATTTCCGGCATAAACCGCTTAATCCTTTTATTCGGACTAAGTTTAATTACGAACATTTAAACCAATTATCCCAGCAGAGTCTTTTTATTTTAGATGAAGATTTTCCTCATGCTTGGCAGCAATTAGCTCAACCACCACTTTTGGTGTTTTTTAGAGGTTATCGTGATCTATTAAAACAAAGATTAATCTCAATCGTAGGAACACGGTCGGTTACCAATTATGGTAAATGCGTCCTACCTTTATTAATAAATAAAATATTAAATAAAAATTGGAAAATTGTTTCTGGTATGGCGCAAGGAGTAGACCAAATTTGTCATGCCCATGCTATGGTCTATGGACCCATGTCAACCATTGCTATTATCGCTACTGGATTTAAGCAGGTCTATCCCAAAAATCATGAAGAATTCCAAACTAAACTTGGTCAAAAGCACTTGTTATTATCAGAATATTTACCTGACCAGAAGGCAAAACGACACCATTTTATTATGCGAAACCGGTTAGTTGCGGGGATTAGTCCCGTAACCTTAGTGGTTGAAGCCGCGTTAAAATCTGGGAGTTTAATTACGGCAAACTATGCTTTACAAGCCAACCGGGAATTATTAGTTCTTCCTGGCCGAATGACTGATCAGCAATCAGCAGGCTGTAATGAATTAATTAAAATAGGGGCTATCCCGATCATAAATTTACAGGATTTAAGTCAAGAATTAGACCGGATTTCAACCTATTTTTATCCTAAATTTCCTCTTGTTTAAGAAAAAATTATTTGACAATATACAATCTATCGAATAAGATTGGTACGATTTATCTAACAAGAATAAGAAAGGGTGTGAATTCACATGGCATATAAAAACTTAGTCATTGTCGAATCACCAACCAAGGCCAAAACGATTGATAAATATCTTGGCCGTAATTATAAAGTGGTCGCTTCTAAAGGACACTTACGTGATTTACCTAAGTCCAAAATGGGCGTAGATTTAGAAAACAAGTTTGAACCTCATTATATCACGATACGTGGCCGGGGTGACACAGTAAAAGAATTAAAGAAACTTGCTAAAAGTGCTGAAAATGTCTACTTAGCAGCTGACCCGGACCGTGAAGGGGAGGCAATCGCTTGGCATTTAAGTCACTTACTCAACCTAGACTTGGCTGAAAAAAACAGAGTTGTCTTTAATGAAGTGACTAAAGACTCGGTTAAAGAAGCTTTTAAGCATCCGCGAACGATTAATTATGATTTAGTGGATGCCCAACAAGCTCGCCGTATCTTAGATAGAATTGTAGGTTATTCTATTTCTCCTTTACTCTGGAAAAAAATTAAAAGAGGGCTTTCAGCAGGACGAGTTCAATCGACTACTTTAAAATTAATTATTGACCGCGAGAAAGAAATTCGGATTTTCAAACCTGAAGAATATTGGACCATTCCAGCCAGTTTCAAAAAAGATAAAAAGACTTTTGATGCTGAATTTTATGGTTTAGAAGGTAAAAAAGTTAAATTAAATGATGAAGCATCTAGCCAAGACATTATGGCTAAGTTAGATCAAAAAGCAACTTTTGATGTCAGTGAGGTAGAGAAGAAAGAAAGACGTCGGGGACCTAATCCGGCTTTCACCACTTCAACCTTACAACAAGAAGCCTCAAACCGTTTAAATTTTAGAACTGGTAAAACTATGATGATTGCCCAACAACTCTATGAGGGGATTGCCTTAAAGAGTGGAACCGTCGGTTTAATTACCTATATGCGTACCGACTCAACTCGGATATCTGATACAGCTCGCCAAGCTGCTGTCTCCTATATCAGTCAGAACTATGGTCAAAACTATTTAGGCAAAGGGGTTAAACGGTCCAACCAACAAGGGGCTCAGGATGCTCATGAAGCCATTCGTCCATCTGATCCTAGCATTACCCCTGATTCGATTAAAGAACGTTTAAGTAAAGACCAATTCCGTCTTTATTCATTAATTTGGTCTCGCTTTATGGCGAGTCAAATGGCCCATGCCGTTTATGATACTGTCCGGGTAACCATTCGCCAAAATGGGGTCGATTTTAGGGCAAATGGCTCTGCGATTAAATTCGATGGTTTTCTTAAATTATATCCAGGAAAAGATAAAGATAATCTTTTACCTGACCTAGTTGTTGGTGACCAAGTAAAATTAAGCAAGATTGAACCAAGCCAGCATTTTACGCAACCACCTGCTCGTTTTAATGAAGCCTCCTTAGTAAAGGCTTTAGAAGAAATGGGAATTGGACGGCCATCAACCTATGCTCCTACGATTGAAACTTTGCGGAAACGTTATTATGTAAAAATGAATGCCAAACGCTTTGAACCGACGGAACTAGGTGAAATTGTTAATACAACCATGGAAGAATTCTTTCCTGATATTGTCAACTCAGATTTCACGGCCCAAATGGAACAAAATTTGGATGATATTGAAGCCGGCAAACGGGAATGGATTGAAGTTCTAGATCAGTTCTATCAACCATTTAACACTGAATTATCTAAGGCTGAAGAAGAAATGGCTGAAATTGAGATTAAAGATGAACCAGCAGGATTTGATTGTCCAGAATGTGGTAATCCGATGGTAATTAAAATCGGACGTTTTGGTAAATTCTATGCTTGTTCAAATTTCCCCGATTGTCGTCACACAGAGGCGATTGTTAAAAAGATTGGGGTAACCTGTCCTAAATGTCATCAAGGCGAAATAGTTGAACGTAAATCTAAGAAAAATCGTGTCTTTTTCGGCTGTAATCGATATCCTGAATGTGATTTTGTTTCTTGGGATCAGCCTTTAGCTCGGTCTTGTCCCAAGTGTGGCCATTATCTAGTAACAAAATCAAATCGCAAGGGTAGTCAGGTTAAGTGTAGTCATTGTGACTATGAAGAAGAAATACAAAAATAAATCGATTAATAAAGCAAACACCCTCACTAATTAAGATTTTTATATTAGTGGGGGTTACTTATGTATTAATCATCCTTTTTTCTACTTTTGTATGCTTATGGTATAATGCATCTTGTGATGGGGGAGGAAATTTCTATGCAAGCTGAAATCAGTCGGTTTATTACATATATTCAAGATGAAAAACGGTATTCACCCCTAACTGCTCAAGCCTATCAAAGGGATTTGAAAGAATTTGCACATTTCTTAGCTTCTTCAGGTAATGACCAGGTCCAAAGTATCTCTTACTATGATATCCGTCTGTTTATTGCTTTTTTGAATGAAAAACGGTTAAGCCGGACAAGTATTGCTCGTAAACTTTCAACCCTCAGATCGTTTTTTAAGTTTATGCAGGTTGAAACAAAACTAGATCAGAACCCGATGGATTTAGTCAATTATCAAGTGAAAAAACAACGTTTACCTGATTTTTTCTATGAAGATGAAATGCAAGCCTTATTAAAAGCAGCTGCTGAGTCTGAACATCCCTTAGCCTTGCGTAATCAAGCTATTTTAGAAGTACTCTATGCTTCTGGACTCCGTGTTAGTGAATGTCGTTTGTTAGAACTAGGTCAGGTTGATTTCCTTGCTCAAGTTCTCAGGGTGCACGGTAAAGGTAACAAAGAACGCATTGTCCCCATGAGTGACTCTGCCAGCCAGACTATGCAAGATTATATTAAATATCTCAGACCTAAGTTGGATGTCACAGGCCAAGCCAAGCAAGTATTCTTATCTAATAAGGGAAAGACACTAACTACTCGTCAGGTCAGCCAAATTTTGAATGAGATTGTCGCCGAAGGGGCCTTAAACTTGTCAATTCATCCCCACAAACTAAGACATACTTTTGCGACTCACTTACTTAATAATGGGGCTGACCTCCGGAGTGTCCAAGAAATGTTAGGCCACGCTGACTTATCATCCACTCAAATTTATACACATATTACTAAAGATAAGCTACGGGAGAATTATATGCACCTTCATCCCCGTGCACATCGACAAACTAAGGAGGATTTATAAATGACAACAATCTGTGCTGTTAGAAAAGATAATCAATTAGCCATGGCTGGGGACGGTCAGGTGACTATGGGTGAAACTGTCATTATGAAGGGTGGCGCTCGGAAATTAAGACGAATCTATGATGATAAGGTCGTTGTAGGTTTTGCAGGTGGCGTTGCTGATGCGATTACCTTATCGGAAATGTTTGAAGAAAAATTAAGAAGCCACCAAGGGCAATTAGTTCGTGCAGCCATTGAAGTAGCTAAACAATGGCGGACAGACCGGTCTTTACAAAAGTTAGAAGCTTTATTAATTGTTATGGATAATAAAGATTTATTGATGGTATCTGGTACCGGTGAGGTGATTGAACCGGATGATGGTGTCTTGACGATTGGATCAGGTGGCAACTATGCCTTAGCAGCGGCGCGGGCCATGCTAAGACAAGGAAATCCCGATCTTAAAGCAGAAGAGATTGCTAGGGAAGCACTGTTAATTGCCAGTCAGATTGATGTATATACCAATGATAATATTTTAGTAGAATCGTTTTAGGAGGGCTTTATGAACCAATTAACACCACGTTATGTCGTCAGTGAATTAGACAAATATATTATTGGCCAAGATCAAGCTAAACGCTCGGTGGCAGTCGCCTTACGTAACCGCCTTCGTCGCTTACGCTTAGATGATGAAATGCGGCAGGAAGTTAAGCCTAAAAATATTTTAATGATTGGTCCAACTGGAGTTGGTAAAACTGAAATAGCTCGCCGGCTGGCCTCCATTGCTCAAGCACCCTTTGTCAAAGTAGAAGCCACTAAATATACTGAAGTTGGCTATGTGGGTCGGGATGTGGAATCGATGGTCCGTGATTTGGTAGAAAATGCCATTCGAATCATTAAAGACCAAGAATTTGAAAAAGTTCAAGACCAAGCCGAGAATTTGGCAATTGAACGAATTGCTAAAGCTCTAAGACCTGGCAAGAAAGTCGAGAAGAAAACGAATCAAAATGGTAATTTTGATTTTATGGAAATGATGAAAAATTTTGCACCGGTTGGCCAAGAGGATTCAGAGGATGATGAGGTAGTCACTGAAGAAATTGCCTCTTCCAGAAGGGCAATTCGAGCTCAAATTCGTGAAGGTAAACTCGATAATCATGAAGTAACCATTAAAATGCAAGAAAAAAAATTGCAAATGACCAATTTAAATCCTGCAATGGAACAAATGATGGAAATGCAAGAGAGTCTATCCGCCTTACAACCCAAGAAGAAAATTGAACGGACGGTTACTGTGAAGGAAGCAATCAAATTGCTTTCCGAAGAAGAAGCTGAAAAATTGGTCAATATGGATAATATTCATCAAAAAGCCCTCAGCTTAGCGCAGGATTCTGGAATAATCTTTATTGATGAGATGGATAAAATTGCCACTAAAAATCAAAATTCTGGTGAAGTATCTCGCCAAGGAGTGCAACGTGATATTTTGCCTATCGTTGAAGGAACGCAAATTCAAACTAAATATGGGATTATTTCTACCGATCACATTCTGTTTGTTGGTTCAGGTGCCTTTCACTTAGCAAAACCTTCCGACCTAATTCCTGAATTACAAGGCCGGTTTCCGATTCGGGTTAACTTGGACGATTTGAGTCACGATGATTTTGTTAAAATCCTAGTCCAACCAAAAAATGCGCTGATTAAGCAATACCAAGCCATGTTAGCTACCGAGGGTGTTCAAATCCATTTTACCGATGATGCCATTGAAAAGATGGCTTATTATGCTGTGGAATTGAATGAAACGACTGATAATATCGGGGCGCGCCGCTTACATACGATTATTGAAACCGTTTTGGAAGAATTACTATTTGAAGCGGCTGATACTCCCATGGGAGAGATTGAAATCACTGCAAATTATGTGTCCGAGCGTTTAGAAAAAATAACAGAAAATAAAGACCTAAGTCATTATATTTTATAGGAGGATACCTTGTGATTGAATTAAAAAATGAAGTTCTAACAATCACTATCCGAGAAGTAGGGGCCGAAATCACCTCTATTATCGATAATAAATCAGGCTTTGAATTTCTTTGGCAAGGGGATCCTGATATTTGGAAGGGACAAGCTCCAATTCTTTTCCCTTTTATTGGTAAGTTAAAAAAAGGTACCTATTCCTATCAAGACCAAATTTTTAAACCCAATAAACATGGTTTTGCTCGTGACATGGAGTTTTATACACAGAGTGTGACCGAAAACTCAGCCTCCTTTTATTTAAAAAGCTCCCCGGCTACCAAGGAAATTTATCCTTTTGATTTTTCCTTACAGGTAACCTATATCCTGAGTGACAACCATGTGACCGTTTCTTATGAGGTATTAAATACCTCTCATAAAGAAACCTTGTATTATGCCTTAGGGGGACACCCTGCCTTCAATGTCGCCATGGATCCAGGTACAGAAGATTTTGCTGACTTAGATTTAGATTTTGTACCTGAAGCTAAATATTTGAGGATTCCTGTCAACCGTCACGGTTTAATGACACACAATAAGGCCAAATACGAAGATTTACCAGCTAATCCCGTACAAAAGGCCAAGTTTAATATTGATACCTATGTGTTTCAGATTTCTAAACGGACCCAAGTCCGCTTAACTGACCGAGCACACGGGGTAGAAATCTTAGTAAAGCCGAATGAAATGAATTATTTAGGTGTTTGGTATCCTTATCCTAAACCAGCAAAATTAATTGCAATCGAACCTTGGACTGGTCTGCCTGACCGAAATAATGCCTCAGGTATTCTTGAAGAGAAACAAGAAATGACCGCTTTAGAGCCCCAAGCGATGAATATTCATGGCTTCACGCTCGAACTTAAGAAACAGTAAAAAAATCCCTAGTTAGAAAGACGGATTATATCGTCTTTCTAACTAGGGATTTATTTGTATTTATGCCAGGTCATCGACTTCTACATTTTCATATAAATAATTTTTAATGAGGGGATAAATTGTTTTCTCATATAGATGAAGCCCAAAAGACATGACACGTTCTTCATTCTTAGCCAAGGCTTTAAGGTTCTTTTCGTGGCGGAAAAGTAGAAGACACCAGAGTAGGGTGAAGCCAATGACATAAATCCAAGAATGGGCAAAACACGCAACTAGGATGACACCAATATAAAAAGAGGTCATGGCTGCAAAGGAAACAATTGAAAATAAGAACATAAACAAAAATAGGACTATGGCAGCAATAATGCCTAACCAAATGTTAAAGCCGGCCAGAACCCCGAATGAAGTAGCTACCATTTTACCCCCCTTAAATTCTGCCCATATTGGGTAGGCATGACCTAAGGCAGCGGCTAAACCGGTCAACATAACGGCTGCTGGACTTTCAGCAAATATCCAGCCGGCTAGCACTGTTGGAATGAGTCCTTTAAGTACATCTATGACGGTCACAATGACGGCGGCTTTAAGGCCAAAGTTACGACCAATATTAGTTGCCCCAGAATTTCCAGAGCCAAGTTGTCTAATATCTTGATGATGAACATATTGAGCATACCATAGCCCTGTTGGAATCGAACCAATACAATAAGCTAATAAAATTACTAAAATGTGTAAGATAATTATATTCATAATTGTCCCCCCTTTTTATTTAGTACAATTTTATCACAAAAGACAAGGTTTGAAAATTTTAATTTTTAGGTTATTATAAATAGCGAAGCTTTATGCTTAGCTTTGTGAATAAATAAGATAAAGAAAGAAACAATTGAGGTGAATCATGGTAAATAAGACCAATGCTAATTATGATGACCAGTCCATTCAGATTTTAGAAGGTTTGGATGCGGTCCGTAAACGGCCCGGTATGTATATTGGTTCCACCGACCATCGTGGCCTACACCACCTAGTGTATGAAATCGTAGATAATTCAGTTGACGAAGCCTTATCAGGTTATTGTGATGCGATTAAAGTTGAGTTACTAAAAGATGGGTCAATCCGGGTGACTGATAATGGCCGGGGTATGCCAGTTGGAATGCATGCTTCTGGGGTTCCAACCATCCAAGTAATTTTTACTGTCCTCCATGCTGGAGGAAAATTTGGCCAAGGCGGCTATAAATCAGCCGGTGGCCTCCATGGGGTAGGAGCCTCAGTGGTTAATGCTTTATCATCCTGGTTGACAGTTCAAGTTAAACGTGATGGTTACACCTATGAAATGAATTTTAAAGATGGGGGCCATCCTGAGGGAAAATTCAAGAAAATTCCAAATAAGCAAAAGAATGAATCAGGTACTCAAGTTCATTTTATGCCAGATGCTAAAATATTTGGTGCCAATAGTATTAAGTATGAGACTATTCTTGAACGCTTACGCGAATCTGCTTTCCTGTTAAAAGGACTCACGATTGAAATTACAGATGAACGGAGTGATAAGGAAGAAACCTTCCATTATGAAGAGGGACTCAAAGATTTTATTAAATACCTTAATGAAGAGAAGCATACTTTTTCAGACACGGCCTATGCTTCTGGTACGGTGGACGATTTTGAAATTGAGTTTGCCTTTCAATACAATGATGGCTACTCCGAAACAATCATGTCATTTGCCAATAACGTTAGAACATCTATGGGGGGAACCCATGAAACCGGTTTTAAGACCGGCTTGACCAAGGCCTTTAATGACTATGGACGGCGGACCGGTATAATCAAAGAAAAAGATAAAAATTTGGATGGATCTGATATTCGGGAAGGAATCGCAGCCGTCTTGTCGATTCGGGTCCCTGAAGCTTATCTGCAATTTGAAGGCCAAACTAAGGAAAAATTGGGAACACCTAAAGCTCGTTCCTTAGTTGATAACTTTGTAACCGAGGCAGTAACCCTCTTCTTAAATGAAAATGGACCGCAAGCCCAAGAACTTTTACGTAAGGCAGTTAAAGCTCGGAATACTCGAGAGGCTGCTCGTAAGGCCCGGGATGCCTCAAGATCGGGAGCAAAGCGTTCACAACAGGAACGACTTATTTCTGGAAAATTAACTAAAGCCCAATCCAAAGATGCTAAAATGAATGAGCTATATCTAGTCGAGGGAGATTCAGCTGGGGGTTCAGCCAAATTAGGGCGAAATCCGCGCTATCAAGCTATTCTACCATTACGAGGGAAAGTTATTAATACTGAAAAAGCTTCTATTACTGATATTATGAAGAATGAAGAAATTAATACTATGATTTATACAATCGGTGCTGGGGTAGGGGCTGATTTTAATATTGAGGATATTAATTATGATAAAGTGATTATCATGACCGATGCGGATACCGATGGGGCTCATATTCAGGTCTTGTTATTAACCTTTTTCTACCGCTATATGAAACCTTTACTAGAAGCTGGTAAAGTTTATTTAGCTATGCCACCTCTTTATAAAATATCTAAGGGCTCTGGAAAGAAAGAAAAGATAGAATATGCTTGGACGAATGAGGAATTAAAAGTAGCGACTCAGAAGATTGGAAAAGGTTATATCTTACAACGTTACAAAGGCTTAGGAGAAATGAATGCCGACCAACTCTGGGATACAACGATGAATCCTGATACTCGCTTGTTAATCCGGGTGACGGTTGAAGATGCAGCCTTGTCTGAAAGACGGTTAACTACTCTGATGGGAGCCAAGGTCGAACCACGGAGGAAGTGGATTGAGGATAATGTTAAATTCACCTTAGATGAAGAAGATACCTTGTTGAATGATTCCAGTAAGGGGCCAGGCTTAGCGGACCTACAAGATGAGGCCATCACAGCCATGGATCAAGATCAAGCTTTTGAGGAATCAACCGATACTGATGACAATCAAGAACAAATGTCTTTATTTGGAGAGGAGTAGACCATGCAAGCTAATAATCAAAATATCGAAGAATTAACATTTTCAGATATCTTGGGGGATCGCTTTGGTCGCTACTCCAAGTATATTATTCAAGATCGGGCTCTTCCTGATATTCGCGATGGTCTGAAGCCTGTTCAAAGACGGATTCTCTATGCCATGTATGAAGACCGAAATACCGCGGATAATCCTTATCGTAAGTCAGCCAAAACTGTGGGTAACGTCATTGGTAATTTCCACCCTCATGGTGACTCCTCTGTTTATGAGGCCATGGTACGAATGAGTCAAGACTGGAAGAACCGGCAGCCCTTAATCGATATGCACGGAAATAATGGGTCTATGGATGGCGATCCAGCTGCCGCCATGCGGTACACTGAAGCGCGCTTGTCCAAAATTGCCATGGAATTGCTCCGTGATATCCATATGGACACGGTAGATTATGCTCTAAATTTTGATGATTCTTTAGAAGAACCTATGGTATTGCCAGCTCGGTTTCCAAACCTCTTAGTCAATGGGGCTACTGGGATATCCGCAGGTTATGCGACCGAGATTCCACCCCATAATCTAGGGGAAGTCATCGATGCTGCCGTTTACATGTTAAGCCATGATACTTATACTTTGGCTGATATAATGAAGTTTATTAAAGGGCCTGATTTTCCTACCGGTACCATCTTACAAGGGGCTAAAGGGCTTAAAGCAATCTATAAGTCTGGTCATGGTAAAATCGTTTTACGGTCCACTTCGACGATTGAGAGTCTTAAAGGCGGAAAATCTCAAATTGTTATTACTGAATTACCTTATGAAGTGAATAAGTCCAAGCTGATTCAACGGATAGATGATATACGAATTCAACGAAAAGTCGAAGGAATGGCCGATGTTCGCGATGAATCAGACCGAAATGGGACTCGCTTGGTCATTGAAATTAAGCGGGAAGCGGATGCTGAGCAGATTCTGAACTATCTCTTTAAAAATACTGACTTACAGATTAACTATCATTTTAATATGATTGCGATCAATCAACGACGCCCTCATGAAGTCGGCTTAATTGATATGTTAGAAGCCTATATTGCCCATCAAAAAGAAGTTATTCTCCGCCGGACCCAGTATTCCTTGAATAAAGACCAAGCCCGCCTTCATATCGTCGACGGTTTGATTTACATGGTGTCAATTCTTGACCAAGTAATTGCAACCATCCGCCAATCCGAATCTAAAAGTCATGCTAAGGAAAACTTAGCCAAGGAATTTGATTTCTCCCTAGACCAGGCTGAAGCCATAGTATCCTTGCAACTATATCGTTTGACCAATACCGATATTGTTGCTTTACAGAACGAACGACTTGAGTTAAACGAACGAATTGGTATGTACCATAATATTCTTTCTAAGGATAAAAGTTTAAAAGCCACTTTAATTAATGAATTAAAAGCTGTGAAAAAGGCCTTCCCATCGCCACGTCGAACTCAAATTGAAGTCGAAATTGAAGAGATTAATATTGAACAAAGCCTCCTAGTCAATGAAGAACAAGTGATGGTTACTGTAACTAAAGAAGGGTATATTAAACGGACTAGTCTACGCTCTTTTGCGACATCGGACACCATGGATTTAGGGGTGCGCGAGCTCGATTATGTTATTTTTGCTCAAGAGTTGTCCACTTATCAAGCCCTCGTCTTAATCACAAATAAGGGACAATATATCCATCTACCGGTCCATGAATTACCAGATATTCGTTGGAAAGATTTAGGCATGCACTTATCTCAACAATACAACTTAACCGACGGAGAACAGGTGGTCTTTGTCAGTCCAGCAAGTCGGGATATTAATGACCAAGAACTAGCAGAATATAAAGATCAATATTTGGTCATGGCCACCAAAGAAGGTATGATTAAGAAAACACCATTGACAGATTTTGTCAGCTATCGGACATACAAGTCACGGCCAAGTCAAGCGATGAAAATGAAAACTGAGACGGATGAAATTATCGGTGTGGCAGCAGTGAAACAGGATACGGTGGCCCAGGTAATTCTCTTAACGGAGAAATCCTATAGTTTACGGTATCCATTAACCGAGGTTTCTGAATATGGCTTGAAAGCTCAAGGCGTGACTGCTATTAATCTTAAGAAGGATGACTATTTAGCTGCTTTTCTATTGGATAACCAAGGTATGGAAAGCCAAGCTCAAATTATTCTCATGACACAACGAGGCAATATTAAACGCTTTGACAATCAAATTATTGCGGACGCTAGACGGGGCAGTCGAGGCATTTTGATGCTGAAAGAATTAAAGAATAATCCCCACCGCGTTTTATCTGCGGCTCTCATTCAAGATTTAGATCAGATGCTAGAGGTCACGGGTGACACTGGTTTTGTGGTTACGATTCAAGCCCGCCAAGTTCCTAAGTCTGATCGTTTGGCTAATGGATCTAGTCTAGACCAATTAGATAAATTAGGTCAGGTCTTAGTTCTTAGACAATCACCTTTGTTATTGCTTGAAGAAGCATAATGTACTAAAATAGTAGATAAATAGTATGTAAGAATATTTAGGAGGCTCATATTAATGGGAAAAAAATTAGTATTTGGACACAAAAATCCTGATACAGATGCATTATCAGCTGCCGTAGCGATGGCTTATTATTTAGAACGCATCGGTGAAGAGGCCGAAGCAGTGGCCTTAGGCAAAGCCAATGACGAAAGTAAATTTGCTTTTGATTATTTTAAAGTTTCGCTACCCCGCATTGTTTCCTCAGTTGCAGATGAAGTTGAAGAAGTTGTCTTAGTGGACCATAATGAGCCCATTCAATCAGTGGACGATCTTGACCAAGTCACTGTAATTCAAGTAGTAGACCACCATCGGATTTTCGGCTTCAATACAGGCCAACCTTTATATTATCGGGCTGAACCAATTGGCTCTACATCTTCTGTTTTATACAAGATGTTCCAGGAAAAAGATATTGATATTCCACAAGCCATTGCTGGTCTTATGTTATCTGCTATCATTTCAGATACACTCTTATTGAAATCACCAACTTGTACCAAGGAAGATATCGATATTGCTAATGAGTTAGCTAAGATTGCTGAAGTTAACCTTAACGAATATGGACTAGAATTATTGAAAGCAGGTACCAATATTGCTAGCCAAAGTGAAGATCAAATTTTAAATGGCGACGCCAAGAATTTCGAAATGGATGATCAAAAGATCCGCGTTGGTCAAGTTAATATTATCGGCTTTGATGAAATTCTTGACCGGAAGGCGGCCTTGTTAGCTGAAATGGAAAAAGCAGTCGCTCAAGATGACTTAAGTTTATTCTTATTTGTAGCGACTGATGTTTTAGATTCAAATTCCATTGGTTTGGTCGCAGGCAATAAAGCTAGTCTAGCTGAAAAAGCTTTTAAACAAAGTTTGAAAGAACAACAAATTGACTTACCAGGGGTAGTGTCACGGAAGAAACAAATTATTCCACCATTGACTGAAGCCTTCACTGAAGAATAATAAAAATTGAATCTTAATTAATAATCGCTAACTAGGATGAAACCTAGTTGGCGACTTTTTTGTTTATATATTGATATTAAAATTCAGGTCAGTATATTCAGGTATAGCGCTAGCCCCAGCTAATGAAGGGTTTAGAGATTTTACCAGTCAATTAATGGCTAGCCAAGAAAGTATTTTGACGGATTTGGTCAATCCTAATATGTCGGCCGAGGACAGTGCTAAGCTACAATTAGATATCGCCAATGATTTCGAGACCAACTATGTGGCCTTACATATGGGGGACAAGCCAGCGGACAATCAGAAGGTAAAGGATAGCTTTAGGCTGCAATTTGCCGATGGTTACATCGCTGGGCCTAAAGGTGAGCTATATCCTGAGGCCCCTTTGCTGCTTGATCAAGAAACCCGCCAGCTGGAAGAAGAGGCTAGCCAGTGGTTAGTTGATAATATGGAATAAGTAGGCAAAAAGCATATAGAAAAAGGCCACTTTAATCAGAAAATTATCCGATTGAAGTGGTCATTTCAACTTATTTAACTTTTAAGGCCTCAATCTCTGCTTCCTCAGGTGTCACGAAGACAGTATGTTGGCCCTCATAGATGACAAAGCCAGGTTTGGCTCCATTGGGTTTTCGTAAGTGTTTGACCTGAACTAAATCCACCGGCACATTGCTAGACCCTTGAGACTTAGAGTAGTAAGCAGCAATCTGGGCGGCCTGGGTAATCGTCCGGTCGGACGGCTTGTCGGACTCAATGATGACATGGGCGCCGGGAATATTCTTAGTATGGAGCCACCAGTGGTTCTTGGCAGCTTGTTTGAGACTGAGTTGGTCGTTTTGTTTGTTATTGCGGCCCACATAAATCATAACGCCGTCTGATGACTTATAGCGGCGGAGCTTAGAATTGGACTTGGCCCGTTTCTTTAGTTTCTGCTTGTCCTTGCTGACGTAACCTTGGTCTTGTAGTTCTGCTTTGATATCATCAATATCTTCAATATCCGCTTGTTGGATTTGGACTAGGACATTTTCCAGATAATCATTTTCCTGGTTAGTTTTTTCTTCTTGAGTTTTGATAAAACGAAGAGAATCCCGGTATTTGGAATAACGTTTAAAGTAGGCCTGGCTATTTTCAATAGCAGACTTGGCTGGATTTAGGGCAATAATTAGTGGTTGATTGTCCTCATAATAATTGGGCAGGTCAACTTGGGTCAGACCTTTTTGGACTTGGTGACCGTAAGCAGACAAGAGTTCCCCCTTAATCCGGTAGTCTTCGGCATTAGCAGCAGTTTGATAATCCTTAGCTAATTTCTTTAATTTCCCCTTATTTTTATCTAAAACTTGCTTAACCTTTTGAATTAAGTTGCCTGAGATTTGTTTGATATGGTCTTGCTTGGCCTTTTGATTATAATACTTATCAAGGAGGCTAGACATGGAATCAAAGGAATCAATGACTTGATAGGAAGACGGATCCGGATTCATAAAGTAAAAGAATAGCTTATCCTTTTTCTCAAGGAGTAGGTATTGGGGTGACTTTACTTGGTCGATAAAGGATTCAAGTGCAGTTTGGACTCGGCCACTTTCTATGATCAGACCTGCTAGACTTTCCTGTCCCAGTTTGCCTAAGCCTTGAATAAAGTGTCCGGCTTGACCTTCTAGAATCGGTATTTTAGCTTGGTCAACAAAATCTTTAAGTTTATTTTCAGGCTGGTCCATCAAATTGACTTGTTGGTCATCGGTCGGTGCAGCTTGATAGGGGGCTCCTGCTTGAAGGACCCGGTAAGAATTTAAATAAGCCGGCACATGCTTGATGCAGTCGATAATGGTTTGTTTTTGCGGATTGACCAAGAGAATATTAGAGTGGCGGCCCATCAACTCAAAAATGAGTTGATAGGTATTTAAATCGCCAAGTTCATCCCGGCCAGAAAGTTCCATGACAACCACCCGGTCGTTATCTTGTTGATAAATATCCAAGATTTGGGCGTTTTCTAAGTGTTTTCTTAAGATCATGCAGAACATGGGTGCTTGTTGAGGATTGGATGATTTCTCTTGGGTGAGATGGAGTCGATAGTAGACTGGGTGAATCGAAGCATTTAACCGGTAGTTTTGCCCCTGATTACGGATGGCAAACTGGAGCTCCTGTTCATAAGGTTGGTATATTTTAGACAGACGTCCTCCGATAAGAGCCTGTCTGAGTTCTTGACTGATAATATGGGTCGTAAATCCATCAAATGACATTGGTGTGACCTCCTTTTGACTTAACTATGATTATAGCATGAATTAAGTTTAAGCAAGAATATTTTGTTTTCTATGGATTAAATCAAATTGCTAGTGAAGTCCACCCTTGACAAGAAGCTGAAAGCTGATTATGATAATAATATTAAAAAGAAAGGAAGTCACGAATATGAAACATGTTCTTATTAACCATTTAAACCGTTGGCAAGGCTGGCATAGATAGGTTGTAAACATGGAGCATATTCATGGATACAACCCAGTTTGACTGCAGTTGTATCTATGTGGCTATTTCGTTTACCACGTAGATTTATGAATTCTATGTGGTAGCCCCCATAAGTTATTTTGAGCTAACACATAGATTGTGCTAGCTTTTTTTCTTTGCGTTCATAGAATAGAAAGAGGATTAAAATGAAAATATCCAAATTAATGAGCTTATTATTGGCCTTATGTCTTGTCTTGATGAGTCTCCCTTCATTTGTTTCAGCAGAGGATAACCATTTATCTGTTGCAATTGTTCAATTAGTCTCACATCCTTCCTTAGATCAAATTCATGAAGGTGTTATCGAGGGTCTTGCTGACCAAGGCTACAAAGAAGGAGAAAATCTTGATATAAATTTTCAAAATGCAGAAGGGGACATGAACTTACTAACCACTATTTCTCAGCAAGTAACGTCTCAAAAACCTGATTTAATTTTTGCGATTACAACGCCCGTGGCTCAAGCCTTACAAAATGCGACCTCTGATATTCCAATTATCTTAGCTGGTATTACTGATCCTGAGGCAGCTAATTTAATTGATTCTTTAGAAAAACCTGGAGCTAACATCTCAGGAATTTCCGACCAAATTCCTATGGAAGAACAGTTTAAATTAATTAAGACCATGGTCCCAGACGCTAAAAAAGTAGGCATGATTTATTCTTCTTCAGAAGACAATTCCAAGGCAGAAATTGAAAAAGCTCAAAAAGCTGCTGAAGGCCAAGGTTTCGAGGTGCAAGTCCAAGCTATTTCTTCTGCCTTAGATATGCAGACAGTGGCTGAGAAACTAGCTAATGAAACAGACTTAATCTTTATTGGTTCTGATAATACCATCGCCTCTGCCTTTGACTCACTCATTTCAGTAACAGACCGAGCTAAAAAACCGATTTTTTCACCGGTTGAATTAATGATTGGATCTGGAGCGGTGGCAGGTACCGCAATTAAACAAAAAGATATTGGTCTAAAATCGGCTGAATTTGCAGGTAAGGTTTTAGGTGGCCAAGAAATTGGTCAACTACCCATCGAATATATTGAGGATTACAAGGTATTAGTCAATGAAGATTCGCTTAAATTATTGGGCTTAAAGGTGCCAGGTGAAATAAAAGACCAAGTCACCTCAGTGGCAGGTGAGTAAGAATGACTATTTATTTTTCTGCTTTAATCCAAGGGATTCTTTGGGGAATTATGGGTATGGGACTCTATATTTCCTTCAGAATCTTAAGATTCACTGATTTAACTTCTGAAGCTTCCTTTACGATTGGAGCGGCTGCTTCCGTTATGTTTGCCAGTCAGGGCATGCATCCGATTTTGGTTCTAGTGGTATCTATTTTATTCGGGATGCTAGCTGGCCTAGTGACAGGCCTATTAACCACCTTATTTGATATACCTGATCTTTTGGCATCAATCATAACCATGACAGGCTTATATTCGGTTAATCTTCGGATTATGGGACGACCTAATGCCTCTTACCGAGGTTCAGAAACGATTTATAGTTTAATTGCTTCATGGATCGAAGATATAAACTACCAACGACTCTTTATTGGTCTCTTAATCAGTTTAATCCTAATTTTAGCCCTACAATTCTTTTTCCGAACTGACCTTGGTCAAGCCATGATCGCTACGGGGGATAACCCCAAGATGGCACAATCTATCGGAATAAAAACTAAATCTATGACCTGTTTAGCTCTAATGATTGCGAATGGTCTAATCGCCTTAGCGGGTGCTTTAATTTCACAAGATAACTCATTTACTGATATTTCTATGGGGACGGGCACCGTAGTTATCGCTCTTGCTTCAATTGTAATTGGTGAACTCTTACTATCTAAACAAGTCACTTTATTCGTGCGCCTAATATCAATTGTCTTGGGCGCAATTATATACCGTCTGATTTTGGTATTTGTCCTACAATTGGGCTTAAATCCTAATGATTTCAAACTTATCTCAGCCCTTGTCTTAGCTGTATTTTTAGCCTTACCCAAGTTTCGCTATTTCTTACCACATAGCTTACAAAGAAAGGGGCAAGCCTAATGGCACATGTAATTTTTAAGAATGTGAGCAAAAATTTCCAACGTAAAACGGGGGGCCTTATTACCTCTCTAGACCAAGTTAATTTTTCCATCGAAGAAGGGTCTACTACTGCTATTATTGGTACGAATGGCGCGGGTAAATCGACCTTGTTTAATGCTTTGACCCGGCAAATTGATATTAACAGTGGAGAAATTTATCTTTCGGGCCAAAGAATCGATCAAATGTCACTTTCTAAAGTTGTCTCAAAAATTGGCCAAGTATTCCAAAACCCCAGTCATGGTACGGCACCACGGATGACTGTTTTCGAAAACCTCGTATTGGCTGAGAAGAGGGGAGAAAAACGCGGTTTAGCTTTATCATTATCAAAAAAGAAGGAAAGTGACTTAGCTAATTATTTAAGTAAATTTCATTTAGACCTTGAAAATCGCCTCGATGTTCCGATTGAGTTCTTATCAGGAGGACAACGGCAAATTATTTCTTTAATAATGGCGACTTTAAAACAGCCAGAACTTCTATTATTAGATGAACATACTGCTGCGCTAGATCCACGGACGGCCCGGCAAGTCATGGAAATTACCCAGACTATGGTGCGGGATTTTCACTTAACGACCTTAATGATTACCCACCACTTAGCTGATGCCATTAAGTATGCTGATCAAATCTTGGTCTTACACCGGGGCCGGATTGTCAATTCCCATCAAAGGGATGAGATAACACATTTAAGTACGACGGATCTCTATGAAGAATTAGAAAACTTGAATACGAGTGAAGAATAGAATTAAAATTGATAACAACTTTCTTACATAATCTATGGATTACTTCTAGTGCTAATAGGTTTTAACACTAGAAGTGCCCTATATATTGTGTTTTTTAACCTAATTAAACCATACATCTTGTTTAGTTCTGCATAATAAGCTAAAATACTACTATAGTATTTTTAATGAAATGAGGAATTAAATATGGTTACCGTATATTCAAAACCAAATTGTATGCAATGCAATTTTACAAAGAAATATTTAGATGATAAAGGAATTTCTTATAAATCCGTTGATATCTTTGAAGATGCCAGTGCACTAGAACATGTCCAAGCCCTTGGTTTTCAATCTGTTCCAGTTGTTGAAGCAGATGATGAGCCTGCTTTTAATGGCTTCCGCCCAGATTTATTAGCTAAGTTAGCATAAGCATAGATAAATTTTATAGACTATGTCCGGTTCACCTCTACAGTGAAAGGAACATAGTCTATTTTTTTCTTGATTTTAATTTTTGAATGAACTCATTGAAATTTTTGTTTGGCATAGGCGGAAGGGCTCATACCAAATTCATGGGAAAAGGCACGGGAAAAATACTGGATAGATCCAAACCCTAGTTGCAACGCAATCTCTGATAAAGACAAAGTAGACTCACGAATAAGTCGCTTAGATTCACTTAAACGTAAATGGTTAATATATTGCTTGGGGGTCATATTAACATAGGTATTAAAGAGTTGTTGGAGGGTAGACCGAGATAGTTTAAATAAATTGGCTAGATCTGCTACTTGAATGTTTTTATCTAGATTTTGTTTAATGTAGGTATCCATGAGTTCAAAGGCTTTATTATCAGATTTTTCTTTCATCTTAGTCGTATTATTTAAAATTTGTCTCTCATTTTTATTTGAAATGAGATTGATAAAAACAAGTTGGAATAGAGCGAAGACTTTAGCTTTTTGTAAATAGTCAAGAGCAGATAAAGCAAGTAAGTCAATAATTTCCTGGATAAGGTCCTTATTTACTTGATTCAATGTCAATATTTTTCCAGAATCAAAGTGGTAGTCTATTTTGCTGGTAAAGGGTAGGAGGATATAAGAACTTTGTTTAGATACACCCAACAAATTGTAATCTTGGTTAGGTGGTAAAAAAACGTATTGGGAATCATTAAGAGATAAATTCATCTGATTATGCTTTAAAGTTATTTGACCATGATCAAGGATTAAAAGATGCCAAAAATTGGGGAAGGGGTTTACTAAAGATTCATTCTCGCGGATAAATTCATAGGTCATTGAAAGCGGCATAAAATAATGAACCTGTCCTTCAAAATCCATATTACTTGCAAAAATAAAGTCTAATTTAATTTGTTGGGGATGGTCTTTCTGTTGGGGAAGGAGAAGGACTTGGCTAGTTTGTGATAAGGCTAAAATATTAAAGTAGTTACCAGGACGGATTTGAACCGCACCTTTCAAGATATATTTACGAAAGCTAGAAGGATCATGGGGGTTATCAGTTATAACTAACAAAGCCAAGCCTTTGTCTTCGATTAAATTAACTGGATGGTCAAATCGAAAAAGAATTTGACTTTTCGCTTTATTTAGAACCATCAAACGTCCATTTACATGGTTTAATTTGTTCTTTTCAATATCAAAGGCAGTAAATAAGGGATTTTGACTCACTTGATTTGTTAAACGAAACATATTTGATACTCCTTATCCTTAATTCTTATAACTAGTATACTATAAAAGATAAGTAATGGTGACAATTCTCATGACTAAATATTGCAGTTTTTATGTTTTTGTATTATGATTTGGCAAGTTAATGATAATAAAAGGAGGGGCAGAAATGTCCAAGCAGATAATCGCTTTAGTTGATGACCATTATGTCCATGGACAAATTGGCTTACGTTGGTTTCATGAATTTCAAGGACAACTAATCATTATCGTGGATAATGAATTAGTAAATGATAAGCTCAAACAAGGACTTATCGAAGTGGCAATTGCTGGTGATGTTCAGTGTCGGTATTATTCTCAAGAACAGGCCATTACTAAATTACCACTCTTAAAAGATAAGCATCAAACCATCATGCTAGTCTTTCCTTCCATCACTAAATTAAAAGACCTCGTTAAAGATGGCTTACATCTTGATCAAATTATTTTAACTAGTGTTCCTTTTAAAGTTGATGATTTACGACTAAGTGATGATGTCTCTTTAAGTCAAGAACATATAGATTTCTTGCTAGGACAAGAGAAAAAAAGAACAAAAATTCATGTTGGCGCCTACGGTCTTGAAGAATCAAATAAGTTTGCGGACCTTATAAAAAAACATTCTTAATTGAAGAAAAATAAAACATTCCATTCTTAAAGAATTAACTTAGATTATTGACTTTCTAAGTTACTTAAGAAGTAACTGATTTTATCCAAGAAGAAAATTAGTTAGGGAATATTTTTTCCTTTTTACCAGTTACCGATTTATTAGTGATAATGCAAAGGGATACTATGCTATAATTGTTTACAATTAGGAAATGGACCGAAGGCCCGATAGGAGGAAATTATGAATAAAATCCACAAATTACTCATTGCTAACCGGGGCGAAATTGCTACCCGGATTATCAGGGCAAGTCACGAACTAGGCATTGAGACCATTGCAATCTATTCTAAAGAAGATGTTGGTGCCTTACACCGACAAAAGGCCGATTATTCTTATTTAATTGGTGAGGATTTAGGTCCCATTGAGGCCTATCTTGATATTGAAGGGATTATAAACTTAGCAAAG
The DNA here is from genome assembly GCF_000183205.1 of Eremococcus coleocola ACS-139-V-Col8. NCBI lineage: Bacteria > Bacillati > Bacillota > Bacilli > Lactobacillales > Aerococcaceae > Eremococcus > Eremococcus coleocola. Next base: position 8,270 of record NZ_AENN01000015.1, on the reverse strand, counting down.
GAAAAAGGTGTGGATGCAATTCACCCAGGTTACGGTTTTTTATCAGAAAATCAAGAGTTTGCCCAAAGATGTGCTGAAGAGGGAATTATTTTTGTTGGACCTCAAGTAAAACATTTGCAAATGTTCGGGAATAAAACTCAAGCAAGAGAAACTGCTCTAGCTGCTGATTTACCTGTAATTCCTGGTTCTCAAGGAGGCGTGGCGTCCTTATCAGAAGTTAAATCCTTTGTTCAAGAACATGGATATCCAATAATGATTAAAGCGGTCAATGGCGGCGGTGGTAAGGGGATGCGCATTGTTCGTCAAGCCGACGAACTTGAACAAGCTTATGACCGAGCCAAATCAGAAGCCAAAACATCGTTTGGCGATGATTCTATTTATGTGGAACGATATGTAGAAAATCCAAAACACATTGAAGTCCAAATTATTGGCGACCAACATGGAAACCTGGTCCATTTATTTGAACGCGACTGTTCAATTCAACGGCGCCATCAAAAGGTCGTGGAAATCGCTCCTTCATTTAACTTGTCTCCAAGTATGCGGGATAAATTGACTCGTGCGGCTTTACAATTAATGAACCATATTGGTTATGAAAATGCAGGAACGGTCGAGTTTCTAGTAGCAGGTGATGATTATTATTTCATCGAAGTGAATCCACGAGTTCAAGTTGAGCATACGGTGACAGAACTGATTACTGGAATTGATATTGTTAAAAGTCAAATCTTGATCGCAGATGGAGAAGACTTGTTCGGGCCTGCCATCCATATGCCGCATCAAACTGACATTCAGGCAAAAGGTTTTGCCATTCAATGTCGAATTACCACGGAAGATCCGCTCAATAACTTCTCCCCTGATTCTGGTAAGATTATTGGATACCACTCACCAGGTGGTGCTGGTATCCGCCTTGATGCTGGGGATGCTTATGGTGGGGCTCAGATTTCTCCCTTCTACGATTCCTTATTAGTTAAGGTGTCTTCTTATTCTCGCTCTAAGAAGGGCGCTATTGAAAAGATGCAACGTGCTTTGAGTGAGATTCGTTTGGTTGGACTCAAGACCAACATTCGTTTTTTAGAGAATATTTTAAAACACCCTGAATTTAATCAAGGTGATTTTGATACCACTTTTATTGATAATCACCCAGAACTTTTTGAGTTTGTTCCGCCAAGAAATCGTGGCGTTCAGTTATTGAAATATATTGCCAACGTCTCAGTTAATGGATTTCCAGGGATTAAAAAGGGAACAAAACCTGATTTTCCTAAACGAATCGTCCCCGAAGTTGAAGGACATCAGTATCAACTCCATAAAGAATCTTTGGATCGGCCAGGTAAACGTTGGTTACGTCATAAACATCAAGAGCAATCATATAAACATTTACTTGATCAAGCTGGTCCCCAAGCTGTTGTAGAGAAGATTTTGGCTGAGTCAACACCCCTTCTAACGGACACAACCTTACGGGATGCCCACCAGTCATTGTTAGGAACTCGATTAAGAACAAGTGATATGTTGCTAGTGGCTCCATTTATGAACGAAACTATGCAAGATTATTTTTCTCTAGAAATGTGGGGTGGGGCAACTTTTGATGTGGCGTATAACTTTTTAAAAGAAAGCCCTTGGCAACGTCTACAAGTCCTACGACAAGCAATTCCAGATATCCCTTTTCAAATGTTATTAAGAGCCTCAAACGCCGTAGGGTATAAAAATTATCCCGACAATTTGGTGGCGACTTTTATTGCGGAATCTGCCAAACAAGGTATTGACGTCTTTCGGATTTTTGACTCTTTAAATTGGTTAGAGTCCTTAAAATTACCAATTGAAAAGGCCTTAGAAACTGGCAAACTGGTCGAAGGGACCATTTGCTATACCGGTGATATTTTGAATCCAAATCGGTCTAAAGTTTATACCTTAGATTATTATGTTAAATTAGCTAAAGAGCTCGAAAAACAAGGTGTTCATGTTCTAGCCCTTAAAGATATGGCAGGCCTCTTGAAACCAGAAGCCGCTTATCAATTGATTAAAGCTTTAAAATCAGAAGTCAAAATGCCGATTCACCTCCATACGCATGATACTACTGGTAATGGAATTATGACCTATTCACGGGCCATTGATGCTGGCGTTGATATTGTGGATACAGCAAATGCCGCATTGTCTGGACAAAATTCACAACCAAATACGAATAGTTTATTCTATGCCCGCCAAGGCAATGATCGTCAGCTAAAAATCGATACTCAGGCCAATGAGTCTTTAAGTAATTATTGGAAAATAACCCGTAATTATTATCAACCCTTTGAATCAAATTTAAAATCTGCCTGGACTAAGGTTTATGACTATGAGATGCCTGGCGGTCAGTACTCAAATATTCAAATGCAAGCCCAGTCTATGAATTTAGGCGACCAATTCGATGAAGTATTGGAAATGTATCATCGAGTCAATCTTCTATTTGGAGACATAGTCAAAGTCACTCCTTCTTCAAAAGTAGTGGGGGATATGGCTTTGTTCATGGTACAAAATAAATTGGATGAAGATTCTTTATTTGAAAAAGGAAAGACATTAGATTTCCCTGATTCAGTGGTATCCTTTTTCAAAGGTGAAATTGGCCAACCAGCCAGAGGCATGAATGAAGCCTTACGCCAACTAGTCCTCAAAGGACAAACTTATAGTGAGGCTAGACCCGGTTCATTATTAGACGATTATGACTTTGAAGCAGCTCGTCAAAGTTTAAGCCAACAGGCTTATAATGAGATAGAAGACCATGACTTATTGAGTCTTGCACTATATCCTAAAGTTTACAAAGACTATCTCAAGTTTGTAGATGAATATGGACAAGTCACTGTCTTAGACAGCCCAACTTTCTTCTATGGTCTTAAACCCTATGAGAAAATTGCAGTAGTCTTAGAAGAGGGCAAAACCCTCTTAATTGAATTGACTTCCATCGGACCTGTCAATGAAACCGGTCAACGGCCCGTTTACTTTAATTTAAATGGCATGCCTGAACAAGTCATAGTTCAAGATCAGAATGCTCAAACAGGCCTTAAAGTTCGACCTAAAGCAGATTCAGAAAATCCTAACCATATTGGGGCTCAAATGCCAGGAAGTGTATATAAAATAGAAGTTAAACAAGGCCAAGCGGTCGAATCCAATCAAGTTTTGATGATAACAGAGGCTATGAAAATGGAAACTGCAATTCGAGCTCCAAAAGCAGGCCATATTAAAGCAATTCATTGTCAGGAAAAAGAACAAATTGTTGCTGGTGACCTTTTAATTGAAATAGAATAGGAGTTTCTATGAAAAAATATATTAAATCTTTCTGCATATTTATGCTTGTATCAATGACGCTGAGCCCACAAATAGTTTTTGCTGAAGATAAAAATATCGAATATATTACTATTCGTTCCATTGGCGATATCTTAATTCATACTGATGTTTATGAAGCTGCCGCAACTGAGGATGGATTTGATTTTGATTATATGTTTGAACCAGTAAAAAATACCTTGAAAATGCTGATATTACTACAGCAAATCTTGAAGTGATTGCAGCAGGAGACCATTTGCCCCTTGCGGGCTATCCGACCTTCAATGCTCCTTCTGAGATTATTGATAGTCTGAAACATGTCGGAGTAGACATTGTTAACAACGCAACAAATCATACTCTCGATTGGGGGGCAGAAGGGGCTTATGACTCAATTCAAGCCTTAAAAGCCAGAGATATGATGTATGTGGGCTCCTATGAGAGTTGGGAAGATGCACAAAAGCCCCGTATTATTGAAAGTAAAGGGGCCAAAGTCGGCTTTCTTTCTTATGCTAGAGATGCAAATGGGAACACTATTTCAGAAGACCAAGGCTATTTATTCTCTTTAATTGATGAGGATATCTTTCCCCAAGAAATTAAAGCATTAGCCGACCAAACCGATATTACCATGGTTATGTTCCATACTGGCGAGGAATATGAATACTTACCGGCTGATTACCAACTAAGAACCTTTCGTTTAGCTCGGGATGCTGGTGCCAATTTCGTACTGGGAGGGCATCCTCATGTAGTCCAACCATTTATTAATTATAATGAGAGCCAAGCTGGGATTTTTTCCCATGGTAATTTCATCAGTGGTCAAGTAAATATAGAAAATAAATTAGGTAGCATTATTGAAGTAAGATATGCCTTTAATAAAGAAACTAAAGAATGTAAGATTGATCGATTACGGCTTATGCCTACCTATAATGCTGGCTCTTACAGCGACTATACAGGACAAGTGGTTGCACTGATAGACGGAGCAGACTATGGTTTAGCCGATGCCCAAGCATATTTTGATGATTTTGTATATCGGATGCAGACTTATACAAATAAAGTTCAGGTCGTTGAATATTTGGATTAAATAAAACTTAAAGCTCAGATTAATAATCTGAGCTTTTTTAATTAAATAAAAGGAATTACCACCTATTTTTGTATTTATACATAGGAGGTGTTCCATGAAAAAAATATATAGTTTTAGTTTAAGTCTTTTAATAACTTCATCATTCATAACGAATAATATAAATGCTCAAGAAAATATAAATCAGGTTCCTAAGCCCTATCGGTTAACGCAACATATTCAAGAGAAAGCGATTGATAAAGATTACTGTTTAAATTTTTTTAATCAGAAGAGAGAAAATGTTTATCAAGATAATCAAGCAAGCAGTGAAATTAAAACCTTAGAAACAGAAATAACGAACTTAGTAAACCAACATAATGAAATAACCTTAGCGATTGAAGATCTTGAACAAAACCCTGACTATTCTCGACAAGCTGCCCAAGCAGGCTTAGACCACATCCTTGAGACGGTCTATGATGAATTAAGTCAGGAACAAACAGGTTTTCTTGAACTCGATGCATCAAGTCAAGAAAAATATTTAGTCCAAGATAGTCGTGTGCAAGAATGGCAGACCTATCTTAGCGAAGTTCAAGCAGAAATCGATTATCTAGTTCACCAGCAAAAACTCATTGAAGATGAATATAATCAAGCTATATATCGACTAGAGGAATTAGAAAATCAATCAAGTTATATAAATCAAGAACAAAGTGAAAACAACGCTTGTGAACTCTACGCTTATTCTGTTCCATTTAAACTGGACGAGCGAATAATTTTTGATACAAACAATGGCTCCTTAGAAGATATCCTAGTCAATCTAGATCAAACAATGCAAGCTATTGTTCCCAAAGCTTATAGTAAAGTTAGTTTTCAGCAAATTTACGAAATTTTTAATTTATTTATGAGTCAAGAAGAGTTGGATAAAATTTTAAAAGGTAAAGAACTCATCCGTTTAGATCAAAATGCATACTATGAATATTCCTATGCCCGCGAATTATCCTTATCAGACATAGAAAGCTTAGCTCATTTTGCGCAGAGATATTATCTTGATGATCAAGATGACCATCGGTATAACCAGGCATATCATGAAATTATTCAATTAAAAGAGGATCAGTTTCATTACTTTTTTCAAATTAATCGGGAAGTATTTATAAAAATCCAAGAGATATTACTTCAATATTTAAATTCTAATAACTTAGACCAAGAAAAAAGTTTACAAGCAATTCAAACTTTTCAAAGTAAATATCAAATAAAATTAGTATTTTATGATGACCAAACTAGTCAGTGGGTCGCAAATGATTTTACAAGCACAGGGTTTTATGATGAATATATCAATCGAGTGATTGAGGGCAAAGTGATAGCTAATGAAGAAAGTGGTAGCACAGACCATAGCTCAACTCAGGAAAATCCTCAAGAAATTAATGATGATGAATCTAGTAATAAGAGGTCGGTTCGTAATCAGCAATTACAAGCAATCAAAGATAAACTTAGTAGTCATGAATCAAACAAACCATCTAAGGCCAAAACATTAGCTGATTCAAATAATAATAAAGCCAAAAAGTCTCCTAAAAAAGAAGACAAGTCGGCTTCAAAATCTTCGCTTAAATTACCTGATACAGGGGAGAGTCGTGCGGCCTACCTAATAGCCATTACTTTCGTGGTAATTGGTGTGATAATTTTAATTCCTGATTTAATTCAAAGATATCGTCATAAAAAAAATATAGAACACCTACATCTAGATTAAGGCCATGAGCAGAATATTTTTATTAAGCCATAATTTGTCTTATACTTATTACAAATAGGAGGAATATAGATGAGTATTAATGAAGTAGAGTTCATGGAAATAATTAATAAATCATTTGAGACTGTTACAGCTAATCAAGCAGGGGAATATTTGGCAGCAGACAAAGAAAAGCCAGTATTTGTTGGTCGTCCAACTTGTCCATATTGTCGTAAATTTATCCTGAAATTAAAAGAAATAATTGATGAAAGTAATCAAGAAATTCTTTTTGTCAATTCTGAAAATAAAGCAGATCAAGGTTTAGCTGAATTTCGTGATAAATACAATATTAAAACAGTCCCAGGATTTTTGGTGGCTAAACAAGGAGAAGTAAAGGTAAAATGTGATTCTTCAATGCCAATTGAAGAAATTAAAGAATTTATTGGATAACTTATAATTAGAAAAAGCGCTTGGGCGCTTTTTTATGTTGCAATTCTTATATATCACTACAATGTAGTCATATTGTAATGGTTTTGAAATACAGTCAAGGATAAAGAATGTTAGAATTAATTGTGAAAATTTATAGATAGGGGGAGTGTGCCCTTTGGAACGCAAGCTTTTACACAAACGAAAAGGACAATGGGTTGCTTTATCAACCTCGCTCTTAGCAATGGCCATCACCATGCAATCTGCTGATTTTGTGCTAGCTCAAGAAGCCAACAGTTCTGATCAAAGTCTCGTTACTAGTCAAGAAATTGACGAAATTTCAAAAATTGAATCTAGTTTAAATATTGACAATGAAAAGCAAGAAGTTACGCCTGAAATAGATGCTGTTGAAATTGAATCTATTCAAAGCGCATTAGCTAAGCCAGCTGAAAATTCTCAACATACTTCCAATCTTTCAAATCAAACTTCTCTTTCAAATCCAACTTCCGCTTCACACACAGTAAAACAAGGTGATACCTTATATTCACTCGCAAGAAATAATGGTTTAACCCTAGACCAATTAATGGCTTATAATAATCTGAGCTCATATAATATTCCTGTTGGAACCGTCTTATACTTTACACCGCAAGCAAAATCAAATTCACAAGTAGTAGCTAATCAAGAAAGAGCAACAACTCAAGTAGTCACTAAGTTGAAGTCTGATAATTATAGTCCACAAGAGTTCATTGCTATGATTGCAGAATCGTCTAAGTCCATTGCAAAAGCGAATGATTTATATCCATCCGTTATGATTGCCCAAGCAGCTTTGGAATCTAATTGGGGAAATTCTAAATTATCAAAAGCTCCTAACTATAATTTATTTGGCGTAAAAGGATCGTATAACGGTAATTCGGTTGCTCTGGATACTCTGGAAGATGATGGTACAGGAAATTATTCAGGAGTTAAAGCCAAATTTAAAGCATATCCAAGTTATATGCAATCCTTGTTAGACTATGCGAATGTTTTAACAGGTAAAGATTCAACCTGGCGCAGGGAATATTATGCAGGTGCTCGTTTTTCAAATACAAATTCCTACAAGGATGCCACCGCTCATTTAACTGGACGTTATGCTACGGATACTCGTTATGGTGGTAAATTAAATAACCTGATTAGCATGTATAATCTAACCCAATATGACCAAATATTGTTCGAAGATTCTAAAAATTCAAATCATAATATTAAGGATATTGAAGATGAAGCTTCTAAAATTATAAAGCAATCTGGCTCAGATCTTTCTAATCAACAAAATAACGGAAATCAATCGACAGGAACTTATACGGTGAAAAAAGGGGAGTCATTAGGACTCATTTCTCGTAGATACGGAATGACAGTCGCTCAACTTAAAGCTTTAAATGGCTTAACGAGTGAGTTAATTCATCCTAACCAAGTACTTAAAGTTTCTGGAACCACTCAAGAATCCACAAATTCTACAGATAATGATGCTGCTGCCGCCTCTGAAACTTCTAATAGCAATCAGATTAACCAAACAGCTAATACTCATACTGTAAAACATGGCGAATATTTGTATTTAATTGCCAAAAAGTATGGTATTAGTATTCCTGAATTAAGAGCCTTAAATAATTTATCTTCTAATATCATTAAGCCTGGTCAAGTGCTTAAAGTTTCAACCAATAATACTGAACCTAGTAAACCGGAAGAAACTAAAAAAGATGATAGTAAAAAAGAAGACTCAAAACCTGAAATTAATACAAATGCTAAGACTCA